>JBFMHL010000334.1:0-7469 GCA_040753055.1 Thermodesulfobacteriota bacterium | reverse complement strand
AGGGGTTTTCCCCCCTCCCCCGCAATAATCCTTTTTCTTCTTATTACGGAAGCGGGGGAGTCATGTCCATTTCATCCGAAAGCGCCTTTGTCCGTTTCTACCGGCGGCTGGCCAGGCCCCGCCTGGTGCTTCTGTTGGCCGTGCTCTACCTCCCGGTCCAGGTGACGGTGGGAAAGGTGCTGGGCCACATCGCCCCGGATCTCCTGCTTATCCAGACCACCTTCTGCCGGAGCACCTTCCTTTCCATCCTCACGTCCTGGAGCCCGGCGGAGCTCTCCGCGTACCGGAACCACTTCTTCCCGGACACAGCGTTGCCCATCCTCTACGCCCTGTTCCTGGGATCGTTCATCGCGGCCCTCACCAACCATGAGAACGAGAAGCCGGAGCGGAGGAACCTGGTGCTCTTCGCCATGCCGTTCATGGCGGGCTTCTGCGATCTTCTGGAGAACGCGGCGCACCTCTACATGCTGGGTGACTACTCCCGCATTACGGCCGGAATGGTGTTCGCCAGCGCGCTGGCCGCCTGGATCAAGTGGCTGCTGGCCGGGGCCAGCCTTTACGCCATTGTCGGGTTGAGCGTCCGCAAGGCGCGGGAGCAGAGGAGGCTCTATACGGAGATCGAGATAAACGCGGACGCGGGAACGGTCTGGAACATCCTGACCGACCTCTCCCGTTTCTCCGACTGGAACCCCTTCATCGTGCAGTCCCGAGGAAGGGCGCTGCCCGGAGCCATCATCGAGTGCCACCCCCGGGTGCCCGGAGGCCGGGTGCACAGCTTCACGGCCACGGTCACGGCGGCCGAGCCGGGAAAAAGCTTCGCCTGGCTGGGGCACACCCTGTTTCCGGGCTTTGCTTCGGGCGAGCACATCTTCGAGATCCTGCCGGCGGGCCGCGGCGTCACGCTGGTGCACCGCATGGACTTCTGGGGCGTGGCCCTTCCCTTTGCCTGGAAGTACATGGAGGAGCCCACCCGCCAGGGCTTCGTGCTGATGAACGAGGCCCTGAAGAAGAGAGCGGAGGCGACTGCAGGGACACGGTAAAGCCCGCCTGCTGGCCAGGGGCCCGGCGGGGAGGAGACGATATCCGGGGCCTGGCGGGAAACGCACAGGGGAATGAATGGAAAAAGCCGGCGTCCGCTATTGCGGGGCCGGCTTCCTTTTTGCCTTTTCCCGGCGGAGGGACCGCCGGAAACCTGTCGGGGGCCTACTCGCCCAGGTACTTGAAGGAGAGCTTGACCCGGCAACGGTAGGCGACCACCTTACCTTCCTCCACCTTCATGTCCATTTCGGACACCTCGGCGATGCGAAGCTCCTTCAGTGATTTTCCCGCTTTTTCCACCGCGTTCTTGGCGGCTTCCTCCCAGGACTTGGGGCTGGTTCCGATGAGTTCGATGACCTTGTACACGCTTTCCGCCATAGCTTTCTCCTTTCTGTTTCCTGGTTTTGAAACCCTTGGCTGCTTCGCGCCCCATGGCGCAAAAAAGGCTGGAACGAAAGGCGGGCGGCCCGAAAAATTTCCGGGGCCGCTTTTGAGGAAAGCTTTACAGGTTGTTATAAAAGATAGGGGCGAAAATCGGACTCGTCAAGACGGATAAATGGGGGAGGGCAATCCGGAAGGGGGTGCCGACCGGCAACGACTTTGCTGAAAGCCCAATGATGCAAGGGCGGTGCGAAAACCCCGCACCGGAAAGTTTTCCGGAAAGAAGGGGAAGGGGGTGCGGGGGAGGGGGGAAAACCGGGTTTCCAAAAGGGCTTTGGCCCCCTCCCCCGCAAAGTCTTCTGCTTTTGGTTTTTAAACCTTCTCCACCAACAACGCAGCTGCGTTTCCGAAGGCGCCGCACAGCGAGCCCATGCCGTACTTGGCGTCGGGGAAGTCTGTTTTCATAACGTTTAAAAGCGTCACAATGATGCGGGCGCCGGACTCTCCCAGGGGGTGGCCCAGGGCCAGGGCGCCGCCCCAGACATTGACGCGGTCGAAGGGAGCGTTGGGCTTGTCCAGGTTGAGCTCGCGGATGCAGGCCAGGCTCTGGGATGCGAAAGCCTCGTTGAGCTCGATGGGGCCGATGTCCTTGGCGGAAAGCCCGGTCTTGGCAAAGAGCTTCTGGACGGCCGGGATAGGGCCGATGCCCATGACGGTGGGGTCGCAGCCCGCCAGAACGCCGCAAGAGTACTTGTAGGAATAGGAAAGCCCCAGCTCGTCGGCCTTCTTGCGGCTCATGAGGAGCACCGCCGCGGCGCCCTGGGTGAGCGGCGAGGAGGTGGCCGCAGTGACCACCCCGCCGGGCTTGAAGGGGCTCTGCATGGTGGCCAGCTTGGCCGGGTCCATCTTGGGCCGGACCCACTGGTCGGTGTCCACGACGATTTCGTTTCCGTTGTCGTCCAGGCCCTTGATGGGAACGATCTCGTTCTTGAACTTGCCCGCCTGGGTGGCTTCATAAGCCTTCTTGTGGGACCAGACGGCCATGTTCTCCATGTCGGCGCGGGCGATCTTGTAGACCTCGGCCACCTTCTCGGCGGTGGAGCCCATGAGCAGGTCAATGCCGTTGTAGCGCTTGCCCAGGCGGTGGGGGAAGTCGTAGTTGGCGCCCATGGGCACCTTCTCCATGTCCTCCACGCCGGCGGCGACCATGATCTCGGTCTCGCCGGTCATGATGGCCCGGGCCGCGTGCATGATGGCCGACATGCCCGAGGGGCACTGGTTCGTGAGCGTGTTGGAGGGCACCGATTCGGGGAAGCCGCCGGCCAGCCAGCTCAGGCGGCCGATGTCGGTCTGGCAGCCGGAGATGTTGGCGCAGCCCACCAGCACCGCTTCCACGTCCTCGGGTTTGACCTTGGTGTTGCGGGCGAAGAGGGCGTCGTAGCAGGCGGTGAGCAGCTCGTCCGGACGCCGGTTGCGGAACCATCCCTTTTCGAAATGGGCCCGGGAGTTGGCGGTACGCACGCCATCAATGAAAACGCATTCGTTCATGGAGTCCTCCGTTGAAATAATGATGAGGGGCGTTTTGCACGGGGTGAACCCGGTGTCTTCCCCGGCCCCGGATTCCGGCAAAAATCCCGGTTATTGGGCTTTCCCTGTCTGCTTGGCCTGCTCCCGCAGAACCTTCTTGTTGACCTTGTGAACCTCGGTAAGGGGGATGGCGTCCACCATGAAGACCTGCTTGGGCACCGCGTACTTGGCGATGCGGGCACGCAGGTACTCGATGATCTCGGCTTCGGTGACCTTGCCCTTGAACTCGGGCTTGGGCTGGACGAATACGGCCACGCGCTCGGAGCCTTCGCGCTCGGGGTCGGGCACGCCCACGGTAGCGGCGATCTCCACGGCCGGGTGGTCGTAGAGGATGTCGTCCACCTCGCGGGAGTAAACCTTGTAGCCGCTTACGATGATCATGTCCTTGGTGCGGTCCACGATGAAGAAGTAGCCGCGTTCGTCAATCTCCACCACGTCGGAGGTGTGGATGAATCCGTCGCGGTCCATGCCCGAGCCCGCATCGGGCCAGTAGCCCAGCATACGCTGGGGGCCGCGCATGCACAGCTCTCCGCGGCGGCCCTTGACCACCTCGGAGATGGGAATCTGGGCGCCGGTATTCACGTCCAGGATGCGGATCTCCGTGTCGGGGTAGGGAATGCCGGCGGTGCCGCGCTTTTCGTTCTTGGAGCCCTTGCCCTTGCCCGAGGTGAGCTTTACCAGGACGGAGACCAACCGGGTGAAGAGGTAACCGACGGTCTGGGGGCCCATGAGGCGCAGCAGCCGGTTCAGGAGGAAGGTCACGCCCGGGATCTTGAGCAGTATGTTGGAAAAGCGTGCGGGACCGCGGCCTCCCAGGATGCGCAGCAGGAAGGAGGTGTTCAGGTGGGTGACGGGGCCCATCTCGGACAGCCCGTAGCCCTCCATGATACCGCCGCCCGAGGCCTTTTCGAACTCCTTCTGGGTGTTGGGGGGCAGAGGCGCCGAGCCGGACATGCCCAGGATGCCCGAGCCCTTCAGCTTGTCTCCGGCAAGCTTCATGAACTGGGTGGGCACGCCGATCTGGATGGCCGGCCTGTGCTCCTTGATCATGGCGGCCATGGCGTCCGTGTCCCGGGAGTCGGGCACCAGAAGCTGGTTGGCGCCCATGAGGGTCACGGTGTGCATGACGATGTGGCCGTAAGAATGGAAGAAGGGCACGCCCAGCAAAATGGAGACGGCGCCGGAGATGATCTTCCCGGCCGCCCCCATGAAGGCGTCGTTCTGGATGGCGTTGGAGTGGATGCAGCTGTGGCTGAGCATGCAGCCCTTGGGAAGGCCCGTTGTGCCGCCGGTGAAGAGCAGGGTCTCCAGGTCCTTTTGCACGTCCCAGGCAAGCCGGGGCGGTGCGGGCGCGGTTTTTGCTATGAGCTCGTCCATCCAGAAGCAGTTTGCCAGCGAAAGGTTCGGCTTGGGCTCCGAGCCGGGCTTCTCCCAATCGCAAAGCCGCGTCACCACAACCGTTTCGATGGGGGTCTGGCCCCGGAGCTCCTCGGCGATGGCCGCGTGATCGTACATGCAGAGAAGCGCCTTGGGCCCGCCCTTGGTGAACTTGTGGACCAAGGTGGGGATGGGCTCCAGGTGGCTGGAAGGGATGTGAACGAGCCCGGCCCGGCCGATGGCATAGTCGGCCACCACGAAGGGGATGGAGGTGGGCAGAATGGTGGCCACCCGGTCGCCCTTCACGAGCCCCATGCCCGCCAGCGCCGTGGCCAGGCGGTCCACCTGGTCCAGGAGGTCCGGGTAGGAGAGGAACCGCGGTCCCTGGACCAGCCCCCGGTTCGGGAACTTCTGCGCCGCTCTGACCAGGATGTCGCCTACGGGTTTTTCCGGATAGGGCTTGAGTGTTTTGGGGATTCCGAAGACATCGTATTCCGCGAACCACGGGGTTTCTTCGTACAAGGCGTCCTCCTGAAGCGGCTTTCGTTAGTAAAAAAACGGTGCGGGACCTTCCGGCGGCCTTCTTGGCAAACAGGCCGCTTCCCGGTCCCGCACTCCCTTGCCGTCCTCTTTCAAACACGGTCGCCGTACCCGGGTCAAGACCGGCTTCGGCGCCGGGATGTTTCTCCTTCCATGCCCTATCCGTGCGAAGAAGACATCCGACCGCTTCGTGACCTCCCGCAAGCCACGCCCAGGGCTGCGGGAGGGGGGGCCTTTAGCTGAACAGCGGCTGGGTGGACATGGCAAAGGCCATGTCGCCCTCGATCTTCATGGCTCCGGACATGAACAGGTTCACGGGGTTGGCTTCCTTGCGCATGAGGGCCGCCGAGTCCTTGGTGGCCATGCGGAAGGTGGCCTTGGGATTTTCGGCGCCGTTCAACGCGGCCACGATGGTGAAAGCGCTTCCGTCGTCATTGGACAAGACCGCGGTCATCTGGCCCTTGACCCGGTTCAGGGCGTCGTACTTGGCGCGGGACAGGTCGTTCTGAATCCCCAGGAGCATATCCAGGCTGTTGGTCTTGATCATCTTGGCGAGGTCTTCCTTGGAGATCTTGATATGGACCATGGGGTTTGCGATGCTTCCCTTCTTCACGTCGAACTCGGCTCCGTCCTTTACCACGTAGCTGTAAAGGTCGCCTGATACGTCAATGCAAAGGGAGAAGGTGGTGCCGGCGAGCTCCGCGGCTTTTCCGGAAAGGGCGATGATGCCCTTGGCCATATCCGGGGAGAACTGGAGGAGAAGGTCGTCAATGGTGATGTTGGCAGGAACGTTCAGCATGGTGCGCCTCCTTTTGAGGGTGGGTTAGACTGACATGTCAGTCTAATTACCTCCCCTGATCCTCCCTGTCAAGCCCCCGGATGAAATTTTTTACGTCCGGATAAAAAAAGTCGGGATCGCGGGCCCGTCTCCCTTTGGCGGGACCCCGGCTATCCAAGCATAAGAAAGGGCCGCCGGTCCGGCCGATTTACTTCCCCAGCATCTCCTTCTTCAGGGTCTCGTTCACCGGCTCGTCCCCCAGCCAGATGGCGAACACCGCCTGCTTGAAGTTCAGGCCCGGGTCTTCGCCTGCATACTTGCCGTTGATGTAGCAGACGATGCCCCGGCCCGGCACGTAGAAAAGATCCACGATATCGCCCCGGTAGAGGGTGGCGGGGAGCAACGCCAGCAGATGCTCGATCTGCTCCCGGATAGGTGCCGTGTTGCCCTTGGTGGCCTTGGTGAATCCCTTGTCCAGCATGTCGGACATCTCCTTGCCGGACACCTTGCGGAAAACGAAGTGCATCCGAACCCCCATGGGCTCGTCCGCCTCGATGATCTTTTTCGCGTCTTTATCCTGCTTTTGCAGGTAAAGCCCGCACCCGTAAATGTTGAAGAAGTACTTTGTACGGAAGCCCGCGCCGTTCAGCACCAGGTTCAATCCCTCGCCGGACAACGTGTCCGGCATGGTGATGTCGCCCAGCTTCCGGGCCTCGGCCGTGGAAAACAGGAACAACACCAACAAAAGCCCCAGCCCCAGTGTCCCCCTCTTCACCCTAAGCATGCTTTTTTCTCTCATTTTCAAATGGTTAATCAGAGATGCGGGTAATCCTTGACAGTCCCGTGCCCGTGATTTAGACTGACATGTCAGTTTAGTCAGGCGAAGGGCTGTTGTCAACCATAACCTGAAAGGCCGGACCCATACCGGACGGGCTCGCGGAAGGTGCCGCCCCGAAGCCGCCGATAACCGATCCGCCTTTCCCGGCCTTCCGAAGGCCGGACTCCGGCGCGGCTGCCCGCCGCGGAATGGAACTGCCATGAAGCCTGCCCAGAGAAAGGCCGTCATCCTCGAGTGCGCCAAAAGGCTCTTTTCCAAGAACGGCTACTACCGCACCCAGATCTCCGACATCATCTCCGAGGCCAAGATCGCCCGGGGCACGGTCTACCAGTACTTCAAGAACAAGGACGACATCTTCATCACGCTCCTGGAGGACTATTACAAGCAGTGGGAGCAGGCCATGGGCGAGTGGAAGGACGAGATTGACCTGGCCACCATCTCCCCCCAGGACTATCTGCGATATCGGATACGAAAAAACCTGGCCTTCTTCGCCAACGACCGCGACCTCTGCAATATCCTTTTGCGCGTGGGCCTGGGGCTTCCCGGCAACCTGGAGTCCGTGTCCCGCAAGTTCGAGGCTCGCATCCTCACCGTGGCGCTGAACGACCTCAGGCTGGGGCTCCACAACAATAACGTGCGCGACGACCTCAACATCGAGCTCACCGCAAACCTCTTCTCCGGCGCCGTGCTCCGGGCCGCCTACTTCTACTTCGGCGGCGGCGGAGACACAAAGGCGCCCGTGGACGTGGACAAGGCTGCCAACGAAATCGCCGAGGTGTTCATCCAGGGGATATTCAAGTAGAGGAAAACGGCGTAACAGATTAACTGCACCAAAGATTCTTGGGGGAGGGGGGACAACCCCTTTTGAAAAAGCGGCTTTTCCCCCCTCCCCCAAACCCCAACCCCCCTTTCCGCAAAACTTCCTGCACT
>JBFMHL010000333.1:0-34136 GCA_040753055.1 Thermodesulfobacteriota bacterium | reverse complement strand
CAGGCTGCGCCGACGGACCTTGCGCCGGCCCCGGCCGGAGACGAGCCCCAGGACACCGAGCCGGAGCGGCAGGAAGAGCCCTTGCCGGCGGAAGGCGAAGAGAATCAGTAGCAGCCCCGGGCGGGAACATCCCGTTACAGATTACCGCAGGTGAGAGGAACGGATGGCGAAACTCAGAGTCTATGAGCTTGCACGCGAGCTCAACATGACCAACAAGGATCTGATGGACCTGATCCAGACGCTTGAGCTCGAGGCGCCCGTGAAAAGCCACACCAGCGGGCTGGAGGACGAGATCGTGGTGGCCATCAAAGCCGCGATCACCGGCCCCAAGAAGCAGAATGTGGACGAAAAGCGCATCGGCGAGAGGGTGATCCGCCGGCGCCGCAAGGCCGTGGAGGCCGAGCCGGAGCTGGAAGCCGAGGCCGCTGCCCCGGCGGAAGCCGAGGCGCTCGAGCCGGAGGAACTTGCTCCTGCGGAAGCGGAGCCCCCCGCGCCCGAGCCGCCGCTCGAGGAAACCCCTGCGCCCGTTGCGGCCGAGCAGCCGGCGGAGCCTGCGGAAGCGCCGCCTCCGGTGCAAGAGCCCGAGCCTGCGTCACCCGTGGCGGAAGCCGCGCCCGCGCCGGAAGCCGCACCCCAAGCTCCGGCCGTCGAGCCCGAGAAGCCGGCGGAGGCACTTCCGACCGCGGAAGCAGCTCCAGCACCGGAACCGACTCCCGAGCCCGAGACGCCGGCAGAGTCGCAGGCCGCCGCCCCCGCCGCCTCCGCCGCCGCCGCAACTGCCGCGGAGGAAGAGGCCAAGGCCAAGGGCCGCAAGAAGAAGAAAAAGGAAACCGCGGCCCGCATCATCAGCCTTCCGGACAAGCCGGTGACCCCCACCCTGCCCGGCGACATGCGCTCCCAGGCGGCCTCTCCCTCCCGGCCCGCCACTACGGAAGCCGCCGCCTCCGAAGACGACTCGAAGGACCGCAAGAAAAAGAAGAGCAAGAAAAAGGATGAGCCCCAGGAGGCCGATTCCTTGTTCTTCAAGAAGAAGATCTCCTTTCGCAAGAAGGAGGTGGTGGAAGGGGCGGACCTCTACGACCAGGACACGCCCCGCATGCGCAAGCAGAAGAAGGGCAAGGGCGTGCCTCCGCGGCCGCAGAAGCCCGCGGCCACCATGCCCAAGGCCATCAAGCGGCGCATCCGGGTGGACGAGGCCATCGCCCTTGCGGACCTGGCCAAACGCATGGGCGTCAAGGCCGCCGAGCTCATCAAGAAGCTCCTGGCCATGGGCCAGGTGGCCACCATCAACCAGGTCATAGACTACGACACGGCAGCGCTCCTGGCCTCGGAGTTCGAGTACGAGGTGGAACGGGCGGCGTTCGTGGAGGAGGACCTCATCAAGACCCAGGCCGAGAAGCCGGAGAGCATGGTCACCCGTCCGCCGGTCGTCACCATCATGGGCCACGTGGACCACGGCAAGACCTCGCTTCTGGACGCCATCCGGGAAACCCGGGTCACCGAGGGCGAGGCGGGCGGCATCACCCAGCACATCGGCGCCTACCTGGTGGAAGTGGAACGCGGCAATATCGCCTTCCTGGACACCCCCGGACACGAGGCCTTTACGGCCATGCGCGCCCGCGGGGCCAAGGTCACGGACATCGTGGTGCTGGTGGTGGCTGCGGACGACGGGGTCATGCCCCAGACCGTGGAGGCCATCCACCACTCCCGGGCCGCCAACGTTCCCATCATCGTGGCGGTGAACAAGATGGACAAGCCCGGCGCCGACCCGGACCGCGTCATGCGCGAGCTTTCCGACCAGGGCCTGGTTCCGGAAAAGTGGGGCGGGGACACCATCTTCGCCATGGTTTCCGCCAAGCAGCGGATGGGCATCGAGGAACTCCTGGAGATGATCCTGCTCCAGGCGGAGGTCATGGAGCTCACCGCCGACCCGGACCGGCCCGCCCGCGGCCATGTTGTGGAGGCGAAGATGGACCCGGGCCGCGGCCCCGTGGCCACGGTACTCATCCAGGAGGGAACCCTCAAGGCCGGCGACTCCGTGGTCTGCGGCGTGAGCTACGGCAAGGTCCGTGCCATGCAGAACGACCGCGGCGAGCCTCAGGACCTGGCGACCCCCAGCTACCCCGTGGAGATCGTGGGCCTTTCCGGAGTGCCCATGGCCGGCGACGAGCTCATCAGCGTGGAAAACGAGAAGGTGGCCAAGGAAATCTCCTACCACCGCAGCCAGAAGCAGCGCCAGACCGAGCTGGCCAAGACGGCCCGCCCCAGCCTGGAGAACCTCTTCGCCCGCATGCAGGAGACGGAGGTCAAGGAGCTGGGCCTCATCATCAAGGCGGACGTGCAGGGCTCGGTGGAAGCCCTCCGGGAGTCCCTGGAGAAGCTCTCCGGCACCGAGGTGCGCATCAACGTCATTTACGCCGCCACCGGAGCGGTGACCGAGTCGGATGTGAACCTGGCCGCCGTCTCGGGCGCGCTCATCATCAGCTTCAACGTGCGCGCCAACGCCAAGGTCATGGAGGCCGCCTCCGCCCAGGAGGTGGAGATCCGTTACTACGACATCATCTACAACGTCATAGACGACGTCAAAGCAGCCATCGTGGGCATGATGAAGTCCACCTTCGAGGAGCGGGTGTCCGGCCGCGCCGAGGTGCGCAACACCTTCACCATACCCAAGATCGGAACCATCGCGGGCTGCCATGTCCAGGACGGGAAGGCGGAGCGCGGGGCCAAGGTCCGCCTGGTGCGGGACGGCATCGTCGTTTACAACGGCAAGGTTTCCTCCCTGCGCCGGTTCAAGGACGACGTCAAGGAGGTCGCGGCCGGCTACGAATGCGGCGTGGGCCTGGAAAACTACAACGACATCAAGGTGGGCGACATCCTGGAGTTCTACTACCTGGAAGAGATCAAGCCCACCCTCCAGTAGGGAGCGCCCGCCGGGCGGAAGGGACATGGTCGTCGGATACGGAGTCATCATCCTCAGGGTGGCCGAGTGCCACAGCCTGAAGGAAAAACGCAAGGTGGTGAAATCCATCATCGGCCGGATGCGTAGCAACTTCAACGCCTCCGTGGCCGAAACCGGCGCAAACGACATCCACCAACGGGCGGAGATCGGCTTTTCCATGGTGGGAAACGACGTCAGCCTGATAAACTCCAAGATGGACCAGGCCATCAACCTGGTGGAGGACATGGGGCTCGCCGAGATCATAGACATCGACTCGGAGATCATGACCGTATCCTGACGGCAAAGCCCCGGAGGCGGGGAAGGGTTTTTCAGGTGAACAAAAACTTCGACCGCGCCGAGCGGGTGGCCAGCCGAATCCGCGAGGAGCTTGCCGGCGCGCTTTTGCGCAAGATCAACGACCCCCGGATCTCCGGGGTGACGGTGACCGCGGTGAAGGTCACCCGGGATATCCGACTGGCCCGCATCTATTACACGGTGGCGGGCGGCGAGCAGGAGAAGAAGGCGGCGGCCGAAGGGTTCGCCCATGCCCGCGGCTTCCTGAAGCGCGAGCTGGCCGCCACGCTGCTGCTCCGGTACATGCCGGACCTGGACTTTTTGTACGACAAGGCCATAGAGCATGCGCGGCACGTGGACGAGGTCCTCGCCTCGCTGAAAAAGGAAGGCGGGCTGTAACACTTTCCGGCGCAACGGGCTGAAAACCAAGGGCCCGGAGAGCGCCGCCCGCGATGCGCGATGGACGGAATCATTGTTTTGGACAAGCCGGAGGGCATCACCTCGGCCAAAGCCGTGGCCGAGGTGAAGAAGCTCACGCCCAAGGGCAAGATCGGACATACCGGAACCCTGGACCCCTTCGCCACCGGGATCCTGGTCCTGTGCCTGGGAAAGGCTACTCGGCTGGCGCGCTTTTTCCTGCACGGGCGGAAGGCCTACGAGGCCGAAATGCTCCTGGGAGTCGAGACCGACACCCAGGACCTGACCGGGACCGTGACGTCCCGCGCGCAGGAGGTGTGCGTAAGCGACGAGGAGATCATCGCGGCCTTGGCCCGCTTCCGGGGGAAGATTTGGCAGAAGCCGCCGGTCTTCTCCGCCCTGAAGCACCAGGGAGTGCCCCTGTACAAGCTGGCCCGCAGGGGCGACCCGGTGGAAAAGGAGCCCCGGCAGGTGGAGGTCTTCGAGCTTGGCTTCCTGGGGCGTGAAGGAGACCGTGTGCGATTCTTCGCCCGGGTTTCCGGCGGGACCTACATCCGGTCGCTCTGCGCGGACATCGGCCGCGCGCTTTCCTGCGGGGCGCACCTGACCGCGCTCCGGCGCACGGAGAACAACGGCTTTTCCGCGGAGGAGGCGACGGGACTGGCGGAGATCAAGGAACTGGGCCGGAGCGGGCGCCTGGAGGAGAAGCTCCTACCCATGGCCGAGTCGTTGCGCTCCATGGACCATGTCTCCGCGGACCGGAACCTGGCCGACAAGATCCGGAACGGCAGGCTCATCACCTGGCAGGACCTGGGCGGGCGCCCCGGCGGCCGGGGAGAGGAAACCGTCAAGGTATTGGACGCGGAAGGAGGACTGCTGGCCGTCCTCACCGGAAAACCCGACGGAGTGGGGCTCACTTACTGCTGCGTGTTTGCGTGAGCACGAAAGGGGAAAGCCCTAAACACCGGAAACCCGCCGGAGCGCTTCAAAGCTGCGGCGTTTATCATAAACATGGCGGCCCAGCCAAAAAGCCCGGGCCATCATGGTTTGGCCGCAATAACACGCGGCGGGAGCGCGCCAAGGCAACACCATGAAGGTGCGTCTCCACTGGGCAGGGCTCTTTTTACTAAACGTTTGACACATGGAAACCCAAGCTGGCGCAACTCATTACGCCGAGCCGCTTTTTAACGGGACCATCAAACAAGGAGGCAAGAAAACGTGGTTCTGAAAGCAGATGAAAAACAGGGCATCATCGAAAAGTTCAAGCTGCACGAGGGCGACACCGGCTCGCCCGAGGTCCAGGTCGCGTTGTTGACCAACCGGATCGTTTACCTGACCGAGCATTTCAAAACCCACGCCAAGGACCACCACTCCCGGCGCGGACTCCTGAAGCTGGTCGGCCAACGCAGGCGGCTTTTGAACTATCTCAAAAATAAAGACGTTGCCCGCTACCGCACCCTCATCGAGGCGCTGGGAATACGCAAATAGCCCGGGGCGGAAATCACCCGGGGCGCCTCCCAGCATGCCCGGCGAAAAGGGTCGAAAACCCCTTTTGACCAAGGGGCGATGCCCCTGGAGCCGGGAGAGCGGAAAAGGCCGCTTACGCGAAACGGAGGGACAAACAAGAATTTTCCGATTACCGACGACATTGCAATAAGACCCCGGGCGATCGGAAGCAAAAAGACGGCCGGAACCGGCGGCCCCGGCGCGTGGCGGAAGCCTCGCGCCGGAGGCGCCACCGGTTGCGGACCGTCACCCAACGAAAGTGAAATCAATGGAAGTTACCGTTCAAGCAGAAATCGGAGGCCGCACGCTCTCCATACAGACGGGCAAGGTGGCCAGGCAGGCCAGCGGGTCCGCGTGGGTCACCTACGGCGAGACCATCGTCCTGGTGACCGTGGTGGGAAGCCCCGACACCCGGCCGGGCATCGACTTTTTGCCCCTCTCCGTGGAGTACCAGGAAAAAGTGTACGCCGCGGGCAGGATTCCCGGCAACTATTTCCGCCGGGAAATCGGCCGGCCCTCGGAGAAGGAAACCCTCACCGCCCGCCTCATTGACCGGCCCATCCGGCCGCTGTTTCCCAAGACCTACGGCAAGGAGATCCAGGTCATCGCCACGGTCCTGTCCATGGACCAGGAGAACGACCCGGACATCATCTCCATCACGGGCGCGTCCGCGGCCGTGTGCCTGTCCGACCTCCCCTTCGCCGGGCCCATCGCGGCCGTGCGCGTGGGACGGATCGACGGCGTGCTCAAGGCCAACCCCGCGCTGAGCGAGCTTGCCCAGTCGGATATCAACATGATCGTGGCCGGCTCCCGGGACGGCGTGGTCATGGTGGAGGGCGGCGGCGCCTTCATCAGCGAGGCCGAGCTGACCGACGCCATCTACTTCGGCCATCAGGCCCTCCAGCCGCTCATCGCCATCCAGGAGGAGCTCATCGCCAAGGCTGGCGCGCCCAAGCAGAAGTACGAGCCTCCCCAGGCCGACCAGGCCCTGGAGGATGCGGTCCGCAAGCTGGCGGAAAAGCCCCTGCGCGACGCCATGGATATAAACGACAAGCTGGAGCGCAAGGACCGCGTGTACGCCATCACCGGCGAGGTTCTGGAAGCCCTGGGCCCGGACTATGCCGAGCGCGCCGGGGAAGTGAAGGACGCCGTGAACCACACGCACCGCATCGTGATGCGGTCCATGATTCTAAACGAGAAGAAGCGCATCGGGAATCGCGCCTTCGACCAGGTGCGGCCCATCACGGCGGAAGTCTCCGTGCTGCCCCGCACCCACGGCTCGGCCCTGTTCACCCGGGGCGAGACCCAGTCCCTGGGCGTGCTCACCCTGGGCTCCACCGGGGACGAGCAGCGCGTGGAGACCCTCCTGGGCGACGAGAGCCGCCCCTTCATGCTCCACTACAACTTCCCGCCCTACTCCGTGCGGGAGGTGAAAAGGCTCTCCGGCCCCAGCCGGCGCGACATCGGCCACGGCGGCCTGTCCACCCGGGCCATCAAGGAGGTTCTGCCGGCCAAGGAGCAGTTCGACTACACCATCCGCATCGTGAGCGAGATCCTGGAGTCCAACGGATCGTCCTCCATGGCCACCGTGTGCTCCGCCAGCCTGGCCCTCATGGACGGCGGCGTGCCCATCAAGGCCCCGGTGGCGGGCATCGCCATGGGTCTCGTGTCCGAGGGCGACCAGGTGGCCGTGCTCTCCGACATCCTGGGCGACGAGGACCACATGGGCGACATGGACTTCAAGGTGGCCGGCACCCGTGACGGCATCACCTCGGTCCAGATGGACATCAAGATCAAAAGCCTGCCCCGCGCCACCCTGGAAAGCGCGCTTCTCCAGGCCAAGCAGGGCCGACTCCACATCCTGGACCAGATGGAGAAGGTCATCGCCGAGTCCCGCAAGGAGATCTCGGTCTATGCGCCCAAGGTCTACACCCTGAACATCCACCCCGACAAAATCCGCGAGGTCATCGGACCGGGAGGCAAGGTCATCCGCGCCATCCAGGCCGAAACCAACACCAAGGTGGACATCGAGGACTCGGGGCTGGTGAAGATCGCGGCCGTGAACCAGGAGGACGGGGAGCGGGCGCTCAAGATGATCCGCGACATCACAGCCGTTCCCGAGGTGGGGGCCATCTACGAAGGCCCCGTCACCAAGGTCGCGGACTTCGGCGCCTTCGTCCAGATCCTGGGCAACACCGAAGGCCTCTGCCACATCAGCCAGCTTGACGCGAAGCACGTCAAGAAGGTCTCCGATGTGGTGAAGGAAGGCGACATCATCCGGGTCAAGGTACTGGAAGTGACCAAGGACGGGAAAATACGCCTGAGCCGCAAGGTCCTGCTGGAAGAGGCGAATGCAAAACTCGATTCAAAAGAGCAAGCTCCCAAACGGGGTTCGCATACTGACTAAAGCCATGCCGGGCGTGCGCTCGGTCTCCATGGGCGTGTGGGTGGACAAGGGCTCCCGGGACGAGCTGGACTCCGAGTCCGGGGCCTGCCACTTTATCGAACACATGGTCTTCAAGGGCACGGCCCGGCGCTCCGCCTTCGCCATCGCGGCGGAGCTGGACGCCATCGGCGGGCACAGCAACGCGTTCACCTCCATGGAGCACCTCTGCCTCCACGGCAAGGTGCTGGACTCCATGGTGGGAAGGCTTGCCGACGTCCTCTCCGATCTCTTCCTGCATCCCGCCTTCGACCCCGTCGAGATCGAGCGGGAGCGGGACGTGGTGCTCCAGGAAATCGGGATGATGGAGGACACCCCCGAAGACCTCCTGCACCTGGTGGCCTCCCGGGCTTTTTTCGGCGACCATCCCCTGGGACGCTCCATCCTGGGCAGCGAAAAAACGCTGGCATCCTTCGACCGCGCTCTCCTGGTGGACCAGGCCGCGACCCTGTTCGGCCCGGAGAACGTGGTCCTGGCCGCCGCAGGCAACATCGAGCACAACCTGTTCATTGACCTAATCGGCCCGGAGTTCGCCGGCCTCACCCCGGGCCGCCCCCTGCCCGACCGCGCCCCTCCCGTGCCACGCCACGCCGTGGCCGTGGAGGAAAAGGACCTGGAGCAGGTCCACATCGCGGTGGCGGCCAACGGCGTCAAAAGCTCCAGCAACCGGCGCTACGCCCTGTACCTGCTCAACGTGATCCTGGGCGGCAACATGAGTTCGCGCCTTTTCCAGGAGGTGCGCGAGCGCCGCGGGCTCGCCTACTCGGTCTACTCCTTCCTCTCCTCCTACTCGGACTCGGGGAATTTGTGCATCTACGCTGGCGTGCTTCCGGAAAAGACCGAGCAGGCCGTGCACGTCATCGGCCGGGAGCTGGCCGCCCTCTCCCGCAAGGCCCCAACGCAGGAAGAGCTGACCGCGGCCAAGGACTACCTCAAGGGCTCCATCTTCCTCTCCGCCGAGAGCACCGACAGCCAGATGCTCCGCATCATCCAGAACGAGACCACCTTCGGCCGGCACGTGCCCCTTGCCGAGGTGGCCCGGGGCATCGAAGCCGTCACGCCGGAGGAGATCCGCGAGCTGGCCCGGGTTCTGCTCAACCCCGACACCACCGCCCTTGCCCTCCTGGGGCCCGCGCCCCGGCGCTCCGACTGGTCCGGCGTCCTGTTCGAATAGGGGCTGCCGACGGAGCAAAACTTACGCGATACCGGATGGTTCCATGGGAGAACAGCCGTGCGGTGAGTTCCGTCCGAAAATCTCCGTTGCAAAGCTCCCCCGTG
Source organism: Thermodesulfobacteriota bacterium (assembly GCA_040753055.1). Classification (GTDB taxonomy): domain Bacteria; phylum Desulfobacterota; class Desulfobacteria; order Desulfobacterales; family Desulfatibacillaceae; genus JBFMHL01. The sequence continues at coordinate 25,257 of JBFMHL010000333.1, read as the reverse complement.
TAGTGCTATTGCTTCCCGCCGTCCCGTCTTCCAAAGCCGAATTCCCTTTTACAGCCTGAGGAGGTTCGTTCTCATGTGCGCAGGTAGAGTGCATGGGGAGACGTGCGCCCTTTTTCCGGGCCGTTTCCTGGGTATCGTACTGGCCGCCGTTGTGCTGCTCCTGCTCTCTCCGCCTCCTGTTCGGGCCGGATTGGTGCCTTTTCCCACGGACCCGGTGCACCACTCGGAGAACGAGAACATCACGCAGATTGGCGACGTATTGCAGATCGCCCTCCCTGCCGTGGCCGGAGCCTCCACCTTCATTGCAGGCAACGACGAGGGCGGGATCTGGGACAAGGAAGGGACCCTGCAGTTCGCCGAAGCCTTCGGCGCGGCCTGGTCCACCACCTATGTCTGGAAGTATGCGGCCCACAAGCTGCGGCCCAAGGCTTCCAACTCCTACTCCTACCCCTCCGGCCACAGCATGGGGGCTTTCACGGGCGCCGCCTTCATCGGAAACCGCTATGGTTGGAAGCTGGGCCTTCCCGCCTACCTGGCCGCCGGGTTCACCGGATACAGCCGCATCCAGGCGCAGGCGCATTTTGCCGACGACGTGACCGCCGGCGCCTCCGTGGGCATCCTCTACAACATGCTCTTCACCACGCGTAAGAAGCCGCCGGAGTTCGCCGTCCTTCCCATGACCGAAGAGGACGGCGTGGGGCTCATGCTTCTCTTTGCGGACTCCGGGTCCGGCACCGCCTCCGACGCCCCCCGCAAGAGCTACGAGCCCTTCTCCCCCCGCTTCGAGTACGACTTCATTTTCGGCCCCATGTTCATCGCCCAAAACAAGATCTCGGTGCCGCGGGCCACGGGAACCACCTTCGAGCTTTCCGACTTCGGCAAGATCAACGATCCCACGACGAGCGCCGCGCTGAACCTCTCCCTGTTCCTGGACGAGCAGAACGTAGTCTCCCTTTTCTGGAACCCCTTCGAGGCCCGGGACATCGGCACCTTCGAAAACCCCGTCTCGTTCGGAGGAAAAATCTACCCGGCCTACACCGACATCATTTCCGGCTGGAGGCTCTACGACGTTCGCCTGAACTACAAGCACCGCTTCCTGCCCGAGAGCCCCTTCCTCCTATCCCTGGGAGCCGGCATGATGTACCAGGACATCCGCGTGGACATGGGTCTGGAGGACCGCAGCATCTCCTCCGAGGTGCGGGAAAGCATCGTCCTTCCCATCGCCATCGGGGAGATCGGCTACCGCTTCACCCGCGGCTTCGATCTAGTGGCGGACGCGTCGGGAATGCGGATGGACGATTACCGCAAGCTGGATCTCCTCTGCATGGCCCGGTTCTTCCTCCACGAACGCTGGAAAATCTCGGGGGGCTACTGGTACTATCTCATGGAGATGAAAACAGACGAGCTGCGCAACACGGTGGTCTACCAGGGCCCATACGCCAGCGTTGCCTACCAGTGGTGACGCCCGGGCAGGCAGCCCGGGCGGGCGAACGCCACTCCGGAAAAAAGGAGCGTGATTTCCCGGCGGTTTTGGTCTATCATGTATCGCAAGATCTAGTGCCCGGCTTCAGCGGAAACAACCGCCCATAGTTGCCTCAGCCGGGCAATCCTTTTTTACGACCAGACCCAAGGAATCCACCATGCCGGCCGGCCCGCCCCGGGAAGTCATTGTCCACATCCGCCGCCTCCGGCCGGGACAGGACTCCGACATCCCCCTGCCCTCCTACATGACCGAGCACGCCTCGGGCATGGACGTATGCGCTGCCGTAAAGGAAAACCTGCTCCTGCGCCCCGGCGACATCGCCCTGGTTCCCACGGGCCTGGCCGCGGCCATCCCGCCGGGCTTCGAGATCCAGGTGCGGCCCCGCTCCGGCCTAGCCGTCAAGCACGGGATCGGCATACCCAACTCGCCCGGCACCGTGGACGCCGACTACCGGGGGGAGATCATGGTGGGCCTTGTCAACCTGAGCCAAAAGGAATACACCGTCCGCCGGGGGGACCGCATCGCCCAGCTTGTGGTCTGCCCCGTGACCCGCGCGGTTCTTTGCGAGGTTGCCGAGCTGCCGGAATCCGAAAGGGGCCCGGGAGGCTTCGGGCACACGGGGGTGTAGAAACTATTAAAAGATTTTGGGGGGGGGGGGGGAAAACCCCTTTTGAAAAAGCTGTTTTTCCCCCTCCCCCGTACCCCCTCCCCCCTTTCCGCAAAACTTTTTGGAGCATTGGCCAGGGTGGGTAAGTAAAGTGCGCCCAAGCGCCGGTAATCAAATTTTTAGAAGCTGCTTCATAACCCCGGATCACGTTTCAGGGCAAGGCGCGGGAAAGACGAAAAAGCGGAGCATACAGTTTGTATGTGAGCATTTTAAGAAGGCGAAGGAACGCCGCCCTGAGGCGTCAGATGCGGTTATGAAACAGCTTCTATATATAATGGGAAGAGTGGTTCCTGTCCCTAACGTCCTGGTCCGGGAGTATCCTCAGACCTGAAGTATGGCTTTCTTTGGAGGGGGGCCGAGGGGGAAATGGTATGAATCAAGGCCTTACCCTCTGCTCGCTGGGATCGGGAAGCGCGGGAAACGCCGTCTACGTTTCCGACGGCGAGACCTCGGTTCTCATTGACGCGGGCTTTTCCGGGAAAGAGCTCCAGGGCCGCATGGCCCTGGCCGGGCTGGACCCCGCTTCGGTCAGGGCCGTCGTAGTCACCCACGAGCACCAAGACCATCTGCGGGGCGTGGGAATCCTCTGCCGCAGGCTTTCGGCCGCGGCCTGGTTCTCCCGCGAGACCTTCCAGGCCTCCCGCCAGGCGGTGGGTAAGCTTGTGGACGTAAACCTCTTCTCGCCGGGAAAGCAGTTTACCGTGGGCAAGCTTTCCTTCGCGCCCTTTTCCACCAGCCACGACGCCGCCGATCCCGTGGGCTTCACCGTCACGGGCGGAGGCGTGAAGATCGGCATCGCCACGGACCTGGGCGTGGCCACCAAGGTGGTGGCCCACCACCTGCAGGGCTGCCGGGCCATCCTGCTGGAAGCCAACCACGACCCCAAGATGCTGGAGGAAGGCCCCTACCCCTGGCACCTGAAACAAAGGGTGCGCTCCCGCCTGGGCCACCTCTCCAACCAGGACTCCCGCGACCTTCTGGGGAGCGTTCTCTCCCCCTGCCTCGGCCACATCATCCTGGGACACCTCTCCGAAACCAACAACCGCCCCGAAATCGCCCTCTCCGTGGTGGGCGAGGCCCTGAACGGCCACCGGGCGGAGCTGTTTGCAGCCAGCCAGGGCGAACCCGCCAAGGTGGTCCACGTCAAAGCATAGAAGCTATCTAAAAAGTAAGAATGAAAAAGATTTCGCGGGGGAAGGGGGAAAACCCCTTTGGGCAAAGCTGGCTTTCCTCCCCTCTTTTGGGCAAAACTTTTTGAACCAGGCCCGAAAGCCGGCATCCGAGGATTACGGCCCCTAATAACGGTAAGAATCGCTCTCGCCGCCAATGGAGAAACCGTTTCGAGACGGACGGTATCAACAAAAAAGGGGGAGCCGGTTCGGCTCCCCCTTTTTATTGCGGAATTGCTCCTGACGGCAGGCTGTTGAAAAAGGATGAGATGCAAGGCGCTTTTCAAAGCGCAACGCTGCAGCTCGCCTTTTTCGGCAGCCTGCGGGCCCCCTACTCCTCCAGGCTGTTCATGACCAGCCCCGTGACGACCTTGGGCTGGAAGTAGGTGGACTTCCTCGGCATGACCAACCCGGCCCGGGCCACCTCGCGCACGTGCTCGATGCGGGTGGGGTTGATGACGAAACCCGCCTGCACCTCGCCCCCCACCACCATGTCCAGCACCTTGCCGGGATCAATCGTGTAGCGGATGAGGTCGTGGTCGTCCAGGTCCTCCTGGGTCAGACCCAGGACCTTCACGAAAACGAGCTGGGTGAGGGCCGATACATCCAGCTCCCGCAAGGACGGCGCAAGCTCCTCGTGGAAGAGCCGGTCCATGACGCCGGGCTTGAGGGTCATGATCCGGGCCTCGGGCGGGTCGTTGGTGATGACGGCCATGGCGCAGGCCTTTCCCGCATTCTTCAGGGCCGCCTTGATCTTCTCCACCACGCGGTCCCGTGGCTCGCCGGAAAGCGGGAATGTCTCAACCTTGAAGTAGTTGCCCGCCTGGGTGAACAGGGCCTCCCGGGCTGCCTGCTCCAGGCGGGACAGCATGCGGTGGGCCGGCAGGATGACCAGGCCGGGATCGTCCATGCTGCACAGGTACATGAGCACGAAGCGCGCCGGGTGGTCCGGCGGAAGCGGGCCGTCCTTCTCCTCCCGCCAGGCCAGGTAGTTGAGCGCCGTCTCGTAGCGGTGGTGGCCGTCCGCTATAAAAAGCTCGCGGTCCGCGAAAAAGGACGTGAGCCTGCCCAGGGTGGCCGGGTCGGTTATGCGCCACAGGCCGTGGTCGTCGCCAATTTTGTCGGTAAAACAGAGGTCGGGCGACGTTTTTTCCGCATGCTCCCGCAAAAGCGAGTAGGCCCCCGATTCCGAGTCCTGGAACAGGGAAAAAATGGGCGAGAAGTTGGCGTGGCACTGCTTGAAAAGGGACAAGCGCTCGGACTTGACCTTGGAGAAGGTCTTCTCATGGGGCCGGATGACTTTGTCGGAAAAAGGCTGGAGCCTGACCCGTGCCATGATTCCCAGGCGAGTCACGCGGCCGCCCTCATGCTGGAACTCGTGGGCGCAAAGGTAGAGGGCGGGCGCGGCGTCCCGCCGGAGGACATTTTCTTCTCGCCACTTGCGGTAAAAAGCACCGGCCCTGGTGTGGGCGTTGTCCGTTTCGGTGTCCCGCGCCGTCTTCTTTCCCAGAATCAGGCGGATCACGTTGTTTTTGTGCCGCAGGTGGAAGTCCTCCTGCTCGGCCGGAGAAATGACGTCGTACGGCGGGGTAACCACCGCGGACATGTCGGGAACCAGCGCGGGATTATAGAGGATGCCCCGGAACGGAACGACTGTGGCCATGAAGTATCTATCCTTTCGTAATCGTCTTTATAAAAACATCCCCTGATACACCCATGATCGGGACCGGGCAAGAACTTTTCCCGCGGAAAGGGATTGCAGCGCCAAAGCTGGAGGGAGAAATTCCGGCGGTGCGGGACGGGAAACATTACCGTCTTGTAATGTGGACGCAAGAATCCGGAAAGAATCGGGGTGTAACCTCGCAATCAACAACGGGGAACAAGAACGAAAGATTCACGGGTTCCCCGGGCCGAGAAAGAAAGGATTTACGCCTAACGAAGCTTCACCCATTCGATCCATCTCCGGCCGGTCCCGGAACGCCGGTCGGGTTGTCCGCACGGGGCGCTTCAACCTCCTTTGGCGCTCCAGCAGTCCTCATCTCCGTCTCCCTGGCGGTTTGTCGCGGGGGGCAAAACCCCCCCGCCCCCCCGCGAAAAACCCCCTTCCCGCCCCGCGGGAAACACCCTTTCAAACCCAGGGAAAAATCCGAGAAGAACGCCACCGCCTGCGGCCTGCTATGGCACGCCTGCGGACGCCTTTGTTGCTGCGCGGGCAACTATTTGATGTTTTGGAATGTTATTAAATTACGCAGCTGTAATCGTGCTGCAAGACCGAGGAAAGATTTAGGGGATATCTTCTCGTTCAACAGGCGATGGCACGGAGTCTGCATAGCAATTCAAACAAGAAAGGACGGCAATGAGCCCTTTGAACATTACAACGCGTTGCATGGGTAGAATGGCGCGACCCGCGTCCATGTGCTGCCCGGGAAACGCCGCCCGGCGGTTCCCCCTCGAGCAACGGCCGGTAGTGTTTCGGGGCGATGGATTCCGACTATTCGCTCGTCTTCCGGCCGGCCCCGGAACACCGGCCGGATCAGCCTCTCGGGCCTTTCCCTCTCTTCCTTAAGGCCCAAACACCCCCAATTTCCCCTTCCCCAGGTTTTTCGCGGGGGGCAAAACACTCTTCTTGCCCTCCGCGAAAACCCCCCTCCTCAAACGGAGGAATCTTTTCCAAGGCACCCCTTCGCAGTCCGCATGTCTTCCTGCATCAAGCGTCAACCCGGCATCATCATGCACAGCTCAGGCATTTTTCTCCAGCTCCTGCCTCCATACCTGCATAAGCCTCCCAATGGCCTTGCGGGGGGCGTCCGTGCGATTCACCGCGCGCACCACCGCAAAGTTTTTCACCCCCTGGGCCATGACCAGAGGCAGGTTCTCGGCGTCAATGCCGCCGATGGCCACGGTGACAAGGGGAGAAAAACGCACGATGGCTCCCATCCGCGCGAGCCCCAGGGTGGGGTCGGGCTTCTCCTTGGTGGGAGTGGTGTAGACCGGGCCGACACCGATGTAGTCCGGGGCAAGGGCCCTGGCGGCCCGTTCCTGCTCCTCCCCGTGGGTGGAGAAGCCGAAGATCTTTCCGGGAACCGGCCAGGCGGCGCGGGCCCGGGCCAGGGAGTCGTCCTCCTGGCCCAGGTGTACGCCGTCTGCGTCCACGGCCGCGGCAATGGCGACAAAATCGTTGACGATGAAGAGAGTCTGCGAGCCCGCGGTGATCTTCCGCAGGGCCCGGGCAGTTTTTTCCACTTCCCCCGGAGGCCGCTTCTTCATGCGGAGCTGGAGCATGCGGACGTTTTCCAGCACCGCGGCCTCGGCTACCTTTTCATAGCCGAGGTCGGGTTCGGTCAGGATTACATAGAGCCCGAAGACCTTGTCCATGTCCGGCTCCTTTAAAAGATAAATACCGCCGCCCCCCTTTTTGAAAAGAAAGGCTTTTCCCCCGGCTGCCGGCCTTTCGCTCATCTATGCCGGAGCAACTTTTCAGGAAAGGGCTCATCTTTAGAGCGTTACAAAGCCCCTACCCAACCCTTCCTTGGGAGGGGGTCCGGGGGTTCCCCCGGAAAGCTTTTCTCTTTCAAGCCCTTCCGGCCTGTATATCCTCCACGATCATGGCCGCCAGCTTGCGGCCGGACAGGAACATGCCGCCGAAGATGGGGCCCATGCGGAAACCGCCGTGGGCGTTGTTGGCGGCCATGCCCGAGGCGTAGAGCCCGGGGAAGAGGCGGCCGGTGTTGACCACGGTGGAAGCCTCGCCTTTCTCCATCCACATGGGTTTTTCCCCCATGATGCCGCCGGTCTCGGTTTCGAGCCGGATGCCGGCCTTGCGGCAGGCGCCGGTGATGACCTCGGCCGGATGGCCGGTGCCGTCCACGACCGCGCGGGACATGATCACCAGGGGATCCACGTGCATCTTGGCGAGCGTAACGGGGGTCCAGTTGACCACCACGCCGCAGACCTTGTTTTCGTGGAAGACCACATCCTCGACGGACACGGAGTTGAGCAGCAGAGCTCCCGCCTTGCGCGCGCCGAAGATGAGGCCGGAGGCGGTTTCCACGGCATCGGCGGTGTAGAAGCCGTTGCCCGCGTCGCGGTAGCCGATGGAGAAGTCGTCCAGGATGGAGAGCACGTTTTCTTGGACCACGATCTCGTTGAACAGCATGCCGCCGCCCCAGATGCCTCCGCCGGGTGCGAGCCTGCGCTCGAAGATGGCCACCTTCTTCCCGGCCACGGCCAGGTCCCGCGCGGCCACCAGGCCCGACGGACCGGCGCCCACGATGGCGACGTCTATGGTGAGATGGTCCTTGAGCTTGGCAAAGTACCGGTCCACGATGGCAGCTGTGATTCTGTCTTCCATTTTTGTCCTCCTTCAAGACAAAAAAAGCGGGTTCCGTAGGAACCCGCCGCGTATACCGCCCTGCCTGGTTCCCTACGCCGGCATTAACCGGATCAGGTTCATTGGGTATGATCTCAGCCCGCGAGCGGGCACCCCAACCAGTATGTGGGCCTTATTTGTCAGAAAATAACTCGAATGTAAAGGGCAAAGCAGGGTGGTAGAATTCCGGGTCAGGCCGCCTGCTTTTTTTCCCCCTCCTTTTTCGGCTTCTTCTTCCGGTAGAGCTTGGCCATGCGGTTGATGGTTTCCAGAAAATGCTGGATGTGGCCCGCGTCACCGGAGAGGCCCAGCTTCTTCTCCACCACCGCGAAGAACAGCGCCTTGGGTTTGCCGGCCACCATATCGCGCATGACGCGGTTTCCTTCAGCGGCGGTCCGCCAGATGAGGGTGAAGTCCACCTCGTGGCGCGGCCGGAGGGAGCTGCTTACCTTCCCGTTCTTGAAGCGGAAGTAGCGTTTCTGCACGGAGTCGCCCGCGGTCATGGCGAAGTAGGCATCGCGCTCGGCGATGCGGGCGCGGAAGTCCGGGGACCAGTAGGTGGAAAAACGCATGACCCCGTACATCCCCAGCATGAGCATGCCGAACTCGGCGGCGTCGGCCATGTCCTTGGGAAAGGGCCGGGAGGCGGGAACGTTTTCTTCGGTCATGGGAGAACCTATTCTTGCGCGGAAAGGTGCCGCGCCTGGAGGGTGCAATCTTCTGAGAACCTGCCCTTAGGCAATAGATAACTCTTTTCCCGACTGATGACGATTTTACCGCCTTTACGGACTGCCAACTCAAAAACAGCCGTTTCGGACACGCATCAAAAAGCTTTGCGAAAAAAGGGGGAAGGGGTGCGGGGGAGGGGAGAAAAGCCTTTCTTTTCAAAAGGGGTTTTTCCCCCTCCCCCGCAAAATCCTTTTCCTTTTATTTTAATGATAACTCCTACTTCAGTTCCTTGCTGGAGAGCTTGAGCACGTTCCGGGCCACGATGAGGTGCTGGATCTGGCCGGTTCCCTCGAAGATGTCCAGGATCTTGGCGTCGCGCATCCACTTCTCGGCAAGCTCGTTCCGGGAGAACCCGAGCGGGCCTAAAAGCTCGCACATCTTCTGGGTGATGAGCGTGCCCGCTCGGCCTGCCTTGGCTTTGCTCATGGAGGCTTCCAGGTTGTTGTGCTCCTGGTTGTCGGCCATCCATGCGGCGCGCCAGGTGAGCAGGCGGCTCGCTTCCAGGTTGGCCTCCGCCAGATAGAAGTCGCGCTCGGCTGCGGTGCAGGAGTTGGGGCTCTTGTCGTAGTCCAGCTTGGCGCCGGCCTGGGAGAGCTTCTCCCGGGTCAGGTCCAGGGAGGCCCGGGCCACGCCCAGGGCCATTGCGGCAACCATGGGCCGTGTGTTGTCGAAGGTCTTCATGACGCCCTTGAAGCCTTCGGTGGACTTCTTGACCTCGGGGCTTCCCAGGATGTTGTCCTTGGGAATCTTGCAGTTGTTGAGCACGAAGGTGCCCGTGTCGGAGGCCCGGATGCCCATCTTGTGCTCCAGATGGTCCAGGGTGAAGCCGGGTGTGCCCTTCTCCACCACGAAGCTCTTGATGCCGGCCTTGCCCGCGCTCTTGTCCACCGTGGCCCAGACCACCACCGCATCGCAGCGGTCCGCGCAGGTGACGAAGATCTTCTCCCCGTTTAAAACATACTCGTCTCCCACCAGATCGGCGGTGGTGGAGATGGAGCCGGCGTCGGAGCCGGAGCTTGCCTCGGTGATGGCCATGGCCGCCCATTTGGAGCCGAAGCGGGCCATCTGGTCGTCGGTGGCCACTGCGGAGATGGCGGCGTTGCCCAAGCCCGCGTTGGGGATGGAAAGCATGAGGCCGCAGTCGCCCCAGCACATCTCCTCCACGGTCAGGATGGTGCCCAGGTTGGTGCCCACGCGGTCGGGGCTTTCCTCTTTTTTCTTGCCGGCGGCTTCGCTTTCCTTTTTCTTGGGCCTCTTCCCCATGACCTGCAGGCCCCGGAAGGCGTCCAACTCCTTGGGGTACTCGTGCTCGTGCTCGTCGTACTTGCGGGCGATGGGCCGCAGCACGCCGGCGGCAAGGCCGTTCATGGCGGTCCTGATCTTTATCATGGCCTCGGTGGGTTCCAGATTGATCATTTTTTCCTCCAAGCTTTGCTTAAACCGGGATTTTCCCGGGGGTCGTTTCTGTGGACGATCTTCGGTCGAGACCGGCTATACGGTGGCCATGGCTTCCAAAATGGCAATCCCCCGGGCGTTGCGGCAGCAGCGCTCCTGGGGATAGTCGCGGATATAGCCGTGGCCGCCCAGGATCTGGACCCCGTAGTCACAGACCTTTAAGCACATCTCACCCGCATAGAGCTTGGCCAGGTAGGACTCGCGCTTTCCATCCCTGCCCGCTTCCAGGGCGGAGGCGGCCTTGAGGGCCATGAGGCGCATGGCGTCGGTTTCATAGGCCATCTCCGCGATCATGAAGGCAACGGCCTGGCGGTAGGCGATGGGCTCACCGAACTGCACGCGCTCCTTGGCGTACTTGCGGGCGAAGTCGAAGCTGGCGCGGGCCATTCCGGCGGCAACGGCGGCCATGCCCGTGCGGGTCTTGGCCAGGAAACGCGAGTAGTCGGCTCCCGCTTCCCCTCCCACGCGGTCCTCGGCCGGAATCTCGCAGTTTTCCAGCGTGAGCGGGAACATGTCCAGGGCGTACATGCCCAGGCCCCGGTCCCGTTCCCCGATCTTGACGCCCGGGTTCTTGCCGTCCACGATGAACAGGGCCGGAGCGCCGTCCACCGAGGCGGATACCATCATCTGAACAGCCTTGTCGGCCTTGGGCACGAAGCACTTGGCGCCGTTCAGCACGTAGGAGCCGTTCTTTTTTGCGGCGGTCGTCTTGGGGCGGGCCGCGTCGAAGGCGATGTCCGGCTCGCACATGGCCATGGTGCGGACGGGGTATTTTTCCCCGCATGCCTTGGGCAGGTACTTCTTCTTCTGGGCGTCCGTGCCCATGTCCACGATGGGGTTGATGAAGAGCGCGGGCAGCATGGCGGCCACCGCGAAGGACATGTCCCCGTAGGCCAGCTCCTCCAACACGATGGCGTTCAAAATGGGCGAGTAGGCCATGCCGTCGCCGCCGAACTCGGAGGGGACCGAGGCGGTGCAGGCGCCCAGTTCCCAGGCCGTATTCAGCTTGTCCATGGGGATTTCACCCGCCTCGTCCATGTCGTGGGCCTCCGGGGCCACGATGTCCCGGACGATCTCGGCGAACGAGTCCCTGACCATCTTCTGTTCCTTGGACGGAGAAAAACCGAACATCACATCCTCCCGTTGGTTGGTTGGTCGTGAAAGCCATTGCCCGTGCCCCTCGGGGCCGAAGGCAACGAAGCGATTTCAAAATTGCCTCTGAGGCTCCACTACTTTTAAAACCACTTCACGGCTTTTTTCGCATGCAGCCGCCTCATCCTTTATCTTTCGCCCGTCGCTTCCGGGCACATTCCCTCTTCTTCGCTTTTTTGACTTCTTACGGCTTCCTGACCTTGGCCCTGCATTGGCGAAGCTCTTCGCGCACCTGGGTCAAAAGACTTTTCTCGTAGAGCACGCCGGCGAAGCGGTCGGCGATGCGTTCGGCGATCGCGTCAAACTTGTCCCTGCATCCGGGGCTGGTGGAAACCTCCGTGAGGCCGTAGGCGAACATGGCCTCCAGGGCCTTGGCGTTGTCCTCCCGCACCTGCTTGCAGAACCTGGCCTCCACGTCCGGCCGTATGGCTTCGAAGCGGTCCTGGAACACCTTGGGAAGCGCCTTCCAGCGGTCCAGCCGGAGCAGGATCATGGCTGGCGAGTAACGCACCCGGATGGGGTTGATGTACTTCACCACCGAGTACATCTGGGAGCCCACCATCCAGGCCGCCGGGCTGATGGAGGCCTTCACCTTCCCGGCACGCATGGCTTCCGAGAACCGGGGCACGGCCACGGGGACCAGCTTGGCGGAAAGCTCTTGCAGAAACGCGTCCTCCAGCGGCCCGTACCAGGCCTGGAAGCTTACTCCGAGAAAGTCCGCGGGGCAGGCGAGGGGTTTGTCCACGGAGTAGATCTGGTCGAAGTCCTGATCCACCCACCCCACCAGGAAGAACCCGTGCTTCTCGGCGATGCGGCCGAACTCGCCGTGCAGGGCCGCCTTTACGCAATCCACCTCTTCATAGCCGTTGAAAAGGAAGGGAATTTCCAGGACGGAGGTTTCGGGCATGGCCAGGGTCACGCCCCGGCCGGAAAGGCCGGCTCCCTCCAGACTTCCTTCCTCCATTTTGGTGATGTAGTCCTGGTCGTCCCCCAGCACCCCGCCCCAGTAGACCTTGATGGAAAGCTTGCCCTCGGCGGCCTTCTCGATGGCCGGGAGGACCAGGGCGTTGATGTGGCGCGCCCAGCCGTAATCCTTGGGGGCCAGGGTGGCGAAGCGCCAGCGGAACTCCGGCTGGGAGGGCTCCGCCTTCTCGGCAAAGGCTCCTGCCGCGCCCAAGAGGGCAAACGCGACAGCGGCGAACAGGGCGAGCCTCGCGCTTTTCATGGCGTTCTCCGGGTTCGGCGCTTCCTCGGAGCGCGTCGGTGGCCCGCCGGCGAAGTGGAGTACGGGCCGTCCCCTGAAAATTAGACTGACATGTCAGTTCTAACCGCTTGCGGAAGGGTTGTCAATGGAATTTTACAGTCGGCATATTTCTGCTAACTAGAAATGCCAAGAGCAAGAAAAGCCGCGGAGAACCGGCCTAGGGGGAAAGCCGCACCTGCAGAGGGAGGGAAAGAGGGGAAGCTACGGAATGCCTTGGAGGAAGGGAAAAGGAAAGCGCCGGAGCTTTCGCCGAAAACCCCGTCTGGTTGAATCACTCCCATGAGCTGTTTCTTGACTCCGGATCACGTTTCAGGGCAAGGGCGCGGGAAAGACGAAAAAGCGGAGCATACCGTTTGTATGTGAGCATTTTGAGAAGGCGAAAAAGCACCGCCCCGGAGCGTCGGATGGGGCTATGAAACAGCTTCTGAACAAACCGTGGTGCGCCCGGCAAAGAGCCCGCATAGGACCGGGCGGCAACAGGCGGGCCCTTTTAAAAAGATAGGCCGGAGCGGCTGCCGCTCCGGCCCGGTGTTTTCACGACGCTCGTTTTTTGTTGGTCATGTGGGGCGCTTGTCCAGAAGCTCCCGGATGGTCATGGCGATCTCCCGGGTATTGTAAGGCTTGTACACGATGGACAGGATGCCCACCTCGCGCGCCTGCTCCGGGGTGATCTTGTCGTTGTAGCCCGTGCAGAGAAGAACGGGGGTGCCCGGCGAGGCCGCGACGATCCTCCGGGACAGCTCATCCCCCATTACCTTGGGCATGTTCATGTCCGTGATGACCAGATCTATCATAGAGTCCGGCGACTCGAAGAAACGGAGCGCCTCCTCCGGGTCGCTGTGCTGCACCACCTGGTAGCCCAGGACCTCCAGGGACTGGGACAGCATCTTCAGCACCATGACCTCGTCGTCCACCACCAGGATCCGTTCCCGGCCGGAGAGCGTCGCCTCGGGCTTGGCCTTTGCCGTACGCTGGGCCTTGCCGTCGAACTTCCGGAAGTACACTGTGAAGGTCGTGCCCGCTCCCGGTTGGCTGTTCACTTCGATCCTCCCACCCGTCTTCGCCACGATGCTCCGGGTGATGGCCAGGCCCAGGCCCGTTCCTTCCCGGTTCTTCTTGGTGGTGAAGTAGGGATCGAAGATCCGGTCCATGTTTTCCGGGTGTATTCCGTGGCCGGTATCCGACACCGTAAGGACCACGAAATCGCCGGGAATCATCATCCGGTTCGCCGCTTCGTCCGCGGAGAGGGTCTCCTCCCGCAGGTTGACGGACAAGGTCCCTCCCGTGTCAATCATGGCCTGGTAGGCGTTGGTGTAGAGGTTCATGACCACCTGGTGGATCTCGGTGGGCTCGGCCAGGATCATGGCCTTGCTTTGGATGTCCTTCTCGATCTCGATGTTGGCGGGAAGGGTGGCGTGCAGGAGCTTCAGCGATTCGTTCACGATGAGATGGACCTGCACGGGAACCAGAACCTGGTCGCCGGGCCGGGAAAAGGCATGGATCTGCTTGACCAACTCCTTGGCGCGGTTGCCGGCCTTGAGGATCGCCGAGATGTTCTTGTGGGCCACGGTGCCCTCGGCCTGCTGGGGAAGGGTGAGCTCGGCGAAACCGATGATGGAGCACAGGATGTTGTTGAAGTCGTGGGCGATGCCTCCCGCCAGCGTGCCGATGGCTTCCATCTTCTGGGCCTGCTGGAGCTTGGCGGCAAGCTTCTTTTCCCGGGACACGTCGTGGGCCGAGGTCACCCAGGCGATGACCCGACCCTTTTCATCCGTCACCGCGCTGGTGGCCGTGCGGGCCAGGAACTCCTCCCCGTTCTTGCGGCGATGCAGGAGTTCCTGCTCGTTCTGCCCCTTGCGGCCGAGCTCCTCCAGGAAGGGAAGCACGCTCTTCTTGAACTGTTCCTCCGCATGGAACATGCGGAAGTGCTGTCCAAGGATCTCGTCCTCGGTCATCTGGTGCATGTTCCGCCAAGCCGGGTTGGCGTAGACCGCCAATCCTTCGGGGTCGGTGATGAGGGCGCCGTCAAAGGACTGGTGGAGCGCCTCGGTGAGGAGCCGCAGCCTTCTCCTCGCCTGGGTCCTTTCGCTCACATCGCGGCAGACGAAGATCATTCCTCGGATCTCCCCGTTGGCCTCCCGGATGACCGAGCAGCGAATCTCGGCCGGGTAGACGGAGCCGTCCTGTTTCACCAGGTCATACTGCTTCGTTCCCTGGGCCGCCCCTTCCATCACGGCCCGGAAATCCCTCTCGGCCACGTCCCTGTTTTCCTCGGCAAAACGAGTTAAAAAGCTCATGCCGATGAGGTCCAGCTCGCTGTCGAAGCCCGAGTCGCCCAGGAAGCGCTCGTTCAGCAGGATGCAGTTTAAGTTCCGGTCCGTCACCAGGATGGCGTCGGGCGAAGCCTCCACCAGGCTCTGGTAGAGGTTTTCACTGGCGCGGGCGGCCCGGGCTTTCTTCTGCACCTCCTCCCGGAGGAAGGATTCGTACTGCTCGCGCTTGACGTCCTCCCGGGCCTTTTGCTCCTCCTTCTCCTTCTCCGCGGATGCCTTGCCCACGGCCCGGATGATGTCGTCTTTGGTGAAGGGCTTGTAGAGATAGTCGTTGGCCCCGGAGGTGAGCGCGCTCTTGGCCGTATCCAGGGTGGGGTATCCGGTCATGACGATGACCCGCACGCTGGGCGAGGCGTGGCGAATGGCGGACAGGAGCTCGATGCCGGAGATCCGGGGCATCACGATGTCCGTCACCACCACGTCGTGGCTGCGCTGCATCAGGAGCTCAATCGCCTCGTCGGCATCCTGGGCGCAGTCCACCTCGTGACCCGCCTTTTTCAGAAAGGCGCTGGTGGTCACCCGAATGCTTTTTTCGTCGTCCACGACCAACACGCGAGCCATCTCTCATCTCCTCCGGCCTTTTCAAGAAAAGCCGATTCAGGCTGTCTATGATAAGCCGCCCTCCCCAAACCCGTCCGGATTTGAGGGGGCCTCATCCTCCTCAGTCTCCGGACGGTCCGGAGAAATCCTCCACCCGTTGTCCTGGGGGAGATCCAGGTGAAAGGATGTGTAGTCGCCCACCCGGGTTTCCAGGCGGAGGGAGCCCTTGTGCTCCCGGACAATGCCGTGGCTGATGGCCAGCCCCAAGCCGGTTCCCACTTCCTTGGGCTTGGTGGTGAAAAAGGGATCGAAGATGCGCTCCGCCACGGAAGGATCTATTCCCGTGCCGAAGTCGGTGACGGTGATGCGCACCATCCCGGCCCCGGCCGCGGCTTCCCGCCGGACGGCGATCTCGATCCTCTTCTTCGGGTTGTACCCCGGATAGCGCTCGTTCAAGGCATCCCGGCTGTTGGTCAACAGGTTTAGGAGCACGTGCTGGATCTGCTGGCTCCTGCACCGAACCATGGGCAGATCGGGTTCCACCTCGATGGATACCCCGATCTGGTCCTGAAGTAGCTTGGAGCGGACCAGCTTCATGGTGGCCTCCAGGATGTCGGAGACGCTCGCGGGGCTGTGCCGCTGCTCCTCCTGCCTGGCGAAGGTGAGCAGGTTGTTCACGATGGCTGCGATCCGTTTGGTTTCGGCGATGATCTCGCCCGCATACTCCTGGTTCAGCTCCACTGCCCCCCCGTCCTCCTTGATGAGCTGTGCATAGCTCATGATGCCGTGGATGGGGTTGTTGATCTCGTGGGCCACGCCGCCCGCCAGGAGCCCGATGGCCTCCATCTTCTGCTGATGCCGGAGCTGGACCTCCATCTGGAGCCTCTGCTCTTCGGAACGGACCTTTTCCGTAACATCGTCGAAAACCGCCACGACGCGGCCGTCCTCCAGGGGATAGACGTGATTCTCCGCCCAGAAGGACACGCGCTCGTCCCGATAAAGCGTCCGCGGCAGATAGCCCTTGCGCTTGGTCTTCCAGACATCGGTGAAAAGCCGCAGGAGGCCCATGGCCAGGATGCCGGGAAAGGCCTCGACCACGCCTTTTCCCAAGACTTCCTCTCTTTTGACATGAACGATCTTCTCCGCGGCGCGGTTTAACTCGCAGAGGATGAAATCCCTGGCGTCATCCGCAGGCGTAAAAATGGCGACCCCCGAGGACATGCTGTCGAAAAGCTGCTCAAAGCGGCTTTTGTTGGCTATGAGCTCGTCCTGCATCCTCCGGATGGGATTTATATCCGTGGCGATGTGGATGATTTTTTCCACCCGGCCCTCGGTGTCCAGAATCGGTGTTGCCGAAACCAGGAACGCTCCCTTGCAGGTGACGGCCTCCGCCGTCACCGACCCCAGGTATCCCTGCCTTGCCAGAAGCGCCAGGGCGCAATCCGGAGGCGGAGCATCGGTGCGGTGGAAAAGCTCGTAACACTTGCGGCCCACGATCTCTTCCTGGGAAAGCCCCAGAAGCTCGGCCGTGCTCCGGTTCGCGTCCAGGATGGCATGCTCCGGAGAAAGGACCACCGCGGACTGGCCGATGGCTTGAAAGATGTTCTCCCACTCTTGGCGGGCCCGGTGCACCTCCTCCCGGTTCCGGGCGTTCTGTATGGCGGCGCCGGCCAAGCCGGAGAACATCTCCACCGTCTCCATGTCCCTGGTATCGTAGCATCCTCTTTTCCCGGCCAGTACGATCATACCCACGGGGCCGGCCTCGGTGAGGAGCGGTGCGAAGCAGACGTTGGCAAGGTTCCGGTGCCATTCGGGAAGCTCGTCCGGCGCCGAATTTCCGTCCAAGCGCTCCGCAATCACCGGCCGTCCGCGCCGGAAGGCCTCCTCCTGCCAGGGGAGGACGGGAATGCAGCTCCACATGCCCTGCCCTTCTCTTCCATCCCCCATGTCCATCACCACCAGGTCGTTGGCCTGGCCGTCGGGCGCGAGAACGGCCACGTATCCCGCCCGCGTTCCCATCTTGTGCTTGCATACGGCGTAGATAAGGGACAGCGCCTCCACCATGTTGTCGGACGTCAGGATGGCC
The DNA here is from genome assembly GCA_040753055.1 of Thermodesulfobacteriota bacterium. Taxonomy (GTDB): domain Bacteria; phylum Desulfobacterota; class Desulfobacteria; order Desulfobacterales; family Desulfatibacillaceae; genus JBFMHL01. Next base: position 8,010 of record JBFMHL010000333.1, on the reverse strand, counting down.
CGGGTCGTGGAGAGGCAGGAGGCCAGGTCCCGCGCCTTTTCCTCGGCGTGCTCCAGGGCGGCTTGCAAGATATGCTCTCGTTCCCAGCGGCGGACGGCGTTCCGCAGGCGCAGGGGAAGATCCGCGAGCCCTTCGGTCGAAAGGGAGAGGACGTCCTGAGCACCCTTCAGGATGGCGTTGTTCGCTTCCTCATCCGTAAACCGTTCCGCCGCCACCACCACCGCCGCCGCCGCCGACAGCTTCCGAAGCTTTTCCAGGAAGGCCCGGTCCGGAGTCCGCACATGCGCCAGCACGGCCTGGGCAAACGTCTCCTCCACCGCGGCAAGGGCCCGGTCCGGATCGGAAACGGCTTTCACCACAACGAAGCCCTCGATGGGCTCGCAGAGCTTTTCCGCCGCCGGGCTCCGATCCCGGCCGTCGGAACGAAGCAGAACCACGCGGAGCTTGTCGGTTTCCATGGATGAGGCCTGCCCGTCGGTTTGAGCCTTTTCCCGCACCGCCTCCTGCGGCCGGCGCTTTCTTCTCAAGGCCGTCCGGAGTTTGCTTGCGTTCCGGTTTTCACTGGGAGAGGTATTTTTTGGTAATGAGCCTCTCGAAAGAGCGAAGCTTGGAATACTCCTCGTTCTCGTTGGAGTCGTTCTTCGTCAGGTAGCTCTTCCGGGCGTCCAATATACGCTGCATGTTCTCGTCGGGCACCGCGAAAACCACGAAGCCCTTGTCGTGGAGGAGCCCAGCCTCCTTGATGGAGGAGTCCTTGTCAATGAGCTCGCACAGCTTCTGGAAAGCGATGGCTCCGTCCGGCCCCTCGGGAAGCTTGACGATCAGCTCGAACTCATATAAACCCTTGGATATTTTAAACTTTTTCTTGGCAGTCATCTGCTGGGCCTTCACGGTGGTGAGCCCGATGAACGCCCAGGTGATGATGTTGAAGTCCTCGTAGTTCCGATAATGGATCGGTTTGGTCGTTTCTTCTATGTTTTCCCACCAAGGTCCGCTCATCTCCGCCCCCTGTCGTCTCCGCAAGTGATGCCGCCGTGCCTGGGAACAGCGGGTTGGGTTTTGTTTAGTTGACCGCCTGGCGCAGCGCCCGTTTTCCGGCGTTCTCCCTGTCCGAAACCTTGAGCACCGCTTCCGTGGCGATGTTCACGTTCACTTTTCCTCCATGGACCTTCTCCGTGGCGGTGATGGCCAATCGCCCCTCCTTGTTGATGGAAAAGACGATGTCCACCGGGGAGCGCGAGGCCAGCTTGGCCGGCAGGTCCAGGATGGCGGTGCCGATCTCCTTGGCGTACTCCAGGGGAATGGATTTTTCCGTTCCATCGTTCTCCACGATCTGGATGGATACGTTGCCCTGGTTCGCTTCCTTGGTGAAAAAGGTCTTGGTGAGCCGGGCGGGAACCTCGGCATTCTTCAGGATCAGGTTCACCACGACGTACTCTCCGTCACCGTTTAAGGCCACCACCCCGAAACTCTTGCTGGTCACATCCACCACCCGGAACCGGGATTTTTCCAGGACATACTGCTCGCAGCCCATCTTTTCGGCCAGCTCCGCGGCCACCTCCGAGCTGATGCGGTCCAGGTCGTCCAGGGTGATCTCGATCTCCTCGTCGTCGGGTTTGGCCCCCACGATGGGGCCTGCAATGCTCTCGGCCAGGTTGTAGTCCACGCAAAGCTTCCAGCCGAAGATGGCGGCCCCTTTCACCACGGCCTCGTCCGGCTCGAAGAGCCGGGGCTCGCACTTGAACTCCTTGCGGATCCGGTCCGCCACCTGGGGCATGCGCGAGGATCCGCCCACCAGGATGATGTCGTCGAACTTGTAGTTTCCCTTCTTGCGGGCCTCCTCGATCATGGCGTGGGTCAGCAGGATGGTGCGCTCCAGGAGGTCTTCGCTGATGCGGTCGAAGTAGGCCCGCGTGACCTCGGCACGAACCGTCTCGCCGGCATAGGTGACCGGAATAACGCACTTTTCCCTCTGCGTCAGGATCCTTTTGGCCCGCTCCGCGCTGTTCAGGAGGTCGTGGCAGGTCTCGGGGTCGTCCAGGATCTCTTCATGGCTCTTGGTCTCGAACTTGTACCGGTCCTGGAGATGGATCACCAGGCGGTCGTCCCAGTTCTTGCCGCCCAGGTGATGGTCGCCTCCCGTGCAGATGACCTGGACCTTTCCCTTGGACAGGGCCATCATGGTTACGTCGAAGGTGCCCCCCCCCAGGTCGTATACCAGAATCGTGCGCTCCTCCTGCTCCTCCCGCATGAAGCCGTAGGCAAGCGCCGCAGCCGTCGGCTCGTTGATGATGTGCCTTACGTTCAGGCCCGCCAGGGCTCCGGCCACCTTGGTGGCCTCGCGCTCGTTGAACCCGAAGTAGGCCGGGCAGGTGATGACCACGTCCTTGATCTTGTCGCCGGTCTGCTTCTCCGCATCCTGGACGAGCTTCCGCAGAATATAGCTGGAGATCTCCTCGGGCTTGTAGGATCGGCCCTTGTGCTCGAACAGGAACTCCTCGTCGCCCATGGACTGCTTGATGAATTTGACCACGTTCTCCGGGTAGAGCTTGCCGCTCTCGTGAGCCACCTCGCCCACCACCACCTGTTCGTTTTCGAAAAAGACCACGGACGGAGTGGCGCGGCTGTTCTCCGAGTTAGAGCATACAACAGGCCTGCCGTTTTCGTCCACGTAACCGATGGAAGAATAGGTCGTTCCAAGGTCTATTCCGTAGATGCGTTTCATAAGCCCTCGTCCGATTCTTTCGATTGCGCTCCCGGGATCGGGTGTACGCCCTTCTTTTCACCTGTCTCATCGCGCTTCTTGCGTCGGGGGGCTGGCGCCGGAACCGCCCCCGGTCCCGGAGCCGGCCCGGAAGCCCTCAGCCATCGTCATTTCCTTCTTCCGGCCATCAGCGACTGGATCATCTGGTTCACCTTATCTATGGTAGGCGGCTTGCTTACGATGCCGTCCACCACGGAAGCACCCTTGTTCTTCTCCAACGTCTCGGCGCTCCATCCGGAGAAGAGGAGGACGGGGGTCTTGGGCGAAGCGGTCTTCACGGCCCGCGCCACCGCCAGGCCATCCACCTTGGGCATTCCCATGTCGGTGATCACCAGATCGAAGGGCGCCTGCTTCTCCACGGAAAGCGAAAAAACCTCGATGCCTTTCGCTCCGCCTTCCGCAGCTTCCGCAGCATGTCCCAGGCTTTCGAGTATCTGCTGCATGACCTCGCAGACCTCGGGCTCGTCATCCACATAGAGGACCTTGAGGGGCACGCCGTTCTTCCGTTCCACAACAGGCGCAAGCTCGTCCGCGAGCGCCGGACCCAAGGGGAATATCAGGCGGATTCGGGTTCCCCGGCCCTGCTCGGAGTCTATCTCCACTCGCCCCCCGTGATGCCGCATCACCCCGTACACGACGGAAAGCCCCATGCCGGAACCCTGGTCCTTGGTGGAGAAGAACGGGTCTATGCTCCGGTCCATGGTTTTTTGATCCATGCCCGAGCCGTTGTCTGCGATTTCAAACACGGCGCAGTCGTCATTCCCGGAAACGGAGACGGAAACACTGCCCCCTGCCGTCAGGGCGTCCACGGCGTTGATCATGAGGTTCGTCATGGCCTGGCGGATCTCCCCGGAGTTTCCCCGAACGGTGACCTGGCCCTCGGGGAGGTTGACTCCAAGCTCGACGGGAAAACCCTGCTTCTGGGGCATGTCCTTCCAGTAGGGGCGGGTGAGCTGGATCATTTCGGAGACGATCTCGGCGAGATTCACCGCAGGCATCTTCTCCTTCTCGTCGGCCCGGCCGGAGAACTGGTTGAGACGCAGAACGACCTCGCTTATGTCCCGGCCCGCGTTGCGCATGATCTTCAAAAGCCGCCGGCCGTTGTCCGAGATATTGGGCTCGCCGCGCAGCAGCAGGTCCGAGTATCCGGTGATGGGGGACAGGAGGTTGTTGATGTTGTGCGCCACTCCGGAAGCCAGAAGGCCCAGGGCCCGCAGCTTCTCCTGCCGGGCGGCGGCCTGCTCGCTCAGGGAGAGCTTTCGCTCGGCCCGGGTAAGAAGCTGCCGGTCGGAGCTAATTCGGAAACCCAGAGACAGCAAACCCGCCAGCACCTCGGACAGGGCCGGCCCGCCGGCCAAGGGAGGACCGGCGTTGATCCAGGCCAGGGCTGCGGCACCGGAGCCGCCGTCCTTGTCCGTGAGCGGTAGAAGCAAAAAACTCAAAAAGCCGCTCCGGGCCAGGGAAAGAGAGGGCTCCTCAGCGGACTCCCGGGTATCGGAAACCTGCAGGGGACCTTCCAGGGGGGTCTCTTGGAGGAACTCCGAAAAGCCTTGGGCCGAATCCGCAAGGTCCACCACCGCTTTCCTGCCTTCCGGGACACGGGAAAAGACCTTTCCCCCGTTTCTGGCAAACCAGAACACCGCATCCGCTTCCATGCATCCGGCAAGAGCATCGGCGGCCCGCTCCGCGAAGTTGACGGGCTCCGACGTGGTAAAGGCCAGCGAAATCAATGTACGAGTAAGCTGGGTGACTCTTTCAGGAGGCAGCATCCCCTTCTCCTTTTCAACCTGTCAGGTTTCGCGGCCACACACAGGCCGGCATCCCGGCTCAAGCACCGCGCCCGCAAAAAGGAGCGGTCTGTAGAGTGACAAACCGGAGCGGACCCGAGTCCGCGCTCCGCTTCCGGCCGGCAAAAGGTTGATGCGAAGATCGTGCCACGACAGCCATAACGCAGCGGACTCGGAAAGGCCTGCAAATGCAAGAAAGAGGGGCAGCGGAAAACAACGGAGCGGACGTGCGGCGTCCCGCCGAACAGGACGAAACAGGACGGCGATCCCTTCCGTCACCGGGAAGAGCACATGATATCGTGCGTCCGGGGAAGGGAGCGCGTTCCGACGATTGTCCTGTTTTGCGGGAAAATGGGATGCTACAGGACCAGGTCCTGGATGAACTCCAGGAGCTGGTTCAGGTTCTGGCAGGGCCGCACCTCGTGGCAGTAACGCTCGTAGGTGCGCATCTCGGAGTCGCCGGAGTTCCAGAACACCTCGGACTCGGGATTGAGCCAGATGATCCTGCGGCTGCGCTCCCGAATCTCCGCCAGGATCTCGGCCTCCGGGTTGCAGTAGTTGGAGCGGCCGTCGCCCACCACGATCACCGTGGTCTTTTTATTCACGATGTCCATGTACTCCTTCTTGAACTGCCGGAGCGTGGCGCCATAATCCGTGGCCGCGTTGTAGGAGAGCGGGGTCTCCTTCAGGACCTTCTCCACGGCCTTGTTTATTTCGTTCTCCTCGAAGATGCGGGTCACGTCCGCCAGGCCCGCCACGAAGATGAAGCTCCGCACCTTGGTGAAGCACTCCTGCACCGAGTAGAGCATGTTCAGCATGAAGCGGGCGGCGGACCACACCGACCCGGAAACGTCGCAGAGGGTGACCACCTTGCCCTTCCTGGGGGGGCGCTTGCGGCGGACGATCTCGATGGGCACCCCCTGGTAGCGGGAAGCCTTCCGCAGGGTCTTCTTCACGTCCAGAAGCCCGCGGTTCTTGGTGCGGTATCGAAGCGAGATCACGTCCTTGAGCTTTCGCACCCACTGGTCAATGACCGCGCGCATCTCCTCCACCTCCCGCTCGGTCAGGCTCACGAAGGGCTTCTCGCCCACGGATGCAAGCCTCTGCTCGTGGGTGGAGGGTTTGATGAGACTCTCGTTCCGCGGGGCGTCGCCTTCCGTGAGCAGGCGGTTGGCCAGCGCCAGCCTCGCCTCGAAGTGGCGTTGCAGGTCGCGCCGGACGGCGAAGGGCAGCGTCCGCCGGTTGTCTTCCAGAAAGGCCCGCATGCGGCGCTCGATGTTCTGGAGCGCCAGCATCACCGAGAGCCTCCGCGCCACCTGGCCCAGATTTCCTCCCATGGCCATGGGAGGACGGTCGTTGTCGCTCTCCAGCGCCCGGACCGCCTGCAGGAAGGGCGCGGCGTCCCCGGCCATCATCTCCATGGCTGCTGTGAAGTCCGGGTCGCCGGGAGCATCCTGGGCCATGGCCGTAACCGCCTTCACGATATTCTCGGCCAGGAGCTCCGCGTTGGTGTCCGCGTCCGTGGAGAACCCCGAAAAGAAAAGGGCATAGAGCTTCTCGAAGCGCGCCTGGTCCCGAATGGACTTCACGAAGTTGGCCGTGAGCACGGTCTTCACCTGGGCCTCGTCCAGGGGGTCCACCAGCTCCAGGCACCGGGCGCAGTCCATCACCTCGGAGGTGGAGATGCGCATGCCCGAAGCCCGCGCCGACTCGACGAAACGAAGAACCAACGGCAGCATGAAAAGGCTCCTTGCCCGAAAAAAGCTCTCGACCACGGCCCGGCAAGAACGGAAGGCGCCTTCCCGGCGGAAGGCATTATCCTCCAGCGGGCCGGCAAGGTAAAGCCCCGATTTCTTCCCGGCCCGGTCCTGCATTCCGGGACCCGCCCTCCGGACAGGACAAAAACATCGGCCGGAGCTGCCATGCGGCTTCTCTTTAATTCTTTGGTACTGGACCGAAAGGATTAGTTGCGCATCATTCCAAGGTGTGATAGAGTTAACGCATTCCCTGGAAGTGGTTTCACAATTCGCCGAAAAGGTTTTCCCCTGGCAAGGCCCGGGCAGAAGGCAAACTCCGAGCATACCCCCGGAATGCAAGCATCATGAAAAGGCCCGCAACGCCGCCGGAAAACCTTCCGGGAACCGCTTCCCAGCCCTGATCATCTTCTTCAACCCCGGTGAACGGGAAACCCATCCTCGGGAGCGCCATGACCGCCAGGGACCTTTCCGCCAAGTCCGTAAAAAAGCCGTCCTACGAGGCCGTCGTGCACATCGTGGGGCCCAACGAGCTGCAAAACGAGCTTCTGGCCGCCCACCTGGCAAAGGAGCAGAACCTGGTCTGCCGGCCTTGCATCCGCTTCGAAATTCCCGGCCTCCAGGACAGCCAGCTGGCCGACACCCACCTCATCCTTTTCGACTGCTTCCACAACGACGTCGAGCCCCTGTGGGAAACCGTGGAAAAGGGAGAGATGGAAAGCATGAACCTCTTCTTCGTGGCGCTTTTCAACGTGCCCCACCGGGAGGACATCACCCGCGCCGCCATGGCCCACAAGGCCCGGGGCGTGTTCTTCAAGGGCACCAACATGACCACCCTGGCCAAGGGCATCAACGCCATCTTGGACGGCGAGCTCTGGTACTCCCGGGAAGCCCTGTCCCAGTTCCTCATGGAGCCGCGCAGGGCCGGCTCCCTGCCCGAAGAGGTGGCCGAGCAGCTCACGGGACGCGAAAAGGAAATCCTCACCAAAATCGCCGCCGGCGCCAGCAACAAGGAGATCGCCGACGGGCTCTTCATCAGCCTCCACACGGTAAAAAGCCACATCTACAACATCTACCGCAAGATCGGTGTCACCAACCGCTTGAAAGCCGCCCAGTGGGTGGCCAAACACCTGAAAAAATATTAAAAGCCTTCTTAACAAATAAAAGAAAATGGATTTTACGGGGCAGGGGGAAAACTCCTTTTTAAAAAGCTGCTTGTTTCCCCCTCTTCAGCACCCTTTTCCATAAAACTTCTCGCACCATCTCCCCACGCCGTAATTCGTGAGCGACTAGAACCTGTTGTAAACCCCCGGATCATGTTTCAGGGCAGGGCGCGCGCCGCCAAAAAGCGGCCCATCCCTGCCCCCAGGCGGCACGGTGGCCCGGAACCGCCCTTCCCCCTCGCCGCACCCCGCCCCTGTGGAAGCAAAACTTTCTTTATCAAGATAAGCGAAGGCATGCGCGAAGTTCCGCCCATGACCACGGTAAGAGCCGTTTTCAAGGGGAAGAAGGAAGCATCGTGAGATGGGCTATAATCCTGTTTCCATCCCATCCCCCCTCAGCCATTTGCGGTCCCCCTTTGCCCGCTTCCGCAATGGATCGAAAAGTTTTTGGGAAAAGGAGAGGGGGTGCGGGGGAGGGGAAAAACACTTTTTTAAAAAAGGGTTTTTACCCACCCCCGCAAAATAAAATTTTATAGCAATAA
>JBFMHL010000332.1:0-6057 GCA_040753055.1 Thermodesulfobacteriota bacterium | reverse complement strand
GGTCCGCAGTTCTCCCGTCCCCTGGCTTTTTATCTCACCCGTTCCGACGAGTACCTGCGAGCCGTCCACCGGCTTGCAGGCCGGCCCGCCCCGGCGAAAGCGGTCCCGGCTCCCTGACGGCGGCGTTTCGGGAACTGCGCAACAAAGGAGCACGCAGGCGGGATTTCCCTCCGGTCGTGCAAGCAATCCTTCTTCAGTCCACCAGCGCCTTCAGGAAGCAACCTCCCCCTCCCGAAGCCTCCTTCTTGGGGGCCTGCGCGGCGGGTGTGACGGGGGCGGGGTACTGGTCCGTGGCGCCGATGAGGCCCGCGTTGGCCGCCACGTCCCGGTCCTGAGCGGTGAGATCGGCCGGGGGGGCCTGGCCCGTGGCCGGATCCGCCTGGGAGTCGCCCCCCTGCGGGGAGAACCGGGACCCAGCGGGCGCCGTGAATGTTTCCGTGTAGGGTCCGGGGTCGCGCACGGCAAGCAGGTAGGTCCCGTCCGCGGCGGTGGTCACGCTCACCTTCCGCGCCGCGTTCTCGGCGGACACGGTGATGCCGTAAAGTCCCTTTTCATCGCCTTGCCGTATCCCGTCCTCGTTTTCATCGTTCCATACGAAGCCGGAGAAGGTGCCGAAGGTGCCCGCAAATGAAGCGGTCACCGTTCCGCAGACCAGGGGGACGGTCACGGTGGGTTGCGGGCCGTTCACGACGTTTCCGCTCCATCCGGTGAATGTGAAGAAGCCGCCGGGCAGGGCAGACAGGGTGACCTGGAGCCCGGCTTGGAGCTGGTAGGTAGTGGGGTAGGAAGCCGGAACGAAGCCGTTTACCATTATATCGCCTGCGTTTTTAGGGCTGACGTCCACGGTCAGCGATACGGTGTCCGCCCCTCAGGCGCGGACCTCTTCCGCCAAGGCTGTGATGGCCAGCAGCAGCAAGGCCGCGAATGCGGCCGCCCGGAAGGCCCGGCGAAGGGAAGATTTTTGATTGGATTCCATAGCGTTGCAGACTCCTTGGGTGATCAGGCCGCCTGCTTGCGAGCCTTTAAAAGAGCAGATCCAGGTAGCGCGCCATCTCCACCTTGCTCTTGTTCTTGGTCCTCTGGGCTTCCACGGATTCGACGCTAAGCTCGTCGAAGTTTGTTTCCTGCATCTCCGAGATGGCTTCGGCCCGCCCGGCGCAAAAATCCCGATCGCGGACAAACAGAAGGTTCTCCGACTCCACATAGCAGGACCGCAGGGAAAGGTTGAAGGACCCCACGGCGCAGAGCTCGTCGTCAAAGAGGTACTGCTTGGCGTGAAGATAGGGCGTGTGCTTCTGCTGGAGGTTCTCAGGCTTGAGGCAAAACACGCGGGCGCCCGCTTCCAGGAGCGCCGGCAGGGTGTTCAGGGTGGCGAAGTAGCCTGCTCCCAGGCTTACCTCCTGGCCGGTTTCCAGGCTGTTGGTGAATATCCGGACATCCACGCCCCGGCGGGCGGCGTCCAGGATGGCATCGCGAAGCAGGCCCTCGGGGAGCAGAACATACTGGGAGAAAGCCCAGAAGCGCTCCCGGACGGCCTCGATGGCCGACACCAGGGCGTATAGCGTGCGGTAGTTGCGGGACCAAGGCCGGGACTCCGCGAACAGGACCGGGAGCCCGTCCCCGGCCGCTTCGGCGGCCAGAAGCTTCTCCGGTTGCGGGCAGGGCTCGCCTTTGGAGCAGGAGATCTCGGCAAAGCTGTAGAGAAAACCCACCTGGATGTCGTGGACCACCGGCCCGGCAAGGTAGAGGTCCAGGTCTTTCCAGTAGGTATAGTAGGGGTCTTCCAGGTTGCGGCCTCCCACGATGGCCTGGCTTCCGTCCACCACCAGGATCTTCTCGTGGACGGCGAAGTCCAGAAAGGGCAGCGCCGGAAGCCCGCCCGGCCCGGTGAAGGACGAAAGCCAGGGCTCGTCCTTCACGTCATTCTCCTTTTTCCGGACCCGGGGCTCCCATAGCTTCTCCAGCCACTGGTCCTGGATCTTGGGAATTAGGGCCTTCTCCTCTTCGGCGCGATTGGGGTTTTCCGAAAACATGAGGAGGTTCACGCCGCCCCGCCTGGCTCGGACCTCCTTGTCTGAAAGGGCCCGCGCGGCGCGGTTGGCCGCTTCGGTTTGCCGGTGGTCGCGGGAGAACTCCGAGAGCACCTGGTTGAGCTTCAGGCGTATGGCGCTGAATGGCGAAACCGGGATCTGGGTATCGGAGTTCAGGATAACGTTTACCGAAACCCCCTGGTCGGCCTTTTTCACCAGCGCGTCCATGACCTTGGGCCCCACCTGGGCCCCTCCCAGGGTGTAGGTCTGCAAGTTGATCTGGTGCTTCGCGTTCTCAATGAGCGATAAATACAGGGAGAAGGCGGCCGGGCCGTCGTCCAAAACCTTCACCGTGTTCCCGCGGGAAAACCCCGTGTCCGCGGCTTTCTCCAGGGCGCTGAACATCTCGTCCCCGGAATCAGAAGCGACGCGACGATAGGCCACGGTGATCTTGCCGAAGCCCCTTCCCCACTCGCCCCGGGAGTCCACGGCAACAACGGGCACCCGGTAGGGACCGGGCTCCAGGTGCAGGGGAAGCGCCACCTCGCCTTCCCAGTCGCCCTCGGCGGTTTCCGTCAGGGAGCTGCCGGGGTCCGGGGCAAGCTCGATCTCAGCATTCAGGGCCGTATGTCGCAAGTCGGCGAAAACGCGGCTAATGGTGGCGAAGTCGCCGTCGGAAAAAACCCGGCACCGAACGGAAAACTTCCCTGTCCCGTCGTTTAGGGCCGTCTCCGGCGAAACCTCGATGTTCTTGACGATGACCATGACCGCACACCCTGCTGTCTGTGCCCGCGGTATTCGAACCTCTGCGCCTCTATCTCCAACTTAGCATTGTCCCGCCGCTCCCGCCGAAAGCCTTTCAACTTGCCGATAATTTTTCATTTAAAAGCTGTTTCATACCCCCGGATCACGTCGCAGGGCAAGGCGCGGGCCGACGAAAAAGCGGAGCATACTGCTTTGTATGTGAGCATTTTGAGAAGGCAAAGGAACGCCGTCCTGGGACGTTAGATGGGGTTATGAAACAGCTTCTACTCAAAATGTACTTCCTTGCCACGGAAAAACACGCGGCTGACGGCGCTGTCGCCGCTCTTGCCCACGCGGACCTCCACGGTGACGTTGCGCAGGTCCCGCTCCATCATCTTCCCCTGGTCCTGGGGAACGAAGTAGTCCTCCAGTCCGTAGCGAAGCAAGAGCCCGTTGCCTGTTCCCGTGACCGTGGCGCGCAGCACGGCCGGAAAGCGCCCGGAAAGCTCGGAAAGGTCTTTCGACACGGCCGCGGCGCGGTAGAGCTCCCCCTTCGAGTCCTTCTTCAGCGCCACGTAGACCGTGTCGTTCTTCTTGATCTCGTCGCTTCCCTCGTGCGTGCGATCTACCTCCGATGGGCTGATGCGGGAGATCTTGTAGCGCAGGCGGACGTAGTCGCCGGAAAACAAGCTCCGGGGATCCACGGGCTCGCAGGCCAGCATCACCGGCGTTCCCGTGGCCAGAAGGTGCATGCGCTCCCCGGCCATGACGGCGAGAACGGCCGCCTGGAGCAAAACCACGGCCACGAACAGGACCGCCTTGCGGGAGACCGGGCTCACGGCTCCTCCTTTCCGGCCTGGGCCGCTCCCGCTGCCACTATCCTGCGGCGGGTCTTTTCCAGGGCGAAGCCGAAAAGCAGGGCGAAGCCGCCCGTCACGATGAACAGGGCGGACCCGGACAGGAGATCCCAGAAGAGATCGAAGTAGCGCGTGGTGACCACCAGAAGGAACCCTCCCAGGGCCAAATTGCCCGCAGCCCTGTGGCCCTGGTAGACCCCGTAGTAGAGCAGCACGGCCAGGCACACGAACAAAAGGCCGTTGATGGAAAAGGAGTAGGCTTTCCAGGGAACGCCCGGACCGGAGAACACCAAAAGGCCCGTGCACAGGAGGAACACGAGCCCGGACAGGACCAGGGGGAGCTTGTCGGAAACCGTGGAGAAGAGGATCGCATAGAGCAAAAGGGCCAGGGCCAGAAACACGCCCAGGAGCACCAGGACCACACGGTCCGCGGAAAAAACGGACATCTGCGCCGGAAGGCGGAAGGAAAGGGCATAGAGGGCCAGCAGGCCGATGGCGGCCCAGGCGAAGGTGAGCGCACCCCCCGTATAGTCCTTCCCCGCCTTGCGGGCCAGGGCCGCTGCGGAGAGGTTCACCAGGAAAACCACGGTGCCGAAGATCATGAAACCCAGGAGATAGGCGGCGTAAAAGCTCTGGGACTTCTCCATGCCCAGCGCGAAGAAGCCCGCTCCCTTGGCCAGCAGGCTCAAAAGCGCGCAGGAAAAGGCCGCGGCCCGGTCCCAGCGGTTTCCGGAAACGGCGGCCCAATAAAGGGCGCAGAACAAAAAGAACACCAGGCCCACGTGCATCACGGTCACGAGGACGGTCTTGTCGCCCAGGGGCAGCAGAAAGGGGGCGAGGGAGAAAAGCCCGCAGCAGACGGCCAGAACGTTCCGGGGCCGCAGGAGCGCCAAAACGGCCAGCAGGGCCAGGAGAAGGGCCCCCAACTCCGCGGTATAGAAGAGGTTGCCGGAAACGTAGGCCGGATACGACGCATGGAGGGCAAAGGGCCAGGAAAGGCCGATGAAGGGCGCGAACATGCAGGCCCAGCCATAGAGCCGGCAGGAACGGGACACGCCCGAGAGGCCGGGGGAGTCCCAGATGCGCCGGGAGGCCAACAGGCAGAGGCAGCCCAAAGGGAGATGGGCGAAGCACAAGAGAAATAGCCGCTGCTCCGTGAGAAACCGCGGGCCTTCCACGTCCACCAGGTTCACCTGGTAGAACCAGAATACCAGCATGAAAAAGGCGGCGACGGCTGCAAGGGGCCTGCGCTTGCGGGCGAAGACATACAGAAGCGTGGCGGCGAACAAACCGAAGACGGGGTTGGAGTTTTCAAAGACGAAGACCTCCCATCCGTCCCAGACTGCGGCGGCGATGGCGGAGAGCGCGAAGCCCATAGGCTCGCCCGTGACCAGGGCCGTGGCGAACACGCCGAAGAACCAGACCAGCACCCCGTTGGTCGGGTGGGCGCTGATGTGGAAGATCTGGGCGATGAGGAAGATTCCGGCTCCGAAGGAGGTCATGCCCAGGAGGAGGAAGACCCTGCCCGCCAGTACCGCGCCGGGCCGCACGTAGAGGAAGTACCAGGCGGCGGCGTAGGAGCCGAACAGGAGAAGGAAGACCTGGACCAGCTTGGCGTTGGCGGGCATGGCGCGCCAGTTGGCGGAGTAGAACAGGATGACGCCCACGCAGAGGAGCACCCCCGCCATGAAGAAGGTGAGCTTGACCAGGTAACCGGCGCCCCGCTTCTTTCCGGGCTTCCCGTAGAGGCCCAGCACCTGCTCGGACTGCTCCGGGGTGATGATGCCCGCCGCTTCCCAGCGCCGGACCTCCCGGCCGAGCTTCCGGGCGAACCTGCCGCGGGTGAGCCACAGGACGACGGCGACCGCCGCGATCCAGAAGATGAGGTTGGTGAGTATGGAAAAGATTCCGTACACGTCCGTCCCCGGTTTCGGGCTCAGGGGAAAAGGAGAAATCTGGAAGCGCTATAGTGCAACATCATAGGGAATTGTTGGAAAAGCCGCAAGGACGGCCCCGAGGATTGCATGAAAAAGATTTTCCGCGAAAGGGGCAGCGGGAAATGGAACCAACGGAAGGCGCTGCCGCCCCGGGGTAAGAACAAGCCTTTCTTTTCAAAAGGAGTTTTCCCCTTCCTCTGTAAAAGGCCTTTCCTTTTTCTTTTTCAAATAGATAGAACACATCCGAAGTCAGTTCCTCTAGGGGGCATATTGAGTCTCTGCATACGATTTCCTTTCCCAGCGAAAGCGATTTTTGAGGTCGCTATTGTCAGTAAGCCTCGAAGGGAAGCCTTTGGGCCTGGTTCAAAAAGTTTGGTGATTATAAAGGAACTGCCACAAAAGAGACTAAAAGATTGGCTAGTAAAGAGAAAAGATCTTCGTTTCGGTGGTTATATCTGAACTCCATTTCCTTGAGATAAAGAGGAAACT
>JBFMHL010000331.1:0-16853 GCA_040753055.1 Thermodesulfobacteriota bacterium | reverse complement strand
AGTCAACTTTTTCGGCTCCCTCCACTGCACCCGGGCCGCCCTGCAGGAGCTCAAGGCCCGGCAGGGACAGATCGTGGTCGTGAGCTCCGTGGCGGGCCTCACGCCTCTGTTGGGACGAACCGGATATTCCGCCAGCAAGCATGCTCTGCACGGGCTTTTCGAATCGCTCCGAAGCGAGCTTTCCGGAACGGGCGTGGGCGTGACTGTTGTTTGCCCGGGCTTTACGGCCACCAACATCGACCGTGCGGCCCTGGATTTTGACGGGACACCCACCCGGCACCCCCAGTCCACCCTGGGCAAGGTGGCGACGGCGGACGAGACGGCCGACAACATTTTTCGGGCCGCAGAGCGGGACAAGGCCACGGCGGTTTTCTCCGGTGTGGGAAGATTGTCCTGGGCGGTAAGCCGCGTAAGCCCGATGCTTTATGAAAAACTCATGACACGCTCCATGGCAAAAGAGCTGGAGCGCGAGGATTAGAGCGATTGTCCTAAATATTGTCGGATTCGAGCCGCCGGAACTGTCAGCGCTTCAAGCGCCTTGCCATGCGCCAACAAGACAGGAATTATGACCATAGAAATAAAGGAGAAGTCATGGCCAGACAGAAAATGACCCCCAGCGAAGCGCTTGTGGAAACCATGGTGGCAGAGGGCGTGCAAAACGTCTTCGGGATCGTGGGCTCCGCCTTCATGGACGCTTTGGACCTTTTTCCGGATGCGGGAATCCGATTCATCTCCGTGGCCCACGAACAGGCGGCCTGCCACGCGGCCGACGGCCTGGCACGCGTCACGGGCAAGCCCCAGGCCTGCATCGCCCAGAACGGACCGGGCGCGGCGAACTTCGTTTCAGCCATGGTGGCCGCGTACTGGGCCCACTCGCCCGTGGTGGCCATCACCCCGGAGACCGGGTCCATGGGCATGGGAACGGGCGGCTTCCAGGAGCTGGACCAGATGGCCATGTTCCGCGAGCAGACCGTCTACCAGGTGCGGGTCAACCGCATGGAACGCATGGCTGAGCTGGCCCGGCGGGCTTTTTACATGGCCAAGGTGAAAAACGGGCCCACCCAGCTCAACATTCCCCGTGACTATTTTTACGGAGCCATCGAGGACGAAATCTATCCCACGCCCATGGTGCGTCGGGGCCGGGGAGACACCCGGGCCCTGGAAGAGGCGGCAAAGCTCCTGGCCGGGGCCAGGTATCCGGTCATCCTCGCCGGGGGCGGGGTGTCCCAGGGCGGGGCCATGGAAGAGGTCGTGGCCCTGGCCGAGCACCTGTGCGCGCCGGTGGCCAACTCCTATCTTCACAACGACACCTTCCCCGCCGGCCACAAGCTGGCCGTGGGCCCCATCGGGTATTGCGGCGCCAAGTCGGCGATGCGCACCATTATGAAGGCCGACGTGGTCCTGGCCCTGGGCTGCCGTTTGGGCCCCTTCGGCACTTTGCCCCAGTACGATATCGAGTACTGGCCCCGCGAAGCCAAGATCATCCAGGTGGACGCCAACATCGAGGTGCTGGGGCTGGCAAAACGCGTGGACGTGGCCAGCGTTGCGGACGTGAAGGATTTTTCATCCGAGCTCCTGGCCTTCATCCAAAAGATCAAGCCCGAGCTCGCAAAGAATGAAGAAAGGCTTGCCGAAGTGGAGAAGGAGCGCCAGGTGTGGCAGGAAGAGCTTGCAGGATGGTCTTCCTCGGAGCAGGGCCACATGCATCCCCGGCGTTTTCTCATGGAGCTCAGCAAGGCTCTTCCCGAGAATTCCATCGTGGCCACCGACATCGGCAACAACTCCTCCATGGCCAATTCCTACCTCAAGTTTTCGGGCATCCGCTCCCACATCTCCGCCCTTTCCTGGGGCAACTGCGGCTTTGCCTACGGCGCAGCCATGGGCGCAAAGGTGGGGTGCCCGGACCGCCCGGTTTTCGCCTTCCAGGGAGACGGAGCCTACGGCATCAGCGGCATTGCCGAGGTCATGACCGCGGTCAGGGAAAACATTCCCGTCATCGCGGTGGTGGCCAACAACCTGGAGTGGGGCGCGGAAAAGAAAAACCAGATCGATTACTACGACAATCGCTTCGTGGGCACCAATCTCCGGGAGAACCCGGATTACGCGAAGCTGGCTGAGGACATGGGCGCAAAGGGTTTCAAGGTGGAGGACTGGCGCGATGTGAAGGATGTCGTGGCCGAGGCCGTGGCTTCAGGCAGGCCATGCGTGATCAACGCCATGATCCAGGGAGGGGAAAAGGTTCTGGCCGAGCCTTTCCGCCGGGACGCCTTGAAACCGGCCAAGCGCTACCTGGACAAGTACAAGCACCTGAACGTGGGATAAGGCTTTTCGCCGCTGATTTGCAGCCGGATTGTTTCCTGCCGGGTTGCGCGGCCCGCTTCCCATCCTTTGGAAGCGGGCCGCACATCATTTCAAGCCCCTATTCCCTATCCCTGCAAATCATAGAATTTCAACGCATTATCCCGGATCAGCCGGGAGACCAGGGCCGGGTCGGCGTCCCCGGGCGGGGTACGGGCCAGGTCGAAAAGGTCGGTGTAGAACTCGGTTCCCGAGTCCGTGTTGGCCAGGATGCGGCCCGCATGGTCCGGCAGGTCTCGGGCGATGGACAGGAGGTCGTCCGCCGAATTCTTGATGGGCGAAAGGGTCACGCCCGCCCAGTATCCGGCTTCCAGGAACCGGGGCGCTGTGGATGGGGTGCAATGGTCCACCACCACCCGGTCCCTGGGCAGGTCGAAGCCGGCCAGAAGGGAACGCACCTCTTCTGCCACCCGGTCCTTGTCCTTGCGGGGGGTGTGCACGCCCAGGACCAGGTCCCTTCGCTTGCGAGCCCCAAGAAAGAATTCCGCCTGGGCGCACAGGATCTCCTTTTCCCGGGAGTCGGCCGTTTCCAGGCCGGTTTCGCCCAGACCCACGCACAGGGGGTCTTCCATAGAGGGCGCGAGCAGCTCCTCCACCCGGGCCGGGTCCAGGTCCGGGCTTATGTTTCGCGGGTGGATGCCCGCCAGGTAGCGGCAGGCCAGGCCCTTTTCCGCCAGGCCCCGCACGGTGCGGGCCATGCGTTCCAGGTAGGCGGCCAGTTCGGCCCGGTTCTCCACCCGGGGGCACCAGGCCCAGCTGATGACCATCACCTGGTTGTTTCGAAGCCAGGCGATTCGGTCCGGGGAGTGTTCGGCCACCTGGTCCAGGTGTACGTGGCTGTCCACGATAAAGGGGGAGCGGGGCATTTTTCGACCTTTGGATATGTTCTCAAACCAATCGGGTCTATCCGGTTTTAGCATCTTCACGACCAACGCCACACCCACGTCACGATCCTGCTCATGGTGCACCAGAGCCCGGCCTATGTGCAACAGCAGTTGGGGCATAGCTCCATCGCGATCACGGTGGACATTTACGGGCACTGGATACCGGGAGAAGGGAGGGACGGGCTGGAGGATGCGCTCCGACCGTCTGTACGAAAAAGCGCATATAATCGCATATGAAAAGGGGCGACCCCGGGTACTACCCGGAATCGCCCCTTTTCTTAACAAATGGTGCCGAAGGCCGGACTTGAACCGGCACGGGCGTTGCCCACTACCCCCTCAAGATAGCGTGTCTACCAAGTTCCACCACTTCGGCACGAGTCGTATTTTTTTGTTTTCTCTTACTGCGTCCCCCCCTGTGTTTCCGGGGCCGGAGCCGGTGCGGCTTCCGGAGCCGGGGCGGCTTCCGGAGCCGGGGCGGCCGCTGGCGCTTCCGATAGGGGCGCTACGGGTGCTTCCGCCGCCGGGGCCTCCGCCATCGGAATAGCCGGAGCCTCGGCCATCGGTGCTGCTGCGGTTTCCGGGGCCGCGGGCGCTGCCGGCGTGGGAGCCGTAGGAGCCGGGACCGTTGCCGGAGCCTCGGCCGGAGCGGCGGGCTCCTCCGCCTTGGGGACTTCCTTCATCACCGAAAGCTTGCGTCCCGGCCCGGAAAAGTAGGCCAGCGCAAGGGACGTGAGCATGAAGATGATGGCCGCGGCCGTGGTGGCCTTGGTCAGGAACCCTCCCGGCCCGGTGGGGCCGAAAAGCGTCTGGCTGGAGCCCGCCCCGAAGGCCGCGCCCATGTCCGCGCCCTTGCCCGTCTGCAGCAAAACGATCAGGATGAGCGCGAAGCAGACGATCACGTGGATCAGGATTACGAGTACTGTCATTGCTAAACCGGCCTTTGCTCTGTTTCCCCGGCCTTGCCTTCCCCAGGGGTTCAGCGAAACTTTACGATGCGGGAAAAGGTCTCGGGATCCAGGCTTGCGCCGCCCACCAGCCCGCCGTCTATGTCGGGCATGGACATGAGACCCGCAATGTTTCCCGGCTTGACGCTTCCCCCATACAATATGCGCGTTGCGTCCGCAAACCCCCGGCCCAGCATCTTGGCAAGCAGTCCGCGTATGTAAGCGTGCGCTTCCTGGGCCTGCTGGTCGGTGGCCGTGAGCCCCGTTCCGATGGCCCACACCGGCTCGTAAGCCACGCAGAGCGCCGCCTCCGGGCGAGGGGACCATCCCTTTAATCCTTCTTGCACCTGCTTGTCAAGCACAGAGAAGGTTTTTCCCGCTTCCCGCTCCTCCCGCGTCTCTCCCACGCACACAACCGGGGAAAGCCCGGCGGCGGCGGCAGCGAAAAGCCTGCGGTTCACGGTCTCGTCGGTCTCGCCGAAGTACTGGCGGCGCTCGGAGTGGCCGATGATGGCGTAGCGCACCCCGGCGGCCTTGAGCATGGGGCCGGAAACCTCTCCCGTGTAGGCCCCTTCGTTTTCCCAGAACAGGTTCTGGGCCCCCAGAGCCACGGAGCTGCCGGCCAGAGCCTCGGCCACGGCGGGAATGCTCAAAAACGTGGGGGCGATCATCACCTCCACGCCCGCCACGCCGTCCACCAGGGCGGCCAGGGCCCTTGCTGCCTCCGCGGCCTGGGCCGGGGTTTTGTGCATCTTCCAGTTGCCCGCTATGAAGGGCGTCCTTTTTTCCACGAGTCCGGTCCTTTTGGGGAATAAAAACGCGTAAGGCCCAAGCCGCTCCTTACATCTTGGAGGCCATGAAGGCGGCCAGGTCCGTGAGCCGGCTGGAGTAGCCCCACTCGTTGTCGTACCAAGAGCAGACTTTCACCATGTCGCCCAGCACGTAGGTGAGCTCCGCGTCCAGGATGGACGACAGGCTGCACCCGATGAAGTCCGAGGAAACCAGCGGGTCCTCGGAGTAGCCCAGGATGCCCTTGAGCTCCCCCTCGGCGGCTTTCTTCATGGCGGCGTTCACGTCCTTGTCGGTGACTCCCGCCTTCTCCACGTTGACCGTCAGATCGACGATGGAGACGTCCGGGGTGGGAACCCGGATTGCAAAGCCGTTCAGCTTGCCCTTGAGCTGGGGCAGCACCAGGGCCACGGCCCGGGCCGCGCCCGTGGTGGTGGGGATCATGGACAGGCATGCGGCGCGCGCCCGCCGGAGGTCCTTGTGGGGGAAGTCCAGCAGCCGCTGGTCTCCGGTGTAGCTGTGCACCGTGGTCATGAGGCCCTGCTTGATCCCGAAGCTGTCCAGAAGCACCTTGGCCACGGGCGCCAGGCAGTTGGTGGTGCAGCTGGCGTTGCTGACGATGTTGTGCTTGGCCGGGTCGTAGGTGTCCTGGTTCACGCCCATGACGATGGTGGTGTCGGGCTCCTTGGCCGGAGCCGAGATGATCACCTTCTTGGCGCCGGCGGCCAGGTGCTTGCCCGCTCCGGCACGATCGCGGAAAATGCCGGTGCACTCGGCCACAATGTCCACGCCCAGCGACTTCCAGGGAAGGTTGGCCGGGTCTTTCTCGGCAAAAACGGCGATCTCCTCGCCGCCCACCGTAATGGCCTTTTCCTGGGCTTCCACCGTGGGGGTGAAGGTCTTATGGATGCTGTCGTACTTCAAAAGATGCGCAAGAGTCTTCGGGTCGGTGAGATCGTTGATGGCCACGATCTCCAAGGCCGGGTGGGCGAACGCGGACCGGAACACCAGCCGGCCGATCCTTCCGAAGCCATTGATTGCGATCTTCACGCTCATGGTCGTCTCCTTCGGGGTTTCGTTTTGTCAAAGGGAATGGACAGGGGGAACATATCCCAAGAGATTCGGTTTCGCAAGCTCGGGATGCCCTGAAAACGCACCGGAAAAACGGGGTTAAAATGCCTTGCGCCTCTTCACCGCCGCCGAGGCCCGGGCGAAGTCCGGGCTCTTCTTGAAGAGGATGCCCAGAAAGGGAATATCCCCCGAAGCCAGGTTCTTGGGCTTGAAGTCCGGGTCCGTCGAAAGGGCCCGGACCCAGTTCAAGAGTTCCCGGGTGGCGGGCTTCTTCTCGATGCCGTCAATCTCCCGTAGGGCGTAGAACGCCGTCACCGCGGATTCCAGAAGGTTTTCGGCAATACCGGCGAAGTGCACCCGGATGATCTTCCGCATCATCTTGGGATCGGGGAAGGCGATGTGGTGGAAGTTGCAGCGGCCCAGGAAGGGGTCGGAGAGGTCCTTCTTGGCGTTGCTGGTGATGATGATGACGGGCCGGTGGCGGGCCCGCACCCTTTTGTCTATCTCGATGATGTCGAACTCCATTTGGTCCAGGATGTCCAGCATATCGTCCTGGAAGTCGGTGTCGGCCTTGTCTATCTCGTCTATGAGGAGCACCGTGCGCTTTTCGGCGGTGAAGGCCTGGCCGATCTTTCCCATGCGGATGTAGTGCTCGATGTTGGACACGTCCCGGCTGGAGTCGCCGAAGCGGCTGTCGTTCAAGCGCGTGAGGGTGTCGTACTGGTAGAGGCACTCCACTAGCTTCATGGAAGACTTCACGTTGAGCGTAAGAAGCGGCATGGCCAGCGCGTTGGCTATGGCGTGGGCCAGCATGGTCTTGCCCGTGCCCGGCTCGCCCTTCAGGAGAAGCGGCATTTCGAGCGCCATGGAGATGTTGACGATCTTGGCCAGCTCGTCGTCCAGGACGTAGCGGGTGTCGCCGGTGAATGTGCTGTGCTCCGCCATGCGATGCTCCCTGACGGGCCGCCCGGAAAGGCAGGCGCGGCCGTTCTTGATGGTTTTCTCTTAGGAAACAAGCCCGCGCACGCGGGCGGCCAGCCCGCGGGTGAGCCCTACGACCCGCAGGGCCTGCTCCTGGGAGAGCGATCCCAGCCCGCAGGCCGGGGTGATGAGCGAGCGCCGCACTGCTTCCTCCGTGGAGAAACCCAGGGAGGCAAGCTTGGCCAGCGCCTCGGTGAAACGCGCAAAAAGCGTCTCTTCGGTCTCGGCCGCAATGTCCGAGGCCCGCGACGTGGGCACGGCCCCCCAGGCGATGACGCCCCCCCGGTTCAGAAATGCGGCCAGCTCCTTTCCGTAGGCCAGGAAGGCCGGCAGAAAGGAGTAGGCGTCAAAGTTCACGATGTCAATGGGAAGCGTGAGCAGGAGCGACCAGTCCGTGTTGCCGCAGACGTGGACCCCGGCCAGCCCGCCCGCCTCCTGGATGGCGGCCACGGACGGGGCGAGGCAGCCTGCAGCCTGCTCGCGGGAGATTCCCAGGTAGGCCGAGGACCCGAAGCCGGTGAGGCCGGGCTCGTCCAGGAAAACGATGACCTTGGAGCAAAGCCGGGAAAGGCGCCGGGCCTGCCAGCGGGCCTTTGCCGCGATCATGCGGGTGATGCAGTCCAGCAGCCTCTCGTCGTAGAAGGCGGCCCTGCCCTCCCGGTCCTTGAGGCTCACGGCCAGGGTGAAGGGACCGGTGGCCTGGCCCTTGACGGCGGGGGGCGGGACGGAAAGCCCCGCGATCCTCTTTTCGAAGGCGAAAAAGCCCGGGGCGATCTCCGGGGTCAGGGCGAAGCGGGAGCCGTCCTCCACCTGGCCCTCCGCCTCCACGGCCAGGGCATCCTCGTAGAAGGCGGTGAGCTCCTCGGTGAAGCCCTCGCAGGCCGTGTCCACCAACAGGTCGCGGCCATCCTTCACCAGCCCCGGAAGGCCGTGGGCGAACTGCTCGATCATGCCCTCGCCCGGGAGCCTGGCCAGCTGGGCCCAGGGCGGCACCTCGCCGGGAGCGCCCACGGTCAGGTCCAGGGCTCTCTCGTGATCGGTGAAGGGCAGGCTGCCGATGAAGGTGGCGAGCCCCTTTGCCTCGAATCCTTTTTCGTTCATGGTCCCGCTCCCCTGAAACGCCTTCCCGGGGGGCCGTCGCTCCCGCCGGGATGGTTTTGCCGTAAACACTTTGGCTAACACAACCCGGATGCAAATGGCAAGGAAAGCGGCGTCCCGGCCAAAGGCGGATCTCCCCCTCCCCTTCCCTGCCAACGGCCCAACACGGCCAAAGGCCGGTTTCTTGACAAGGCCGGGGGGCCGGGGTACATTTTCATTCTTGTTTTCAGGCGTTGCGGCCCGGCGCTTCCGGGCTTTTTCAAGCACGAGACCATCTGAGCATGACCGAAAGCATTCTCATTGGAAACGCCCCGGTGGGGGGCGAGGCACCCCTCCTGGTCATCGCGGGCCCCTGCGTGCTCACCGACGCGGACTCGGCCTGCGCCACGGCCGCATTCCTAGCCGAGGAAACCGCCCGCCTGGGGCTTTCTTACGTATTCAAGGCATCCTTCGACAAGGCCAACCGCACCTCGGTCACGTCCTTCCGGGGCCCCGGCCTGGCCCGCGGGCTGGACATGCTGGAGCAGGTGAAACGGAAGGTGGCGGTGCCGGTCATCTCCGACATCCACAGCCCGGAGCAGGCCGCGCCCGCGGCGGAGGTCCTGGACGCGCTCCAGGTTCCGGCCTTTCTGTGCCGCCAGACGGACCTCCTCGTGGCCGCCGGCCGCACCCAGAAGCCCGTAAACGTGAAAAAAGGACAGTTCCTGGCCCCCTGGGACATGCGCCACGCGGCGGCCAAGATCCGGACTACGGGAAACAACCGCATTTTGTTCACGGAGCGGGGATCCAGCTTCGGATACAACAACCTGGTGGTGGACTTCCGGTCGCTTTCCGTCATGCGGGACATGGGCGTTCCCGTGGTGTTCGACGCCACTCACAGCGTGCAGATGCCCGGCGCGGGCGACGGCTGCTCCGGCGGCGACCGGCGTTTCGCCCCCATCCTGGCCCGGGCTGCCGTGGCCGCGGGCGTGGACGCCGTCTTTTTTGAAACCTACCCGGATCCGGACCAGGCACCCTGCGACGGCCCCAACTCCCTGGCGCTGGCCGACATTCCCGCCCTGCTGGAAAACCTGGCGGCCATCCGCAAGGCGGCGGCAGGGAAATGAGGACCGACAACCGGACAAACGATTGTTTGCCCTATAAGGGCTTCGAAGGGTCGGCCGAGGCGGCCTTCCTTTCCGCCCCTACACCAAGACGGTGCCCATGAGCATTCCCGCCCACCTGGAAAAGCCCGTTCATGCAAAAGGGCTTGCCGACATAAAGGCGCTGCTTCTCGATGTGGACGGCGTGCTGACCACCGGGGAGATCATTTACGGGGCGCCCGTTTCCGACGACGGGAGCCCGCAGGGGACCGCCTTCGAGATCAAGGCCTTCTCCGTCAAGGACGGGCTCGGCCTGCGCATGGCCCTGGATGCCGGCGTCAAGGTGGCCGTGGTCACCGGCCGCGCCTCTGCCGCGCTCAACGCCCGCCTGGACAACCTGGGCCTGGACCCCCGCCTTCGCTTCGACGGGGTGAAGGACAAGGCCGCAGTCGTCAGCCGGCTGGAGGAGGTCCTGGAAACGGGCCGCAAGAGCATGGCCTTCCTGGCGGACGACCTGCCGGACCTGCCCCTCCTCGCCCTGGTGGGAGCGCCCCTGGCCGTCGCCGACGCGCACCCGGAGGTCATATCCCGGGCCTTGATGGTGACCCGAAACCCCGGCGGCCGGGGAGCCGTCCGGGAGGTCTGCGAAGCCCTGGTCCGGGCGCGCGGGCAATGGGACACGGTGATGCGACGGTATGGACTATAAAAAGATCATCCTGCCGGGCGCCGCCCTGCTCCTTGCCGCCGCTGCGGTGGCCTACCTCGCCCTCCGCCAGCCGGAGCGCTCCGAAACCGAGGTGGAACGGGCGGAGATCTCGGACCGCTACGACATGCAGACCCAGGGGCTGCACCACGAGGCCCGGAAGAACGGCGAGCTCGCGTGGACCATGGACGCGGCCAGCGCCGGATTCTCCCGGACGGACGGCCAGGCCCGCATCCAGAACCTGCGGACGGTGGTGCTGGGGAACGACGGCCGGCAGATCGTGATCACCGCGGCCACCGGAATCATCAACACACGGACCAACGACATGGTGCTTACCGGCGACGTGCGCGTGGACGACGGCGACATGCTGCTTCTCACCGACGTCCTCTATTACTCCGACTCGGACAGGATCATCCGGACCGAAACGCCCGTGCGCATCAGCAGCGACACTATGGACATAACCGGCGACAAGCTCACCTTTTCCCTGGACACCAACATCGCCCGCCTTTCCGGCAACGTCAGGGGGGCTTTCGGACCCATGAACGGCAAATGAAAATGAAAACCTGGAAATCCCGCGTCCTTCCCGTCCCGGTCCTTCTGGCCCTGGTCCTTTTCCCCGCATGGCTCTCTTCGGGAGCCTTCGCCCAGACGGCCAAAACCCCTGCGGCCAAGGCCACGGCGGCCACGACGGCGCTCCCCGCGGCTGCGGATGCCCAGGCCCTCACCAAGCCTTTGCCCGGAATCACCGCCGGCTTCGACCTCACCGGAGGGCCGGTGAACATCGCCGCCGACGAGCTGGTGTTCGCCCACGAGAAGCGCCAGGCCGAGTTCTCGGGCCACGTCTCCGCGGTGCAAAAGGACACCGTGGTGGACGCGGCCTCCATTCTGCTCACCTTCGCCAAGGAAAAGGACGGCAAGGGCGAAAACGCGCCGGAGAGCATCGAACGCATCGAGGCGCGGGGGGATGTGAAGATCAAGACCGGGCAGTTCACCGCCACCTGCGACCAGGCCGCCTACGACGTGGCGCCCGAGATCCTCACCCTCACGGGCAAGCCGGCCGTGCTTTCGCGGGGAGGCAACTCGGTCACCGGGGCCGTCATCGTCCTGGACCAGAAGCACCAAACCACCAAGGTGACCGGCGCGCCCCAGAGCCCGGTCTTCGTGAGACTTACCCCGGAGGAAAAGCCCCCGGCCAAGGACGCGCCGAAGCCCGCGGGAAAGGATGGCAAAAAGCCATGAAGGCCCTGCCCTCCCCCCGGAAAGAGCATGCGCGGCACAGGAACCGACAGCTTTCGGCTCATTGCCGAGCCGGAAGAGAGGGAGGCAGGTGCTAGCCCATGCCCATGCTGTCCCTGGAAGGCCTGGTGAAAATCTACGGCCGCAAGGCCACCGTGGACCGGGTAAGCCTCTCCGTAGAAAGCGGCTCCGTGGTGGGGCTCCTGGGCCCCAACGGGGCGGGCAAGACCACCACCTTCTACATGGCCGTGGGGATCATCCGGCCCGACCACGGCCGCGTCCTCTTGGACGGGACGGACATCACGCCCGAGGCCCTGTACCTCAGAGCCCGCAGGGGCATCGGCTACCTTCCCCAGGAAAGCTCGGTTTTCCGCAAGCTCACGGCCTACGAGAACGTGGCCGCCATCCTGGAAGTGCGCTCCTACCCCGCTGAAAAGATCCCCGCCCGCGCCGCAGAGCTCTTGGCCGAGCTGGGCATCGGCCACCTTGCCGAAAGAAAAGCCTATCTCCTTTCCGGAGGGGAGCGCAGGAGGTTGGAGATCGCCCGCGCGCTCGCCTCCGAGCCGTCCTTCCTGCTCCTGGACGAGCCCTTTGCCGGAATTGACCCCCTGGCCGTGGCGGAGATCCAGGGAATCATCCGGGAGCTTTCCGGCCGGGGCATCGGCGTGCTCATCAGCGACCACAATGTGCGGGAAACGCTTTCGGTCTGCGACTTCGCGTTCATTTTGCACGAGGGCCGGGTGGTGGAGTCGGGCGCGCCTTCGAAGGTGGCCGAAAGCGAGCTGGTGCGGAAAATCTACCTGGGAGAGTCGTTTAAGCTTTGACACAGGCGCGGAAATACGTCATTAATAAGTGGCATGTAAATTGCAAAATGCCGGGCCGAAACTAACAATTCCACCCGGTCCGGCGGGGCAGCCCCCGCAAGACGGCCGCCCGCCAGACCTCACCCATCACGGCGGCAAGGCCCGAAAAAAAGGTCTTCCGCGCAGATAAAGAGCACTCCTTATGGCCTTGGAACTGAGACAACAGCTGCGCATGAGCCAGCAGCTCGTCATGACTCCTCAGCTCCAGATGGCCATCAAGCTCCTGCAGCTATCCCACCTGGAGCTCCTGGACGTCATCCGGGATGAAATGGAGCAGAATGCAGCCCTGGAGGAGGGTGAAGAGCTCTCCGCCGCGGACCGCCTGGAGATCGCCGAGGCAAAGGAAAGCGCCGAGACCGAGCCGCCCCCCGAGTCCGAGATCAACATGGAGGAGAACGTCCCTGCCGACCTGGACTGGGTGGGCGGCAGCGACGACGACGAGCGCCCCGGCCAGGTCCGCGCGGAAAACGAGGACCGGGAGTTCCCCAAGTTCGAGAACTTCCTGGCCAAACGGGAGTCCCTGTCCGACCACCTGCTCTGGCAGGTGATGCTTCGCTTTTCCGATGAAGTTGAGAAGAACATCGGCCAGATGATCGTGGGAAACCTCACCCGCGACGGCTACCTGGACGCCGGGGCGGAGGATATCGCCCGCATCTGCCGATGCCCCGAGGAGACGGTCCGGGGCGTGCTTGCGGAGATGCAGACCTTCGATCCCCTGGGTGTGTGCGCCCGGGACCTCAAGGAATGCCTCCGCATCCAGCTCCGGGCCCTGGATCTATCCGGAAGCCTGGCCGACCGCATCGTCAAGGACCACCTGCCGCTTTTGGAGAACAAAAACTACAAGGCCATCGCCCAGGCCGAAAAGGTGACCCGCGAAGAGGTCGCCGAGGCAGTCGCCGTCATCACCGCACTGGAGCCCCGTCCCGGAAGGCCCTTTTCCGAGGAGGAGCCCCACTACATCGTTCCGGACATCTTCGTGTACAAGATGGGCGAGGAGTACGAGATCATCCTGAATGACGACGGACTTCCCAAGCTCCATATCAGCCGTTTCTACAAAAAGGCCCTACTCTCCGGCGAAGGGCTCTCGCCGGACGCAAAGAACTACGTGCAGGGCAAACTTCGCGGCGCGGCCTGGCTCATCCGGAGTATCCATCAGCGTCAACGCACCATCTACCGGGTCATGGAAAGCATCGTCAAGTTCCAGCGCGACTTTCTGGACAAGGGCATCCTGCACCTTAAACCCATGGTGCTGCGCGATGTAGCCGAGGACATCCAGATGCACGAATCCACCATAAGCCGCGTAACCACCAACAAATACGCACACACGCCCCAGGGTATTTTCGAATTGAAATTTTTCTTCAACAGTTCTATTAACCGCCACCACGGCCCGGCCGTGGCATCGGCCTCGGTGAAGGACCGCATCGCACGCATCATCAAGGACGAAGACCCGAAAAAACCCTTTTCCGACGACAAGATCGCGGAGATGCTTTCCGCGGACAACATCCAGATCGCCCGCCGGACAGTGGCCAAGTATAGAGAAATGCTGGGCATCCTACCGTCCAGCAAGCGCAGGGCGCCCATCTGACGGCTCCGGCGCCTTTTCCGGCGGCATACCGCAAACCGATATATCCGGGCGAGCCGGCCCGGACCTTGCCCCAAAATGGGAGGCCCGTTTCATGCACACGACCTTCACGTTTAAAAACATTGATCCATCCGACTCGCTGAAGGAGTACGCCGCGGACAAGCTGGCCCGGTTCGACAAGTACCTGGACAACCCGGGCGAGGCTCAGGTGGTGCTCATGGTGGAAAAGCACCGCCACATCGCGGAGATCAACATTGCGGGCGACCGATTGACCATCAACGGCAAGGAAGAGACCGGGGACATGTACTCCGCAATAGACATGGTCCTGGACAAGCTGGAAAAGCAGATCAAGAAGAGCAAACAAAAAAGGCAAAAACGCCGCGACACGGGAAAAGCCCGCGAGCGGGAGCGCGACGCCGTGGCAACGGCTTCGCTGTCGGACACCGAAGACACGGGCGAGGCGGAGATCATCGAGGAGAGCATTGACTACAAGCCCATGGACATCGAGGAGGCCGCGGAGCAGCTGGGCCTCTCCGAGATGGCATTCCTCGTCTTCACCAACGCCCGCACCGGCCGCGTGAACGTCCTGTACCGCCGCAAGGACGGTCATATCGGGCTCATCCAGCCCTCGGCCTAAACAAAAAAAGAAGCTGCTCCGGCGGCTTGGGCCGCCGGAGCAGCAAAAAAAATCGAGCTCTACAGGCACGCGATAAACCGGGCCGGAATCCGGCCCGGTTTATCGCGTGAAACGCCAGGAAACGGATCGGGTTTTCACGCATGAAAATATTGGACAAGCTGCCCCGGGCCGCCATCATCTGCGACCTTGGCGCACGCGACAAAAAAGGGGCCATCGAAGAGCTTTCCGGACCGGTGGCCGCCGCAGCGGGCGTAAAGAAAGAGGACCTGGTGAAGGTCCTGCTGGAGAGGGAGCGCCTGGGAAGCACCGGGATCGGCGGCGGAATCGGCATTCCCCACGGAAAGATGAAGGGCCTAAACGACCTCTACCTGGGCTTCGGGCTGTCCCGGAAGGGTGTGGAGTTCGAAGCCATGGACGGCAAACCCGCCCATCTCCTCTTCCTGCTGGTGACCCCCGAAGACACCGCGGGCCTCCATCTGTCCATGCTGGCCCGCATCTCCCGGCTTTTAAAGAACGACATCGTGAAGGACGGCCTCATGACCGCGTGCGACCCGGATACGGTCATGAAGGTCATCTCCGATGTGGACGAGGATTTTTGAGCGCCCAGGACCTCACCATCATCATCCTCACCGGGCTTTCCGGCTCGGGCAAGAGCACCGCGCTCGCCGCCCTGGAAGACGCAGGCTTCTTCTGCGTGGACAACCTGCCCGTCCAGCTTCTTCCCAAGTTCCTGGAGCTGCAAGGACAATCCGTATCCGACGTGACCCGCTTCGCGTTCGTCATGGACCTGCGCGAGCGAGGCTTCCTCGCCCAGTACGGGGAGGTCTTCGAAGGCCTCTCCCAGCGCGGATTCACCCTGGAGATCCTCTTCTTCGAGGCATCCGAAAACACGCTTCTGCGGCGCTACTCCGAAACCCGCCGGCAGCACCCCCTTTCGGTGGGCAAGGCGCTTTTGGACAACATCCGCGAAGAGAAAAAGAGGCTTTCCGGCCTGCGGGACATCGCCAGCCGGGTCATTGACACCACCGGGCTCACCCTCCACGAGCTCAAGGCCCTGATCCGGGACCACGTGGAAAAGACCTCGCCGGCGGCGCGCATGCGGGTTATGGTCATGAGCTTCGGGTTCAAGCACGGCATCCCCCATGACGCCGACCTGGTCATGGACGTGCGCTTTCTGCCCAACCCCTACTTCGTGTCCGAGCTCTCGGCAAGAACGGGCACAGAGCAGCCGGTCCGGGATTACGTCCTCCAGACGGACGACGCCAAGCTCTTTCTGGGGCGCTTCCTGGGCCTTTTGGATTACCTCATTCCCCGCTACGAAGCGGAGGGCAAGGCCTACCTCACCATCGCCGTGGGCTGCACGGGCGGACGTCACCGCTCGGTGGTCATCGCCGGCGAGGTCTACGAGCACCTCCGCTCCCTGGGCGTGGAGCCCTCTCTGCGCCACCGGGATCTGGACGAGCAGCCGGGCCAGGCATGACGGCCGGCTGCTGTATGGAAGGTTTGTTCTAAATGGTCGGAATCGTGATCGTGACGCACCGGAACCTGGGCGCCGCCCTTCTGCAGGCCGCCCAATTCGTGTTACACTCCCCCATGGAAAAAGCGGTGGCCTTGTCCGTGGACCTGAACGACCCCGTGGAAAAGCTCCGCAAGGACATCTCCCGGGCCATCCGCGAGGTGGACGACAAGCAGGGCGTTTTGCTGCTCACCGACATGTTCGGCGGAACTCCGTCCAACCTGGGCGTTAGCTTCATGGCCCAGGGAAAGGTGGAGGTCCTCTCCGGAGTGAATCTTCCCATGCTGGTGCGGGCGGCATCGCTTCGCGAGGAAAAGGACCTGGCTTCCCTGGCCCTGGACCTCATGGATTACGGCAGGCAGAGCATATGCTTGGCGAGCGACATACTGCTGGGCAACAAGAGCCGGAACGCAAACTAGGGCTCGTCCTTTCTCCCATGCTGGCCTCGGACCTTACCGACGTGCTGGCGCTGGAGATGGCCGTTTTCCCCGATCCCTGGACCCGGGGAATGTTCGAGGACGAGCTCTCCGCCCCCGGAGCCCTGAGCCTGGTGGCGCGGGACCGGGCAGGCGCGTGGCCGGTGTCGGGGTTCACCTGCATCCGGGTGCTGGCCGGCGAGATGCACCTTCTGAAGCTGGCGGTACGCCCCTCCTTCC
This sequence comes from Thermodesulfobacteriota bacterium, assembly GCA_040753055.1. Taxonomy (GTDB): domain Bacteria; phylum Desulfobacterota; class Desulfobacteria; order Desulfobacterales; family Desulfatibacillaceae; genus JBFMHL01. Next base: position 453 of record JBFMHL010000331.1, on the reverse strand, counting down.
AACGAAACGGCGTGGGAACCGCCATCCTGTGCGCAGGGGAGTCCCTGGCCCGCGCAGGCGGAGCCGCCGAGGCCTTCCTGGAGGTCCGGGCCTCCAACCGCGCAGGCCGCAGCTTCTACACCCGCGCCGGCTACGAAACCGTGGGAACCCGCCGGGCCTACTACCGGGACTCCGGCGAGGACGCCCTGGTCATGCGAAAACTGCTGACACTGGAGCTATTTTAAAAAAAAATAAACAAGAAAGGCGTTTTGCGGGCCCGGAGGCGGATTCTTCAGGGTTGCTTCTTGTAACGACAGCAAAAACCAAGTCCGATCAAACGGGAAAAGATATTCAAAGCGTATATGCCACCTGTGGAAAAATTGAGCTTAATACTCTGCAATACTAGAAGCTATCTCAAAAATAAAAAGGCAAGGGAATTCGGGGGGGGGGGGGGGGGGGGGGGGGGGGGGGGGG
>JBFMHL010000330.1:0-26047 GCA_040753055.1 Thermodesulfobacteriota bacterium | reverse complement strand
ACGCTCCCGGCCGTCTTGCTGATGCTGCTCTATTACCAGAACGGCCGCATCAGAGGCAGGGACGTCGCCCTGCTCGCCCCCCTCTTCCTGGTTTCCGCCGGCTCCGCTTATCTCACGATCCATATGGAGCAGAGCCTGGTGGGAGCCCAGGGGGCGGATTGGAACATGCCCCTTACGGGCCGGATCATGCTGGCAGGCCGCGCGCTTTGGTTTTACGCGACCAAGATCTTCCTTCCCCAGGGCTTCACCTTCATCTACCCGCGCTTTGCCATCCGGCCGGATAACCCGGCAGGCTATCTCTGGCCCGCGGCGGCTCTGGCCGTTATCGCCGGGCTGTTCTTCCTGCGGAAGAAGATCGGCCGGGGGCCCTTCACCGCGGTGTCCTGCTTTGCCGGCGTGCTGTTTCCGGCCCTCGGCTTTTTCAACGTATTCCCCTTCCTCTACTCCTACGTCGCCGACCATTTCGCCTATCATGCATCGGCCTTCCTCATGGCCCTGGCCGCTGCGGGGCTGGCCAGGCTTTTAGAAGTAAGCCGTGGCAGAATGAAACTCCTTGCCCGGGCTGCCGTCGCCGGCCTGCTGATCTTCCTCGGAGTCCAGACCCTTCTCTTGTGCTCCATGTACAAGGACAAGGACACCTTGTGGACCGCGACCCTGAAGAAAAATCCGGGCGCGTGGATCGCCAACAACAACCTGGGGGCCGAATGCCTGAACCGGGGGGATCTCGCTTGCGCGGAGCAACATTTTCTCGCGGTGATCGAAAAAAGCCCCGACTGCGCCCGGGCTTACTCCAATCTGGGAGGAGTGAAGCTGCGCCAGGGTCAGATCCGGGAAGCGGAGGGGCTTTTCCGAAAAGCCATATCGCTCGAGCCGGACCTTTCCGATCCGCATTTCAACCTGGCGGTTCTTCTGGAAAACTCGAGAAGGCAGACAGAGGCGCGGAAGCATTATCTGGCTTCCCTGCGCATGCGGCCGGACCTGGCCTATGCCTTGTCCGGGCTCGCGGCCAACATGGAGGCTGCGGGAAACCTCACCGGAGCGATTCCCATCTACGCCTGGGCCCTGGAGATTGCACCCAACCTTCCCCAGCCCTTGCTGCGCCTGGGAATCTTGTCGGCCAAGGCCGGAAAAGCGGAGCAGGCCAAGGAGCTTCTCGGGCGTCTACTGGCAAGAGATCCGGAAAACGTCCAGGCCTCCTTCTACCTGGGGACTCTCCTCTTGACCGAAAAGAAATACCGGGAAGCAGCCTCGCCCCTTTCCGCGGCCGCGGCCCTGATGCCGAAAAACGCCCGGGCCGCCGAGTATCTGGGGCTTTGCTTCATGGGCATGGAGAGGTACAGCCTAGCCGCTGCCAGCCTCTCTCGCGCCGCGGAGCTGGAGCCGGGCAATGGAGATGTGCTCGCTGCCCTGGCGAAGGCCTACGAAGCTTCCGGGAACACGGAGAAGGCGCAGGAGGTGCTATCGCGCCTTGAGGCCCTGGGGCACGGGTCCGGGCAAGCTGTTTCGGGATCCGCGGGAAAATAGAATCAAGCGTTGCTATAGCGAAAGGCTTTCCCCTAGCCCGCACCTGCTTTTCCTTTCGTAAGAAAACAACGCGGGGGAGCGGGCCCATCGGTCCGTTCCCCCGCGTTGTTTTTTTACTGCCTGAACTTCGTTACTTGCCGGAGTACCCGTCGTCCGTCATGTCCACGGCGGCGGAGTCCATGTTCTTGATGGCTTCCATCTTGCCGCGGGTGATGGGCAGGATGCAGTTCACGAAGTAACGGGCGGTCTTGATGAGCCCGTCGTAGAAGGCGGCTTCCTTGCCGGAGGCCTTCTCGATCTTCTGCTTGGCCACCACGGCGCGCCAGAGGTGCATCCAGGCCAGGATGGTGTCGCCGGTGACATCCAGGAAGGGATAGGAGAAGGAAAAGGCGGTGAGCACCTTGTCGCTCATGGCGGTCTTTCCCATGAGCATGGCGGTCTCGCCCAGCTTGTTGGCGGTTTCTTCCACGCGAGCCGCCATATCCTCCAAGCCCGGAATTTGCTTGGCCTGCGCCACCGTGGCGTGGATTTCGCCCAGGAAGTCCATGAAGGGCTTTCCACCCTTCATGCCCAGCTTCCGGCCCAGGAGGTCCATGGACTGGATGCCGTTGGTTCCCTCGTAAATGCTGGTGATCTTGCAGTCGCGGAGGAGCTGCTCCACCGGGTACTCCTTGGTGTAGCCATAGCCGCCGTAGGACTGCATGGCCTGGGTGCACACGTCAAAGGACTTGTCGGTGCAGTAGGCCTTGAGCACGGGGATCATGACCTCGACCAAGCCCTGGCACTTGTCCTTCTCCTTCTCGTCGTTGGAGGAGAGGATGGTGTCGAACAGCTTGCCCGTGTAGTAGATGAAGCTCCGCATGCCGTCCACGTGTGCCTTCATCCAGGTGAGCATGCGCCGCACGTCGGGATGGTTGATGATGGGAACCAGCGGGGCGTCGGGGTTGGCGAACTCCAGCAGGTTCTTGCCCTGTAAGCGCTCGCGCGCATAGTTCAGGGCATACATGTAGGCTGCGGTGCCGAAGGTGAATCCCTGGATGCCCACGCCCAGGCGCGCCTCGTTCATCATCTGGAACATGGCCCGCATGCCCTTGTTGGGCTCGCCCAGGAGCGTGCCGCGGCACTTGCCGTTGGCGCCCAGGATCATGGAGCAGGTGGCGTTTCCGTGGATGCCCATCTTCTCTTCGATGCGATCGCAGAAAACGTCGTTGGACTCGCCCAGGGACCCGTCGTCGTTCACCCAGATCTTGGGCACCGCAAAGAGGGAGATGCCCTTGGTGCCCGCCGGAGCGCCTTCGATGCGGGCCAGCACCGGATGGATGATGTTGTCCACCAGGTCGTGGTCGCCCGAGGAGATGAATATCTTGTTGCCCTTGATGGAGTAAGTTCCGTCAGGGTTGGGCGTGGCCGTGGTGGACAGGTTGCCCACGTCGGAGCCGGCTTCGGGCTCGGTGAGCATCATGGTGCCGCCCCACTGGCCGGAGTACATTTTCTTCAGGTAGAGCTTCTTCTGCTTCTCGGTGCCGAAGACTTCGATCAGGTGCGCCGCACCGTGGGCGAGGCCCGGGTACATCATGAAAGCGCAGTTGGCGCCCACGAAGTACTCGGAAGCGGCCTGGGTCACGATGATGGGCATGCCCTGGCCGCCCACCTCGGGGTCCTCGGCCATGGCCAGCCACTCGCCCTCGCAGTAAAGCTTGTAGGCGCGATGAAAGCTTTCGGGGACCGTGATCTTGCCGTTGTCGTACCCGCATCCGGAGTCGCCGTCCTTGTTGGTGGGCAGAATCTCCTTGATGGCCAGGTTCCGAGCCTCGTTCACGATGAGCTCGACGGTCTTCTTGTTGAACTCGGCGTACTTTTCGGTCTTGGAAAGCTCGTCCGCCTTCATCTGCTCGAAGAGCACGAAATCCACGTCCCTTCGGTCGGAAATGAGTTGGGCCATTAAACTTCTCCTTTCTTGAGCCTCACTGCGCCGTGCGGGCGGCAGAGGGTGGGTATTGTTCCGGACAATCGTCCGGAAAAGCGCGCAAATCGGTCCAAACAGGGCCGACAAAAGTCAAACCCTAACCTCATTACGTGAAAAAAAAACGAGAGGCAACTGGAAAGTATGGTTCGTGAAGAAAAGAAAAAACCTATTTGCGGGATATGAAAAAAGAGTTGCGGCACACCGAGGGAAAGGGAGCGTGTCCAATCCTTCAGCGGGAGGACTTCTGCTTCTTCCTGCGGCCGTGGGTGACCGGTCGGTTGCGGAGGAGTACGTAAGTGGCTCCTGCGGCGCCGTCGCAGGCGGGGGCGCTGCAGAAGGCTATGACCCATTTGCGCCAGGGGCCCCGGGTGAGCCAGGCCAGCACCCGGGCTTTGAGCACCGGCTCGCCGGGCGAGGAAAGTCCCCGGCCGTGCACGACGCAGACGCCGCGACGGTTGGCGTTTAGCGAGTCTTTGAGAAAGGAGTTGAACTGCTCTTCAGCCGTTTCCACGGAAAGAGCATGGAGGTCCAGGTGGGCCTGGATGGAGAACTCGCCTTGGTGGAGCCGGGAAGCCAGGCTTGCGGGCATGCCGTAGCCTACGCCCTCCACATACTCGTCGGTTTGAGAGACGACGAACCCGGACCCGCCGGACACCAGATCCTCCAGAGCCGCCACCACCTGATCGTCCGGGTCTTCCAAAATGGAGGGCTTTGGTTCTGCGGCCTCCCGAACTCCGGGAATGCGGGATTCGACCGTGGAGGGGTCGCGCGATATGGGGTTTACGCCCTTCATCCACACGGCAAACAGGGCGTCGTCGTCACCTTCCGGCACCCGGGCGGCCTCGGCAGGGCGTACCGGCACCTCGGGCTTTTCCGAGTGTTCCCGCTTGGCGCCGGGGCGCGCCTTCCTGAACTTCATTCCGGCAAGCGCCGCAAAGGGGCTGTTGAAACCCCCGCCTTCTTCTTTTTTCATGAAAGCCCCGCTTTGCCGGGCCTGGCCGGCATAACCGCCCGATTACGGGGATTTCGCCTGCATGGCCGCCATGGGAGGCCGGGAGGAAATGCCGTCCTGGCCGGAGGCGGCTTTTACGGTCTTTGCTTTTCTCTTTTTAAGGCATTTCTTGTCCTTACGTACGACGGCGCAGACCTTCGGATTATAGTACTCGCGGCAGTTCACGGGATTGTACAATGGGCATTCGGGATGCTTTTCCGCCATCAGCTTGACCACTCCTTTATCTTGATGACCTCCGCCGGAAGCCACAAAGAGCGGGCTGGCCGGCTTTTTCCGCCGTGTCCGGCGCTTTTCCGGGCGTGCCCGGAAAAGCCATCGGCAACGGTTTGAGGGCCCAAATTTCCGTCCCGCGGCAAGCACTCCGCAGGCGAAAATTTGAGCGATAATATCAGAAAAATGTTTTCCTGTAAACGCCGGGGAAAAACAGGCCGAACCCTCGGGAACCGTTCAGGGAAGAATCCCTTTTCATGGGCGGCTCCCGGTATGCGGAACCCCGTGAAAAACCTTGACAAGATTGGCCGCAACTGGGAAATTGACGCCCACCCTGCATAACATCCATTGCTACCTTCATTAGGGGAATCCGATGCTCGATCATTTGCTGAACGCGCAACAAAAAGCCATCCGGGACGAGGCTAGGGATTTGGTGAAATGGGTTCCCCGCCAGATGATCCTGGACATGGATAAAAACAAGATTGATTTTCCCCGCGAGTTTCTCCGGGAGGCGGGAAGGCGGAACCTGCTGGGCTGCCGTTACCCCAAGCAGTGGGGCGGCCGGGATCTGGACTGGGTGGCCACCTCCGCCGTCATGGAGGAGGTGGGATCGCTGGGTTACATCTTCGCTTGCACCTTCGGCGTGGGCGCGGAGTTGGTCTGCGACGCCATCATCAAGCACGGCACGGATGCACAGAAGGAAAAGTACGTCAAACCCCTGCTCCGCGGAGACATGTTCGCCGCCGAATGCCTAACCGAGCCACGGGGCGGCTCCGACTTCTTCGGAACCACCACAACCGCGGTGGACGCGGGCGACCACTTCATCGTCAACGGCCAGAAGCGCTTTATCGTGGGCGCTGCCGGGGCGGACTATTTCCTGGTCTACGCCAAGACCGACCCCAACGCTCCCAGCCACAAGTCCCTCACCTGCCTCCTGGTGGACCGGGGGCCGGGAGTGGAGACGCCCTATTTCTACGACCTCATGGGCTGCCGCGGCGGTGGAGCCGGGCGTGTGGTTTTCAAAGACGCCAAGGTGCCCAAGGAGAACGTGGTAGGCAAGCTGAACGGCGCCTTTGCGGTCTTCAATACCATGATGATCCCCGAGCGGCTGGGCACCGCGGCCATGACCATCGGCGCCGCGCGTCCGGCCCTGGACGTGGCCACCTCCTACACCACGCGCCGCAAGGCTTTCGGCCAGGTCATCAACAACTTTCAGGGCGTGAGCTTCCAGGTGGCGGAAGCCGCCATGCTGCTCGACGCCGCGCGCACCATGATCTATTCCACCAGCCGGGCCGTGGAGCAGAACCTCCCGGAAAACCTCATCCGGCGGTTGGTTTCCGAGACCAAGAAGTTCGTCACCGAGTCCTGCCAGAAGGCGGCCCACAATGCCATGCAGGTCATGGGCGGTATCGGCTACACCACCGTTTACTCGGTGGAACGCATCGTCCGCGATCTCAGGCTCGCCTCCATCTGGACCGGCACCAACGAGATCATGTGCGCCATCATCGCCCATGAGTGGTACCGGGAGTTCCTGGAGAAGCGAGGACGCGCCCTGCCCCGCGATTACGAGAACGACGCGGAAGGCTCCGACGCCCCGGACGAGAGGATCTACGAGTAGAACTCCATGCCCATGACCGACAAAGCGGATAACCAGCCGGTTCCGAAAAAGCCGGCACCCCAACGCCGCATCTTCCTCATCCAGGCCATGATGATGAAGGTGGTGGCGGGGCTTTTGCCCGCATTGGGCGGAGCCGTATACTTTTTCGGCTGGCGCGCCGCGCTCATGACGGCCTGGGTCCTCCTGCTGGGCGTCCTGGCGGAAGGCGCTTTTGTCTGGCGTCAAAAAAAGCCTGTTACTTCGGCTGTTTTTGTAACATCCCTCATCTTCTCCTTGAGCCTCCCCCCCACCCTGCCCTTCTGGATGGCCGCCGTGGGCATCGTGTTCGGAGTGGTTTTCGGCAAGATGGTGTTCGGAGGCACGGGCCATAACGTTTACAACCCGGCCATGGTGGGGCGTTGTTTCATCTACGTGGCGTTTCCCGTGGCCATGACGGGCTCCTTTGTCACGCCCTTTTCCGGGGGCCCTGCCGGTCTGGAGCACCTCCTGCCCGACGCCGTGACCTCGGCCACGCCGCTCAGGCTCCTGCATGCGGGCGGCGAGGTGGCGCTCTCCCGGCTCGTCACCGGGGACGTGGCGGGCAGCCTGGGCGAGACCTCGGTCATCCTCCTCGCCATCGGCGGGATTTACATCCTGCTCGCCAAAGCCGCCAACTTCCGGTTGTTCGCCTCTTTTGTCGCCGGGGGCATCCTGGCCACCCTGGCCCTCCGGGGCCTGGGCGTCTCCGGGGTGCCCGGAGTCCTCCTCTGCCTCAGCTCCGGGGCCTTTGCCTTCGGGGCCTTTTTCGTCATCACCGAGCCCATCTCCGGACCCAAGACCAACGAGGGGCGCATCATCTACGGCCTCGTGGCCGGAGCTCTGGTGGTGGTGCTGCGCCGCTTTTCCAACTTCGCCGAAGGCGTCATGTTCGCGGTCCTTTTCGTCAACACCTTCGCCCCCATCCTGGACATCGCCGTCAAGGGGGTGAAGGCCGGCCGCGCCAATGCCCGGGCCGCAGGCGGCTCCGGAGGACCGGCATGAAAAAACGCCTGTTCTCCATCGCCTTCATGTTCGTGATCACGCTCGTGTGCACGGGGATCCTCATGGGGCTTTCCCGCATGAGCGCCGAGCGCATCGAGCTGGCGCGGCAGGCCCGGATGCAGAGGCTGGTCCTCTCCGTGCTGGATATGCCCCCGGCGGCGGGAGCCACCGATCGGGACGTATCCCGGCGTTACGACGAGTCGGTAAGAAAAACGGAAAAGGACGGCCGGACCATCTACCTGGGGCTTTCGCCGGACCGCAAAAGCATCGCCGGATATGCCTTCGAGGTTTCGGGCCCCGGCTTCTGGGGGCCCATCCACGGAATGATGGGCGTTTCCCCGGATCTCGGCCGTGTGTTGGGCGTGGCCTTCTACGACCACCAGGAAACTCCGGGGCTGGGAGGCCGCATTGACGAGCCCTGGTTCCGCAGGCAGTTTGCAGGAAAGCTGCTTGCTCCCGGCGCGGACGGCGTCTTTTTCCATTTCGTAGCGCCCGGCATGCACGAGCGACCCACGGACGTGGACGCCATTACGGGGGCCACGGAAACCACCCGCAGGCTTTCCCGTTTCTTGAATACAGACATCACCGACACACTGCAGTGGCTCAAGACAAACAAGGAAGCCCTCGCCGCGGCTCCCCTGTGAGCCCGGCAATAGCCAGGAAAAGGAAGCCTTTCGCTATGGCGAACCAGAGCCAGGACAGCATGGCGATCCTCGGCAAGGCCCTCTGGGAGGAGAACCCGGTTTTCCGCCAGATCCTGGGCATCTGCTCGGCCCTGGCCGTGACCAACCTCATGGTGAACACGGCCATCATGGGCCTTTCCCTGATCTTCGTCACCGCAATGTCCGGGGCCACGGTTTCCGCCCTGCGTAAGATCACCCCGGCGCGCATCCGCATGATGGTCCAGGTGCTCATCATCTCCTTCTACGTCATCGTGGTGGACATCGTGCTGAAGGCCCATCTTCCCGACATCAGCCGGGCGCTGGGTCCCTACGTGGGCCTCATCATCACCAACTGCATCATCATGGGCCGCTGCGAGGGCTACGCCCGCAGCAACCCGGTATGGCCCTCCCTGGTGGACGGAGCCGCCAACGGCCTGGGCTACGCCCTGGTTCTTCTGGGTGTGGCCTTCATCCGGGAGGTCCTGGGCTTCGGGTCGGTGTTCGGTTTCACGGTGATGCCCGCGGGCTTCACCCGCTGGACCATCATGGTCATGGCCCCGGCCGCCTTCTTCGTGCTCGGGACCTTTCTGTGGGTGGCCAACACCTTTGCGCCGGCCAAGGAAAAGAAATGACGCCGTCGAGCCCGTGCAATTGCCTGTGCGCCGGGTCCACCTCGCAGACCAAAGGGGCGTAAGATCATGGACGGAGGCGTTTCCGCTCCCGTAATCCTTTTCGCGGCCATCTTCACCAACAACATCTTGTTGGTGAACTTCCTGGGGATGTGCTCCTTCCTGGCCATCTCCAAGGACCTGAAAAGTTCCATAGGCCTGGGGCTGGCGGTGACCTTCGTCATGACCTGCACTACGGGCCTGAACTACGTGGTGAACACCTTCATCCTGATCCCCTACGGTCTGGAGCAGTTCCGCTTCATCGTGTTCATCATCGTGATCGCAGCCTTTGTGCAGCTTCTGGAGATGATCATCGAACGGGTGTCCCCGCTGCTCTATGTCGTGCTGGGGGTTTTCCTTCCCCTCATCACCGTGAACTGCGCCATCCTGGGGGTCTGCCTCTTCATGATCATCCGGGGGTACAGCTTCCTGCAGTGCATCGCCTTCGGCTTCGGCGGAGGCGTGGGATGGTGGCTCGCCATCGTGGCCATGGCCGGAATCCGCGAACGGATGAAGAACGCGCCCGTTCCCAAGGCCTTGGCCGGTCCGGGCATCACCCTCATCGTGGCCGGGCTCATGGCCCTTTCGTTCATGGCCTTCTCCGGGATGATCCAGATGCAGTAGAGGCCGGATGGCCCGGTAAAGAATGCTCAAACCGCTAGGCAGCTTGGGAACCGCTCCATGGACAACGCCTTCCTTCCGGCCGGCGCCGGCCTTTTGATCCTTGCGGGCATCACCTCGATCCTGGCCCTGCTTCTGGAGGTGGCCGACTACTTTTTTCAGGATTACGGCGACTGCGCCATCAATATAAACAGCGGCAAGAAAAATCTGACGGTCAAGGGCGGGGCGTCGCTCCTTTCCAGCCTCATGGACCAGGGAATCTTCATCCCGTCGGCCTGCGGAGGCCGGGCCAGTTGCGGGCTGTGCAAGGTGAAGGTGATATCCGGCGCCGGCCCCCTGCTCCCCACCGAAGCCCCCTTCCTTTCACCCAAGGAACTCCAGGATGGCGTCCGCCTGTCCTGCCAGGTGAAGGTGCGGCGGGACCTCTCCCTTCTCATGGACGAGGCCCTGTTCGCCATTCGCGAGTTCTCCGCCCGCGTCGCTTCGGCGCGCATGGTGACCGAAACCATCCGGGAGATCCGCCTGGATCTAATGGAACCACGTGAGATCAGCTTCAAGTCCGGACAATTCATCCAGTTCCACGTGCCCGCCTACCAGGAAAGCTCCGAGCCCGTATATCGGGCCTACTCCATCGCTTCGGCCCAAGCCGACAGCGGCGGGCTCACCCTTCTCGTAACCCGTGTGCCCAAGGGCATCGCATCCACCTACATTCACGAGCACCTCAAGCCCGGAAACCAGGTGAAGATATCCGGGCCTTACGGAGAGTTCTACCTGCGGGACTCCGACCATGAAATCATCATGATCGCCACGGGCTCGGGCCTGGCTCCGCTGGTGTCCCTGCTGCACCAGCTCGCGGCCAAGGGCTCCACACGCAAGATCACGCTATTCTTCGGCACCTATCGCCCCGCGGACATCTTCTACCGGCAGGAGATCGAGGAACTCGGGAAAAAGCTACCTGGCTTCACCTTTGTGCCGGTGCTTTCCGGGGCCAAGCCCGAAGACGACTGGAAGGGAGAGACGGGGATCGTCACCGCACCCGTAAAAAGGCTTTTGGAGCAGCACCCGTCCACGCGGGACGCTTACCTGTGCGGCAACCCCCTCATGATTGACACGGCCGTCAAGATGTTTACGGAGAACGGGATACCGGCCGAGAGGATCTACTACGACAAGTTCGCGTAAGCGAGCGCGGGCCCCTGTGGAAGGAGAATCACGTGGCGCGATTTCCCGTGTTTCAGAGCCCCTTTCTCGATGCGGCGGAAAAACGCATGGGATCTTGCGAAAACAAGGTCCACTGCTATATGGGAGACGACACGCGCCCGCTTTCCCGCATTCTGGCCGAGGATGAAGCCGAGGTAAATGCTCTGGGGCTTACTCACGAGGCCATCGGGCATCGGCTTTTCCATCTGGCGGAGCAGGCGAAAAAAGGCCTGGGCTCACCGGTAGTCGTGGAGGACAGGTTCCTTGTGGCGGTGGAGGCCGCCCGGGGCAAGCTTTCCTGCCCCTTCGGGCATCCCGGGCTCTTTGCCAAGACACACGTGGTGCTGGTGAACCAGAAAACCGGGGAAAGCCTGGTCTGGAGCGACCTGTCCATGCACCTGATCGCCGAGCATGGCTTCTACCAGGGAAAGGGAAGCCCCTACCGGCTTTCCCCGAAAAAAATAGCCGCGGTGCTGGGCCTTTCCCGGGCTTCGCATTGACAGGCCGGCGGAAGATAGTTATCTCTGTACCAACCCGAAGGAAACACGTGCTTTTCCAAATACGCATTCACGAAAGGATTCTTTAGATGAGCTTTGCATTTTCGGCAGACGAAATCTTCAAGCTGGCAGAGAGGATAGAGAAGAACGGAGCGGAGTTCTACCGCCGGGCGGCCGAGGCGGCTTCCTGCGGAAACGCCCGGAAGCTCTTTGTCGAGCTCGCAGCCATGGAGGACGCCCACCAGCAGATTTTCGCGGACCTCCGCAAGGAGCTTCCGGACAAGGAAAAGGTTTCCGACACCTTCGACCCGGAGGGGGAAGCCGGGCTCTACCTCGCTTCCCTGGCCAACTCCCGGGTGTTCACCGACCCGGAGAGCCCCATCGCTGGTCCGGTTTCCTCGTGCTCCGACGCGCTCTTGAAGGATATCTACAAGTTCGCCCTGACCCGGGAAAAGGACAGCATCGCCTTTTATCTGGGGATGAAGGATCTGGTGGCTACGGAAACGGGCAAGTGCAAGGTGGACGACATCATCCGCGAGGAGATGCACCACGTGCGGGTTCTTTCCGAGGCACTGTCCAAGCTTTCCTGACGCCTTCGGCCTATCGCCCAGATAAACTGACTGTCTTGGCGCACCAAGGAAAAGCCTGAGCCGAAGCGGTGCCTGTTTAAGGGCCAGCTCTGCAAGGCCAGGTCGGTTCAGTTTCTTTAAAAAAGAAATCGGGAGAGGATTTCCATCCTCTCCCGATTTCCAATTGTAAGCCACTTGTTCAACTTCAAGCTGGCTGACTACGGGCTGGAAGTGATCTTGCCGGCGGAGTCAACCGTGAAGACCTTGGCGCCACTGGAATGCTTGGAGGTAGCCAGAAGTGCACTCTGGGTTCCGCCGCCGGTGACCGTGACCAGGTTGGTCGGGGTGAAGCCGTAGCTCTGGGCGCTGGCGGAGGCGCAGCTGGCCGTGGGAACGTCGGTGAAGTAGGCCTGGCATGCGGTGTAGAAGTTCTTGATGTCGGCGTTGGCCGCGGCGTCATAGGAGCGTTTGCGGTAGCTGACGAAGTTCGGGATGGCGATGGCCGCCAGGATGCCGATGATGGCGATAACGATCATCAGCTCGATGAGGGTGAAGCCTTTGTCTTTCTTCTGCAACTTGCGGATCATGGACTACCTCCTTTTTGAGTGTGGAAAAAGTAGTTTTCTTGCAGGGCGGGTGCCCTGCGACCCTAACGAAAACTAATGGGGTTTTTCGTTTTTTCCTCCACCATTAATTTTTGTTTGCATGCATAAGGTAGCATAATGCGTGCCAAAACATGCCACGCATTGATTATTTGGGCAAAAGCCTTATAAACAACAGAAAATAAGGTTAGCCGGGAGAGTTGGTCGGGAGTCGGGAAGGCCTTGCGCGGGGGAACGGGAATCCGTTCGGATTGAAGTTGCGGTGATTTTCACCGTGCTTCGGGTGATTTTCACCGCAATTCGCTCCATAGAGGAGCTTGTTGCCGGCTTCAGACGTTGTGACGAGCTTCACTTGATGGGAGAGTAGTGCTTGTCATAGCGATACCGGAAGGAATCCAGCGAAATCCCCAGAAGTTTGGCCGCCTTGTGTTTGACTCCCCCGGCCATATCCATGGCCTTGTCCACGCAGACCTTCTCCACATCCGAAAGGAGCTGGTCCAGCTCGACGCCTCCTGGGGGGATTTGAATCACGCGTTCGAGAACTTTCTGATCCGGCCCCATCTTGCTTTTGCGGTGCGTGGAAAGCGCCAGGCTGTCGGGCAGGATGATATTGGTGGTGGAGAGCGCAACGCTTCGCTCGATGATGTTCTCCAGCTCGCGCACGTTTCCCGGGAAATCGTAGCGCATGAGAAGGTCCACGGCATAGCTGGAGAGCTTGTCAATTTTTTTGCCCATCTCCCTGGCGTACTTCTCCAGGAAATGCTGGGCCAGTAGCCGCAGGTCCTCACCCCTCTCCCGCAAGGGAGGCGCCTTTACTTCGATGACGTTCAGGCGATAGAAGAGGTCCTCTCGAAACCGGCCCTTGATGACCTCCTCCTCCAGATTCCGGTTAGTGGCGGAAACCAGGCGGATGTCCACGGCAATGTCCTGGATGGCTCCCACCGGCTTGAAGGTGCGTTCCTGGATGACTCGCAAGAGCTTCACCTGGATGGCCGCGGAAAGCTCGCCCACCTCGTCCAGGAACACGGTGCCCCCGTTACCCGCCTCGAAAAGACCTTTTTTATCGTGTGTCGCTCCCGTGAAAGAGCCCCGGGCGTGGCCGAAGAGCTCGGACTCCATCAAGGATTCCGGTATTCCTCCACAGTGGATGATCATGAAGGGCTTGTCCGCGCGCGGGCTTTGCTCGTGGATGGCGCGGGCGATGATCTCCTTGCCCGTTCCTGATTCACCCGTGATCAGGATGTTGGTGCGGGTGGGGGCCGCGTGCCGGATCACATCATAAACCCGCAGCATGGCCGGCGAGTTTCCCACGATGCGCCCGAAGTGGGAGGTCTGCTTCAGTTCCTCGTCCAGGAAGCGCTTCTCCTTTTCAAGAGTCTGGCGTTCCAGGGCGTTTTGGATGGTCCTTTTTAGCTCGTCGTTGTCGAAGGGCTTGGGTATGTAATCATACGCCCCTGCGTTCATGGCCTCTACCGCAGTTTCCGTGCTCGCGTAGGCGGAAATCATGATGACCACGGGCGCCTGGGACTGAGCCTTGGCCGCACGCAGGACCTCCAGACCCGACAAATCGCCCAGCCGGATGTCGCAGAGGATCAGGTCGAAGGTCTTTTGCTCCAAGGCGGAAAGAGCATGGCGGCCGCTTTCCGCCATGGTGACGGACCAGCCTTCCTTTTCCAGCATGATCTCCAAGAGCTCCCGCATGCTGGCTTCGTCGTCCACCACTAATATCTTCTTGGCTTGCGATGCGCTCATGGCCCCCTCGGGCTCGTAGTCTATTGTAAACAAATGGTTTCGGACGCAAAAACGAACTCTCCGGCTATCAGAGTCGCCTCAACCTTTCCGGAAAGCTCCATTCCGGCAAACGGCGTGTTTTTCCCCTTGGAGTAAAAACGTTCGGCTGAAATGCAAACGGCGGCAGCGGGGTTGATCACGGTCAAATCCGCAGGCGCTCCTGCAATGACACCCCGGCGGGGCAAACCCAGAATCCGGGCCGGATCAACCGTCAGCTTCCGCACCAGGGCAAGCGGAGGCAACACTCTCTCGTGCACCAGAACAAGACTCAGGGATACGGCCGTCTCCAAGCCGGAGATCCCGAAAGCGGCGCGGGCGATATCCCCTTCCTTGTCCTCTATTGCATGGGGCGCGTGGTCGGTGGCAATTGCATCAATCGTGCCGTCGGCAAGCCCCCGGCGAACCGCCGCCACATCTTCGGCCGTACGCAAGGGCGGATTCATCTTGGCCATGGATCCAAGGTCTGCAACGGCTTCTTCCGTAAGGGTGAAGTAGTGTGGGGCGGTTTCGCAGGTTACCGGCACGCCTCTGGCTTTGGCTTCGAAAACCGCCTGCACGCTCTGGCGGGCACTCACGTGGCAGATATGGAGCCGGCATCCCGTGAGCTCGGCCAGGCTGATGTCCCGAAGAACTCCGATGGTCTCGGAAGCCCAGGAAATACCGGCAAAGCCGGAACGCGCCGAGAACGTGCCTTCGTTTACGACTCCGTTTTCAAAAAGAGAGGGCTCCTCGCAGTGGGCACACACCGTCAAGCCGGCATCGCGGGCCCTTTCCATGGCCTTTCTCATCACCCTGGCATCGGGCACGGGTTTTCCGTCATCGGACAGGGCCGCGGCGCCGGCTTGGCGTAAGGCCGGATAATCGTTGATCTCCTTTCCGGCAAGGCCTCGAGTGAGGGCGGCAACCGGATGAACGCGCACGGAGAGACCGGCGGCGCGATCCAGAATCAGGCGGGTGATTTCGGGGCAATCGTTCACCGGCTGGGTGTTGGGCATGCAGCAGACGTCCGAAAAACCACCGGCCGCTGCAGCGGCCAGGCCGGTGCGGATGGTTTCCTTGTGTTCTCCGCCGGGCTCACGGAGATGAACGTGGAGATCAAAAAGGCTTGGTACGATCCAGAGCCCGGCCGCGTCCAGCAACCGGGAGCCTGCAATGCGGGGCAGCTTGCCCGGCGGCTCCACCGCTGCGATCCTGCCGCCTTTGCAGAGCACGTCCAAAAGCTCGTCACGGCCGGTTTCCGGGCAGACGACACGGCCGTTTTGCAAAAGAAGGTCCATGGATCACCGGAGGATGTTGGCGATCCGGGACCAGCGGGGCTTCCAGTGATCCCAGGACCAGTAAATGACCAGAGCCTTCCCGCGGATGTCGGCGAAGTCCACGAATCCCCATTCCCGGCTGTCCGAGGAGTTGTCCCGGTTGTCTCCCATCATCAGATATTTGTCCGCAGGAATGATCACTGGCCCGAAGTCCACCAAGCCTTTCTGCCTGCGGGCGATCTCGATGTCCAGGCTGTACCTGGCGTGCTCGTCCGGGATCTGCTTGCCGTTGATAAAGAGCCGGCGATCCCGGAGCTCCACAACATCACCCGGCAGCCCGATGACCCGTTTGATGAAGTCCTTGCTCCTGTCCACGGGATAGCGGAAAACCACGATCTGGCCCCGCTTGGGTCTTCCCGTGGAGAGGAGCACGGAGTTGGTGAAGGGCATGCGTATGCCGTAAGAGAACTTGGAAACAAAGATCTGGTCCCCCACCAGGATGGTCGGGATCATGGAGCCGGACGGGATCTTGAAGGGCTGGATGAGGAAGGCTCGTATGAAAAGGGCCAGGAGAATCGCTATGACCAGCGCCTCCACGTTTTCCCGGAGCTTTCCCTTGGCGGGCTTTTCCGCAACCTGCGCCTGGGGGGATGTTACGGCTTTCAACGGGCTATTCTCCTTGTGGTTCATCTGTCCGCCCGGCTGTTTTAAACGGGCAGCGGCAACTGTGGCACGGTCAGTGTGAACGAGCCGTCTTGAATCCATTTTTTCAGAGTTTGCGCTATCTCGCGGGCGCGCACCGTGCTGGAGAGCGGCACCGTGGGAATGCTTTGGCCGTTCAGGGAAATCTGTCCGCTTTTGAGCTCCTCGTAGGTCACGTAGGCAAGCGGCTTGGCCTCTCCCGTGGGGTACTCGTAGCCATAATCAATCACCTGCGTGCGGATGTCCGCATCCGAGACCCCGGTATATCGCGCCATCTCCTCATTGAGGATGGGAATGGGAACCCCCAGACCCACGGACAGAGAGCAGCCGTAGCCCAGGATGCTCACACCCACGAGGAAGCGGGGAGTCATCTGCTTCAGATCACCCTGGACCCAGAGGGTCCCGGCCGGACGCACGGGGATGCCCGCTTCGTTGCGTTCCGCGCGGGGGTTGTGCTGCGTGCCGTGCCAGGTGACGTACCCCACCCCGCCGCCCAGGAAGATCCGCGTGCCGAGGCCGATGGTCTTGTAGTAAGGGTCGTTGAAGAGCGGGCTCAGGCACCCGGATGTGGAGTAGTTGGCGTTGCCCGCCCTCGGCTTCAGAACACCCATGTAAGTGTAGACGATCTTCTTGCTCAGGTTCACGGCGCAGTTGTAGTTCTGGTATCCGTTGCGCGGGTTGCAGAGCACGGCCATGGGCAGATCGGCCAGGGTGACGATCTTTTCCACGTAGCGGTTGGGATAGCATTGAGTCCCGTAGGCCGAGGCGCGCAGGTGGACCTGCTTGCCCGCAACCAGGTCCTGGATCACATGTCCCCCGCCGTAGTTGAACTCTCCGGGAAAGACCCGGTTCAGGGGGTCCTCTTCGCAGGGCTCCGTGGCTCCGATATAGCAGTCCACCGCCGCAAGGCCGGCATAGGCCGGGACATTGTTGAGCCAGACCTTGGAGGCCTTGGTGGTGGGCTTGGTGTGACCGAAGTTGATGAAGGCCCCGGAGGAGCACATGGGGGCGAAGGTGCCCGTAGTGACCACATCCACGCGGCGCGCAGCCTCCACAGGGCCGTGCTCCGCCACGATGCCGGTCATTTCCTCGGCTGTCACCACCACCACTTCGCCGGAACGAATCCGCGCGTTGATCTCCTCGTAGGTTTTGTTCACCGCAAATTCACTCATGTAACCTCGCTCCTTCTTTATTGCCGCTCGACTGCCTGGCCCAGGCTTTGCTTGACGCTGCTGATCTTGTCCATGACGTTGTCCTTGATCCAGTGGGGATCCCACCACTCGATGGGATTCACGAAGGTGTCGTCCACCAGGATTCCGTAATGCAGATGATCGCCTCCGGCAAGCCCCGTTGATCCGGTGAGCCCGACCACATCACCCTTTTTTACCTCCTGCCCGACGTTTACGTCTATCCGGGACAAGTGGGAGTAATGGGACAACAGGCCGTAACCGTGGTCAATGGCCACCGTGAGACCGTAAATGCCCAAGGTGTCCGCGTAGACCACCGTCCCGGAGTTGGCGGCCGGAACCGGCGAGGAGGCCAGACTTGCCAAGTCGAAGCCCTTGTGGGTCTGTTCGTCCACCACCTGGCCTTCATACACGTAGCTGCGGTGATCCGCGAACTGGGCCATGGGCGCGCCGTTTCTCAACCTATCGAAAACCCCCTCCCAT
Organism: Thermodesulfobacteriota bacterium; assembly: GCA_040753055.1. Lineage (GTDB taxonomy): Bacteria > Desulfobacterota > Desulfobacteria > Desulfobacterales > Desulfatibacillaceae > JBFMHL01. The sequence goes on along the minus strand of JBFMHL010000330.1, from coordinate 8,462 downwards.
TTCATCCGGGGCTCGGACTTTCGATACAGGGACATGAGCAGGTCTTCGTTCTGCTTACGCAGGTCCCGGTTTATCGCCAGGTATTTCGCGATCATGGTATCCGAACCGTCCTTGGTGGTGATGGGCTCGAAGCGCGGCAGAATTTCCTCCAGGAAACGGTCGGAGAGGTTCATCGAATCGCTCCGGAAGCGTTTGGGCTTTACGTGTTGGTAGAAGGAAGCATTTCCCCTGTTCCCCGCTTCGTCCTCGGCCTCCACGGTCATGCGCGTGTCCAGGGGCTGATCGTAGGGAAAAGCGAAAAGGGACATGTAGACGAGCTCGTCGGAAAAGGGCCCGGGTGCTCCGGCGTAAAAGTGATCGCCCACCCTGACGCCCGACCGGGGCGTTTTTTCGGAAACCCGGTAGATAACCAGCCCGGCGCCTCCCTGGATCACGTTGTGGGCCTGGGTGAGCACCGAGACCACCGGGGGCTTGGTGTCCACGGCCAGGGGAATCTCGAGGTACGTGGCGTTTCCCTTGCCCCAGTCGCGAAGGGAATAGTCCGTGGAGTGGATGCGGAGCATCGCCTTGCCGTCGGTTAGCCCGATCTTTCTCGGCTCCACGGCGACATCGAAGTCCTTTTCCTTGAGATTGCCCCGGGCAAGGAAACCCGGGCTCGGATAGCTCTCGTCCAGCAACACCGTTTCTTTACCCTGGTTGTCCAAAATGGAGATCCGGAGGCTGCGCAGGCCGTTCTTCCTGTCGGAAACCGTGCCGGCAAACTTCGTGTTGGCCCCCAGGAAGCGGGGCGGGGTTTTGAGAGATACTTCCGGGCCGGTTCCCTCCAGTCTTTGAACGGCGAAAAAGGCTACGGCACCCAAAAGCACCAGGGCCACCACAACCAGAATAAAAAGCCTCGTTACCGGAAAACCTGAACCTTTCAATTTCTTACCTCTTGTGTATCGGGCAGTGAGTCCCGATCCTGACCCGGCTCCGGGAGATGGGCGTTATGCCGCTTATGCCTTGCCTGTTCGGGGATTGTCGCTCAACTGTGAGGGATGTTTGTTTTTTTCTCCCGGGGGCTTTTGTCTGCGGCGCAAGCCGCATTAAAATTATATTTTATAACACGACGGCGATCCGGCTTCAAGGACTCTTCGGGCAAAGGACGTGCTTAGAAAGAAAGGCTCGGGGCAAACAGCCGTTTCCCCTTCATTGACAGGCATAAACCCCGGTGCTATTTAGGAGCCATAAGCCCGCAGGGAGTCGGACGCCGATAAACGGCGCCCCTGTAAGCGCCCCGGCATGCTCCGCCGGGCGCACCCTTGGGGCAAAGCCCGCAAGCCCATAAAAGAGGCTTTTCTGCAAAGCCCTGGCAAAGGAGGCGGCCATGTTCGGCCTGGGAACAACGGAGCTCATCATTATTCTGGTGATCGTGCTGGTGGTTTTTGGGGCCAAAAGGCTACCGGAAATAGGCGCAGGTCTTGGGAAAGGCATACAAAACTTCAAGAAAAGCGTTAAGGATAGCGATCCCAAAGAGCCGGAAAAGCTGGACAAACAGCCGCCGGAAATTCTGCCCAAATAAAACCCAAATAAAACCCAAATAAAACCCAAACAAAAACCCCGCCCTTCGGCGGGGTTTTTGTTTCATGATCTTCCTTATGGTCCATCATTTTGAAGCTGTGAAAAAAAGAATTTGTCCGGGACAGGGGCGCGGAGAAGGTTGCTGAATGCCGGATCTCCCTTCCCCGGAACGCATTCTTCCTAAAACGGAATATCGTCGTCGTCCGGAACCGCCGGGCCCGAGCCACCGCCGGAGCCTCCGCGCGGCTGATATCCGCCCCCGGAAGAGCCCTGGTCGTAAGATCCGCCTCCGCCGCCCTGCTCGGACCGCGGGCCCAGCATCCGCATCTCGTTGGCCACGATCTCCGTGGTCTGACGCTTGATGCCTTCCTTGTCCTCCCACTCCCGCGTCTGGATCCTGCCTTCGATATAGACCAGCTTGCCTTTGGTGAGGTACTGGTTGCAGATGTCGGCCAGCTTGCCGAAGGCAACGATCCGGTGCCACTCGGTTTTTTCCTCGCCCTTCACCCGCTCCGAGGTGGCCATGGTAAAATTTACAACCGAAACGCCGCTGGTGGTCACCCGCGCTTCCGGATCCTTTCCCAGCCGTCCGATCAAGATGGCCTTGTTTACGCTCATGATTCTTCCTCCGTGATTTTCGTATCATTCCCGGCGAGTTGCCTGGAGTCTCGGCCTGGGGGGAAATGCCTTGGCCGGGGTGGAGCCGAAAACTTAGCGGGTGCCCCCGGGGCTGTCAAGATAATCGCCGTAATCGTTTTTGATCATGGCAAGAATCTCCCGGCCGATGGCCAGGCCCAGGTCAATGAATTCCGGACCGTAGATCCTGCCCGTCTGCGTCCGGAAGGTGCTCTTGATCTTTTCAATGGAAACCATGCCTTCGGGGTAACGGGCCATGAAGATCCCCAGGGGCGCGCGGAAATAGGAAACCATGCGCCACACGGTTTCGGTGAAGTTGTCTGGCCCCCAGCGGAACTTGTCGGCATCGTAGAGGCAGCCGGACAGGAGGTCCGCTTCCCGTGTGGAAACGGGAGAGGCGGCGACAAAGGCCTCGTGGTTGGCAATGGCCTCACGCACATCCTCCACCTCCCGGCTACAGAGCCCCATGTCCGCAAGCACCTGCGCGGCCCGTTCGGCTCCTTTCCGGGCGTGGTCCTTTTCTCCACGGGCGATGTCGTGCAGGAGCCCGGCGATCTGGGCCAGGAAGAGAAGACGCTCCTGCTTCTTTCCCTCCGTTCCCGAACGGGTTTCGCACAGTACGAGCGCGCCCGCGTCTATGGTCACCTTCACGGCATGGATGATGCCGTGGCCGAAGTCGTTCTGCGTGTCCCGGGAAACCACCTCGCACAGCTCGGCAATGACGGGATTTGCGTGGAAAAACATCCGGGATTGCTCGAACTCCCAGGCTTTTTCCGTATAAAAAGACGGCTCGGGGAAGCCGGAGGCTATGGCAAGGGCCTTGTTCCTGATTTCTTCGTACAGGGGATCCATTCGGTGTCGTCAAAATCCGCGGTGGAAGTGGTTTTGACCGAATCTACCACGGGTGGCCGGGCCACGGAAAGCGAAAACCTTCCATCTCCGGATTCGGGTTGATTATTTGGGCGGGTCATGGTTTCATTCGGCCTTTGGCAGGAAGACGAACTGCGCGCTCCGCGCGTTTTTCACATAACGTTTTTCGGTACGGCGCCCAGGTTTCATGGAAGACTTTGAAAGCTGCAAAAACGACTTGATGTTGCTGGGAAGCGAACTTTCCGAGCTTTTCTCCGCCGCGGGCGGCTTCTCCGGCCCCAAGGCCGGACCTTTCTCCGCCTGGGCGGACAATACCACCGTGCTTACCCGCCAGATGGCGGAAGGCTTGCTGCGCATCGCGGTGGTGGGCGCCATTAAAAGCGGCAAAAGCACATTCGTGAATGCCTTCTTCGGAGGAGACTTCGTAAAAAGGGGAGCGGGGGTGGTCACATCCATCGTCACCCGCATCGCCACGGGCAAGGACCTCTCCGCGCGGGTCACGCTGAAGTCCTGGCACGAAGTGAACGAGGAGTTGGCCCAAACCCTGGTCCTCTTTCCCTCCCCTCCCCTCTCCGACGACGGCGCGCCCCTGGACATCCGCAAAGACTCCGACCGGGAGCGCATAAGGCAGGCGCTTAGTTCCCTGGACCGCGACCGCCTGGTGAACCGGGAGGGGCGGGACCCCAACTTCACCTTGCTCAGCTGCTTCGTGGCCGGCTTTGAAAAAATGAAGGGTCTGGTCACCACCGGCGCCCAGACCCTGATCCTCGCCGGCGACGACTTCGGCCGCCACCGCGACTTCGTGGGCGACGAGAACCTTGCCGTCTACCTGAAGGACGTGCTCCTCACCCTGCCCCCGCTGGACGACTTCCCCAAGCAGGTGGAGATCGCCGACTGCCAGGGCGCGGACTCGCCCAACCCTCTCCACCTGGCCATGATCGAGGACTATCTGGTGCGTACCCATCTCATCGTGTACGTCATCGGCAGCCGTATGGGCCTGCGCAGGGCCGACGTCCGCTTCCTCACGCTCATCCGCGACATGGGGCTGTGGGAGAACATGGTTTTCGTGGTGAACGTGGACATCTCCGAGCACGAGTCCCTGGAGAGGCTGGAAAGCCTTCTTGCCCGCATCCGGGAGGAGATTGCCCTGGTGGTTCCGGCTCCCCGTGTCCTTGCCTTCTCCGCGCTCCTGGACCTTTTTTCCAAGAGCCGGGAGCCCCTGGCGCACCGCGATCAAGACCGCCTGGCCCAGTGGCGGGCCCAGGAGGAGATCGCCTCCTTCTGCGGGCGGGAATCCGGGGACTTCTTTTCCTGGCTGACCCGGAGACTCACCGCCGACCGCATGAAGCTGCTTTTGCAAAGTCCGGCCGAGCGCATGCGCATCATGACCGCGGGCGTCCTGGACTGGGCGCGGGTGCGCCGGGCCATGCTCAGGACGGATTCGGACAAGGCCACGGAGGCCTTTTCCCGCATCGAAAAAGAACGGCGCAACATGGAGAAGGTGCGGCTCCTCATCCGCGACACCCTGGAGGGCGCGCTCCTTTCCGGAAAGCGGGAGCTGGGGCGGGAGGTGGATCGCTTTTTCGACCAGAGCCGGGGCGAGCTTCTCACCAACACCCGGACCTTTCTGACCAAGCTCGCGGTTTCGCCGGCCGCACCCGGCCCCGGAGACCCGAGCGTCTCCACAGCCGTATATGCGGCTTACACGGAGATCCGGTCCGCCGCCGACCGTTACCTGACCGACACCGTGAACCCGGCCATCGTGAACTTCGTGCTGGCCCGGGAAAGGGACATCCAGGAGCTCTTCCTGAAGATCGAGACTCCCTTTGCCACCATGGCCCAGGAAGCCGTGGACCGCTACAACCAAGCCCTGGCGTCCCTATCTGCGGCCGCGGGATTTTCGGGCCCGGCCCGGCCCTCCTCCGTGTCGGTTTCAGCCATCAAGCAAGCCCGCAACCTGTCGCTCCCCCCTCTTTCCGCCAACATCCCCAGGAACCCCTTGGTGCAGACGGAAGCCCTGGCCCATGAAGGGGCCTTGCGCCTGTTTTCCTCCGTCAAGAAGCTCCTCGGCATCCGACCGGACCCGGTCACGGCCAAGGAAAAGGCGCTGGAACGAGCCATTTCCCGCATCAAGGAGCAGTCCTGGGAAACCATCTCGGAGAACTTCACCGACTTCAGGGAAAACCTCAAGCACCAGTACCTTTACAAGCTCATGGACATGGGGGCCCGGGAGATCCTGGGAAACCTGGACGACCGGTTCCGGGCCTTCCTGGAAGGGACCTCGGCCGGTGAAACGCAGACTGCGGGCCGGGAAAACGCCGGGGCGGACCTGGAGGCGGGCCTGGCCCAGCTCGAGGCCCGTGCCGCAGCTCTTACGGAAAGGATATCTTCCCTCTGCGCCGCCTGCGCTGGCGCGGAATCTTTTTCCGGATGATTTTTAGGAATAACCTGACGGGAGGGTGCCATGAACGGGAACGGAAATCGCGTCATCGCAGTGGCCAATGAAAAGGGAGGCGTGGGCAAAACCACCACGGCCGTAAACCTGTCCGCGGCCCTGGCCCAGAAAGGGAACAAGGTCTTGGTGGTTGACGTGGATCCCCAGTTCAACGCCACCAAGTCCCTGGGTGTGGCCGTGGAAGACGGGGACATCACGGTCTACGACGTCATCTCCTCTTCCAAGGCCCCGGACCCGGCCCGCGCCGTTCACCCCACCCGTTGGGAGAACCTTTTCCTGGTCCCCTCCCATCCGGACCTGGCGGGCGCGGAAGTGGAGCTGGTCAACAAGATGGCGCGGGAAAACCGCTTGAAAAGGCTCGCCCCCTTGGTGGAAGAGTTCGACTACATCTTCGTGGACGCGCCCCCCAGCCTCTCGCTCCTCACCATCAACGTCTTCGCCTTTGCCAGCAAGGTCCTCATCCCGGTGCAGACCCACCCCCACGCCTACGCCGCCCTGGACGACCTTCTGGACACGGTCTCCCTGGTGCGGGAGGAAATAAACCCGGAGCTGGAACTGCTGGGCGTGGTTCCGACCTTCTTCGACCCGCGCACCCGCGTAAGCCGCGTGGTCATGGACATGCTGGCCGAGGACCAGAGGTTCAGCGGCAAGCTCTTCTCCACCGCCATCCGGGCCAACACCACCATCGCGGAAAGCGCCCTGCACAAGGTGCCCGTGGTCTACTTCCGCCAGAGCTGCTTCGGCTGTCAGGATTACCAGGCACTGGCCGAGGAGGTCGTGAGCCGGCAGTGAGGGAGGAACCTGCCTGCGGAGCTTTATATGGAACCTAGGTTTCTAAAAAGGATCGAGACCCTGCGCGGCTCCTTCGCCGCCGCCGGCATTGACGCGCTCATGGTTCGCGTGGAGGAGAACCGCCGGTATCTTTGCGGCTTCACCGGCGAGGACTCCCAGATGGACGAGTCCGCCGGCACCCTCTTCGTAACCGCGGACCGCCTCCTCCTGGCCACCGACTCCCGCTTCGTCACCCAGGTGGAAACCGAGTGCCCGGGCCTTCCCGTGTACTGCTACCGCAAGCAGATGGCCCGCGAGCTTCCCGACATCTTGGCCGGGCTCTCCGTCTTGCGGCTCGGATTCGAGGACGCCCGCCTCTCCGTTGCCGAGTTCACCCTCATGGAGAAGTCCCTGGCCGAAGCCGGAAACAAGACCGCCCTGGTTGCAGTCCGGGAGCTTGCGGAAAAGCTCCGGCTTACGAAGGACGAAAGCGAAATCTCCGCCATAGGGCTCTCGCTCTTCATCGCCGAACAGGCATTCCTCAAGGCCCTTTCCGTCATCCGGCCCGGCATGACCGAAAAGCAGGCCGCCTGGGAGCTGGAAAAAGCCATGCGCGAGGAAGGCGCCGACAGCCTCTCCTTTCCCGTCATCGCCGCAGCCGGGGAAAACGCCGCCATGCCCCACGCCATCCCCGGCCACCGGGTCATCCGGGCCGGCGAGCCCGTCCTCTTCGACTGGGGAGCCCGGAAAAACGGCTACTGCTCGGATATCTCGCGCACCGTCTTCTTCGGACGGCCCGACGACACCTTCCGCAAGGTCTTCGATGCCGTGCGTGAAGCCCAGTCCCGCGCCCAGGAGGCCGTGCGCCCGGGAGCGGAAGCCAAGGCCTTGGACCACGTGGCCCGCTCCTTTCTCGACTCCTTGGGCTTCGGCGACAAGTTCGGGCACGGCCTGGGCCACGGCGTAGGCCTGGCCGTACATGAGGCGCCCCGGCTCTCCCCTCTGTCCGAGGCGATCCTTGCCCCGGGCATGATCGCCACCATCGAGCCGGGCGTCTACCTGCCGGGCCTGGGCGGCGTGCGCCTGGAGAACATGGTGGCCGTCACCGAAACCGGAGCCCGGGTGCTCAACTCGCTGCCTCCGGCCATCGCAACCGAAATGCTCTAAACCCTTCCGGAGGGCTCCGTGGACCTGGACCGGCAGCTCGACCAGTTTTCCCACTACCTGCTCGTGGAAAAGGGGCTCTCCGGCAACACCCTTTCCGCATACAGCCGGGACCTGGCCGACTTCGCTCGCTTCCTGGCCTCCCAGGGGATCAAGGACGCCTCCCAGGTGGACCGTCCCCTCATCCTGCGGCACCTCATCGCCCTGCGGGAAAAAGGCCTCTCCCCCCGAAGCCGGGCCCGGCACCTGGTCTCCATCCGCGGGTTCTTCCGCTTCCTGGAAGGCGAGAAGCTCATCAGCCAAAACCCCGCGCGCCTGGTGGACATCCCCAAGATCCCCATGCGCCTGCCCGACGTGATCTTTCAATCCGAAATGGAGCGGCTCCTGGACGCCCCCTCCCCCAAGACCGCCCTGGGCATCCGGGACCGGGCCATGCTGGAGCTGGGCTACGGCGCCGGCCTCCGGGTTTCGGAGCTGGTCAACATGCGCCTCTCCGACATAGACCTCTCCGCCGGCTTCGTGCGCGTCATGGGCAAGGGCTCCAAGGAACGCCTGGTCCCCATCGGCGACATGGCCGTGTCCCGCGTGCGCGACTACCTCTCCGACGCCCGGCCCCTCCTGGCCAAGAACCGCCAGCGCGACGCCCTCTTCATCGGGCAGGGCTGCCGGGGGATCACCCGGCAGGGCTTCTGGAAAAGGCTCAAGGCCCACGCCATCGCCGCGGGCATCAAAAAGAACGTGACGCCCCATACGCTGCGCCACTCCTTTGCCAGCCACCTGCTGGAAGGCGGCGCGGACCTGCGGGTTGTGCAGGAAATGCTGGGCCACGTGGACATTGCCACCACCCAGATCTATACCCACGTGGCTCGCGAACGCCTCATCCAGGTCCACCGCCAGTTCCACCCGAGGAGATGAATAGGGAAAAAGAAAAGACAAAGATGAAGAAAGGGCGGACAGAATTTTATGGGGGAAGGGGGAAAAGCCGCTTTTTCAAAAGCGGCTTTTC
>JBFMHL010000329.1:0-10999 GCA_040753055.1 Thermodesulfobacteriota bacterium | reverse complement strand
CCGCTGGGCCTCGTATCCGGCCACGGGGTTGCAGAGGCACTCCACGTGCTTGAGCTGGAACAGGTTGTCGAAGCAGCCCTGGGCGCAGGCAACGCAGTGGATGATCTCGCTTTCGCGGCCCTCCCTGGTCTTGTTGGGCAGGTCCGGGTCGGCGATCAACCCGCGGCCCATGGCGGCCATGTCGCACATGCCGTCGGTGATGAGCTCCCGGGCCACCTGGGGGTCGTTGATGCGGTGGCTGGCGATGACGGGGACGGAAACCGCCTCCTTGATGCCGCGGGAGAGGTAGGCGAACACGCCACGGGGAACGCCGGTGACGATCTGGGGCACCCGGGCCTCGTGCCAGCCCACGTTGACGCAGATGGCGTCCACACCGGCCGCGGCCAGGTTTTTGGCATACTCGACCAGCTCCCTGCGGCCCAGGCCGCCGGGCATGAACTCGTTTCCGTTGATGCGGAAGGTGAGCGCGAAGTCCGGGCCCACGGCGGCGCGGATGGCGCGGGCGATGGAGAGGCCGAAGCGCTGCCGGTTTTCAAAGGAGCCGCCGTACTCGTCCACGCGTTCGTTGGTGATGGGCGACAGGAACTCGGAGATGAGGTAGCCGGTGGCGGAGAGCACGTCCACGGCGTCGAACCCGGCTTTCTTCATGCGCAGCGCGGTTTCGGCGAAGTCGGCGATGGTTTGCCGGATCTCCTCGAGGGAAAGCTCCCGCGGGGTTTCGCGGGTGAGCCGCGAGGGGATGGGGGAGGGGGCAACGGGCTGCTTGCCGCCCAGGAAGAAGGAGTGGTTGTAGCGTCCCGTGTGGTTTAACTGGATGCTGGCAAGCGCGCCGTTCTCCTTGATGGCGGCGGCGAGCCGGGACAGGCCCGGCAGGAAAGCGTCGTCGTGGCCACCGATGGCCATGTTGTTTCCGGCCAGCTCGTTCACCGTGGCGTAGCCTACGTTGATCATGCCCGCCCCGCCTTTCGCCCGGGCCCTGTAGAACTCCACCATCCGGTCCGAAATACTATAGTTCTCGCACATGTTCAGGTGCATGGCGGGAAGGTAGATGCGGTTCTTCACCGTGAGCCGGTTGATGGTGACGGGGGAAAACAGGATGTCTTGCATGGCTTCCTCGCGGAGCTTGGGTTGGCGAAAGAGTCTGCCGCGAGGGTAAGAAATGGCCGTTTGCCTGTCAAGCGGGCTGGCGGGCCGCCTGAAGCTTTTTAAAGAAACTGAACCTGATTTTTTCTTTGAACTTAATTCAAAGAAAAGCCTTGACCGTTCCGGGCAACCGTGGTTCTAATCATGGAAAACAAAATGAAAGGAGCCCTCATGGACCAGGACTTTGCCGGGATCGAACCCCTTGTCTACGAGAGCCGCATCGGCATCCCCTACAACTGGTGGGCGGGAGACACGGCCACGAAGTTTTTCACGGGCCTTTCTTCCGAGCGCGTTTTCTACGCCACCCGCTGCGATGCCTGCAACAAGACCTTCCTTCCTCCGCGCAAGACCTGCCCCTTGTGCTTTGCCAAAAACCTGGCCTGGAAACCGCTTGCGCCCAAGGGCGCGGTGACCACCTTCACCGTGGCCCGCCGCAAGCTGGCCGCGCTGGGCGACGCCGAGCCGCCGGTCTTCTTCGCGCTGATCAAGCTGGACGGAGCGGACACCGCCATCGCCCACCGGCTGGGAAACGTGGCCGAAAAGGACCTGGCCGCCGGCCTGCGCGTGCGTGCGGTCTTCGCCCCCGAGCCCAAGGGCGGGATACTGGATGTCCTTTACTTTGAGCCTGACAAGTAGGCCGTCCGCCGCGGCCTTCCCCCGGCAGCACAGGAAACGGATCGCGACGGAGCTTTCTCAGGGGAGAATACCATGGATCGTGTGGCCGTAGTCGGCATCGGTATGGTGGAGATCGAAGGGAACAAGGTCCGGGACACCTTTGAAACCATGGTGTTCTCGGCGGTCACGCGGGCGCTTGCCGACGCGGGGCTCGAGATCGGCGACATTGACAACGTCATCACCACGTCCAACGACTTCTGGGACGGCCGCACCATCTCCTGCATGGCGGTGGGGGACGCGTCCGGAGCCAGGGACAAGAACGTGTCCTGCGTGGAGGGCGACGGCACCTTCGGGGCGTTCTACGGGCTTGCCCGCATTCTTTCCGGCTCCTACGGGACGACGCTGGTCACGGCCCACTCCAAGGGGTCCCAGAGCGTCTCCAGCCTCATCACCAACGCGGCCTTCGACCCCATCTACGAGCGCACGCTGGGCCTGGACATGATCACCGGAAGCGCGCTCCAGGCGCGGGCCTACATGGACGCCACGGGCACCACGTCCGAGCACCTGGCCATGGTCTCTGTGAAGAACCACGGTAACGCCAAGGGCAACCCCTACGCCCAGCTTCCCATGGATCTGACCGTTGCGGACGTGCTCTCGTCCGAGATGATCGCGGACCCCCTGCACAAGCTGGACTGCTCGCCGGTCTCCGACGGCGCCTGCGCCATCATCCTGGCGCGGGAGGACCGGGTGCCCAAGGCGAAGACCAAGTCCGTGTGGGTGAAGGGCGTGTCCTTCGCCTCGGACGCCTACTTCCTGGGCGACCGGGACCTTACCTTCTCCAGGAGCCTGGCCCAGGCGGCGAAGAAAGCCTACGCGATGGCCGGGATCGGCGACCCCGCACGCCAGGTGGGCCTGGTGGAGTGCTACGACGCCTTTTCCTACCAGGAGCTCATGTGGCTGGAAGGCCTGGGGATCTGCGAAAAAGGACGGGCCAAGGACCTTCTATCGGCCGGCGCCTTCGACAAGAACGGAAGGATCCCGGTGAACGCTTCGGGCGGGCTCCTGTCCGGGCACCCGGTCATCGCCGCGGGCCTGTACCGCATGGCCGAGTGCGTGAAGAGCCTCCGGAACGGCTCCTCCGGCAAGACGGCGGTGGCCCAGGGGCTGAACGGCGTGGCGGGCCAGTCCCACTGCGTGTGGGTGCTGGGCGACAAGCCATAGGGGCGGCGGACGGGGTCAAACGGGGAACAAGCAATAGACGGATCGGCAAGGAGAGAGTCATGGGCAAGCGCGTAGCCATCGTGGGAACCGGCCAGACCATGCACAAGAGCCACCGGCCCGACGTGAGCGGCCAGGAGCTCATCAACGAGGCCGTAACCGCAGCCCTCGCGGACGCGGAGCTTAGCATACGAGACATTGACGCCATCGTCATCGGCAACATGGACCATTTCGAGGGCATCAACTACGTGGACTGCTGGAGCGTGGACGGCTCGGGCGGAACCGGGCGGCCCATCATCAAGCTCACCACCGGCGGCACCACGGGAAGCACGCTGGCCATCGGCGGGTATCACCTGGTGGCCTCGGGCATGTTCGACAAGGTCCTCATCATCGGCTGGGAGAAGAACTCCGAGTCCGACACCACGGGCGCCATCACCACGGCCTTCGACCCCATATGGGACCGGCTGGTCTTCGCCGGAGCCATCGCGGGGCTGGCGGCCGAGGGCATGGCCTACATGACGGAGTTCGGCATCACCGACCGCGACGCGGCGCGCGTCTCGGTGCGCGACCGCCGCCACGCCGTGAACAACCCGCACGCCCAGCTCCGCAAGGAGATCACGGTGGAGGACGTGCTGGCCTCCCCCATGCTGTCGGACCCCATCCATCTTTTGGACGTCTGCCCCCGCACGGACGGGGCCTGCGCGGTCATCATGGCGAGCGAGCACGTGGCCGAGAAGATCTGCCCCGTGCCCGACTGGATCTGGGGCACGGCCAACCGCCACACCTACACCTACGTGGGCGACGTGAACCTGGGCGAGATAGACTCCATGAAGTACGCCGCGGCCGAGCTTTTCGCCAAGAACGGCATCAAGGAGCCGCGCAAGGAGATCCAGGTCATCGAGCTCTACCAGCCCTACTCGTTCGCGGGGATCATCTGGATCGAGGCCATGGGAATCGTGCCCCGGGGCAAGGGCTCCGAGTACATTTGGTCCGGGGCCACGGACATGGGCGGCGAGCTTCCCATCAACCCCTCGGGAGGAGTCATCGCCTGCAACCCCATCGGCGCCACGGGGCTCATCCGCTGCGCCGAGGCGGCCATGCAGGTGATGGGCAAGGCGGACAAGCGCCAGGTGCCGGACGTGACCCGCGCGGTCTCCACGGGTTTTGGCGGCTGCTTCTGGACGGACATCATCCTGCACGGGAAGAACAAACCGAATTGAAGTCTAGAAAAAATGAATTCGAGAAAGGCTCCGGATGCAAGGCGCGGGCGAAGAGCAGTTAGTTCTACGCCGCAGTGACGAGAAATGAAGCGCAACGCAGCAGGCGGGCTTTTTGCGGGCTCATCGAGGAGGCTTTTATGGCGCGCGAAGACCATATGGTGATCACCTCCACCGTGGCGCAGCCCTTCCACTACGCGGTGGGCATGCACGGCTCCAAGTTCTTCCACGAGCTTAAAAAGAACAAGCGCATCCTGGGCATTAAGTGCCCCCGGTGCGGCCGGGTCTCGGTCCCGCCGCGGCTGGTGTGCAACCGCTGCTTCGTTTCCATGGACGAGTTCGTGGAGGTGGGCCCGACCGGGACCCTGGGCTCTTACACCATCGTGCGCTACGCCTTCCTGGACCCGGAGACCGGCAAGCAGAAGCCCGTGCCCTATATCTACGGGTTCATCCGCTTCGACGGCGCGGACACCCTCTTCCAGCACTTCGTGGAGTTCAGCGAGGGGAAGAAGCCTTATATAGGCATGCGCGTGGAGGCCGTGTTCGCCGAAGAACCAAAGGGAACCATCCGGGATATCCTGCACTTCAAGATGATCGATTAGAAGCTATCTCAATGATGAAGAAAAGGATTGTGCGGGGGGCATCCCTTTATAAAAAGGCTTTTCCACCCTCCCCCGCGAATTCCTTTTCCTTTTAATTTTTGAGATAGCTTCCAGGGAAAGCGTTTCGGGGGAAAGCTCTCTTTCGCGTGAAAGAGGGATTTCCCCCGAAAATTTTTCTTCTTTCTGTTATTGTGGGCCATGATCCAAGCCAACCCCGCGAGAAGGTCGGTGATTGTGGAAGGTGCGGTTTCCGCCTGCCTGGTGGCCGGAGCGGACAAGGCCGCCTCCGGCATGGGCTGCGGCGACTGCATGCTCCTGTGTTTTCCGGCCCGCTTTTTCGCCGTGGCGGATGGCTCCGAGCGTTTCCCTTCCGCGGGCCGCGAGCTTTTGCAGAACATGGCGCAAAGCCTGTGCGGGGTTCCCGTGCCGGAATCGGCGGAGGAGTGGCTCGACCTGGTGAACCGGGCCTATGCCCGGCAGCCCTACCACAAGACGGCGGCATTCACCGGGGCGGCCTTTTGCGAGATCCAGGGCCGGCCCCACGCCGTCATCGTGCATGGGGGGGACTGCCCTGCCCTGATAGCGGATGAAAAGACCGGGGAGGTACTGTTCTCCACCGCGGCGGACATGAACTTCGCGGGGCGTAGCGAAAGGGCCACGGGTGCCGTGGCGCTGCCCCTTTCCTCGGGCCGGGAGCGTGTGGTCCTGGCCTCCGACGGGCTTTCCGACGTCGCCCGCCTGGCGGGCCTGGCCCTTTCCGGTCTGTGCGGAGCCGCCGCCGGATTCGCCGTGGAGTCGGTGCCCCGGAAGCTTTCCCGCTTTCTTGCCAAGAACGCAGGCGGAGTGCGTCACGACGACGTGGCCGTGATGGTCATCGCCGCGCAGAAGCTTTCTTCCGGCCCCCCACTTTCCCTGCTTTTGGGGGGCACCACCTCCTATGCGGAGGCGGATTTCATGGCGGCCGGCCTGCCGGACCGCTGGGAGGAGGTCCAGCCGGAGGCCATGTCCCGGGAGCTAATCCTGGCGGGCTTCTCGCACGCGATACCGCATTGCCAAAATCTCCATTCAGTGGCATAGTAACTCCCGAATTCCTTTTCCCCACAACCTGACCTTGTCACGGGGCAGATGGAAACACCGCGCAGCATTACGCCCGTAAAGTTCGGTAAGTACCTGTTGCTGGACCCCATCGGGGTGGGCGGCATGGCGGAGGTGTTCCGCGCCAAGATCCTGGGGGCCTCCGGCTTTGAAAAGCTCGTCGCGGTAAAGAAGATCCTCCCCCACCTAAACGACGAGAAGAAGATGATCCAGGCCTTCATCCACGAGGCCCGGCTCGCCGCCTATCTCCAGCACGACAACATCGTGCGGACCTTCGATTTCGGGAAAATGGGCCCGGACTACTTCATCGCCATGGAGTACCTGTTCGGGAAGAACCTGCGTCTGATCCAGGAAAAGGCCCGGGATCTCCGGTTTCCCATGTCGCTCCTGAACGTTTTGTACGTGGTGAGCCAGGTCTGCATCGGCCTGGAGCATGCCCACGACCTCACGGACTTCACCGGCACCCCCCTTTCCATCGTCCACCGGGACATCAGCCCGCCCAACATCTTCATCACCTTCAACGGCCAGGTGAAGGTGGTGGACTTCGGCGTGGCCAAGGCCGCCAGCCGCATCACCTCCACCCAGGTGGGCGTCATCAAGGGCAAGGTGGCCTACATGTCCCCGGAGCAGGCGCGGGGCGAGGAGGTGGACCACAGGACCGACATCTTTGCGCTGGGAGCAGTCTTGTACGAGTTGGTGATCGGGAAAAAGCTCTACTCCGGGGAAACGCTGGAGGTGCTGCAAAAAGCCAGGGACGCCGTGTTCGAAGCCCCGGAAAAGCTCATGCCCGACATGCATCCCCGGCTCCTTCATATCCTGAGCACGGCGCTTTCCCGCGAACCCGGGGACCGCTACCAGAGCTGCGGCCAGATGCACGCGGACCTGGAGGACTGCATCTTCGAGCTCAGCTACCGGCCGTCGGCCAAGGGGCTGGCCCGATACATGGGGGAACTTTTCGGGGACCTGATCCCGGAGGAGGAGGCCCGCCTGCGGGAGGTGTTGGTGGCGGGCAGAGGTGTCGGGGCAGGGGCGGCGGAGGAGCCGGTGGACCGGGCTTCGGATGTTACGGCCGTTTATGCCGGAGAAGAGGAGGCCGGTGGGAAGCCGTGCCCGTCCTGCGGCAGGGAAGTTGCGCCCGGTGCCTTGCAGTGCACCGGCTGCGGGGCTTCCCTGTCCTTTTCCTCTTCGCTCCCGGCGGTCGAGCCCGCCGCCACCGCCATCCGCAAGAAGGTGTGCATCCTGGGCGAGGCCGGGAGCGGAAAAACGAGCCTGCTGGGAAGGTTTCTGGGAAAGCCCTTCTCCGAGAAATACAACCCCACCGTTGGTGCTTCGGTGGAGCGCAAGATACTGAACTTCGAAGGAAAACGTGTCCAGCTGGTGGTCTGGGACTTGAGCGGGAAGGATCGGTTCACGGACATCAACCGGTCCGATCTCGCGGGCATGGAAGGGTGCCTGCTCACGGTGGACTGCACCCGTGCGGAAAGCCTGGATACGGCCCTTGCGCTGCGCGAGGAGCTTCTGCGCGGCAATGCCGATCCCCCCACGATCCTCGTGGTGACCAAAACGGACAACATCCAGGGCTGGAACGTCGAGCGCAAAAAGCTGGACGAGCTGGCCGCCTCCGGGCTTGCGGTGGTCCGGGTGAGCGCGAGGACCGGGGTGGGCGTTGCCCGTGCATTCATGATGCTGGGCGAGATGATGCTCCACGAGAAGGGAAAGAAATCCGCATAAGCTCCTTTTGATCAACGCCCCATCGTCCGGCAAAGAGGCTCAGCCCAGGCGGGCCGCCGACAGGAAGCCCTCATGAACACCGCAACCTCCAACCTTTTCGCGGCCCTGGACATGGTGGTCCTGCTCCGGGACGACCACGGCTCGTTCCGGATGATGGGAAGCCCGCCCGCATGGTTCTCCGACTTCTGCGAAGCATGCTCCCTTTCCGGCGCGGCCTTCGTCCCTTCCCAGATGTCGGCTTTCCTGGAGTCCTTCCTGGAGGAGGCGGGCGAGGTCTTTTCCGGCGACCAAAAGCCCACGGACAAACGGCAGTCCGGCTGGTGGACCCGCGTGGACCAGGACGGCACCCAGCATTACTTCCAGGCCACCGCCGTGCGCCTAGGCCGGAAGGGGCTCCTGGTCATACGGCACGAGGCCGAGAACTCGGACCTTTTCTTGGCCTTGCGCAAGTATAAGGAGGGGGCGCTTCTGTTCGATCAGACCCAGCGCCAGAAGGATCGGTGCGACGTGGACCTCCGGAAGCTCACGGAGCTTTCCATGACCGATGAGCTCACCGGGCTTCCCAATGAACGGGGCTTTGCCAGGCTCGCCCCGGAGAAGGTGGAGGCGGCCAAGCGCGCGCGGCTCCCCCTGCTGGTGTTCGCCGTGGGAGTGGGAGACATTGCGCGCATCAACGAGCGCTATGGTCAAACGGAGGGCTCCATGGCGCTTCTGGCGGCCACCAGGATTCTGCAAAGCACGTTCGGGGAGCCCGGGCTCGTGAGCCGCTTTGCCGGAGCCGAGTTCGTGGCGCTCATTCCCGAAACCGCCTATCAGACGGAGAAGGTCCTCACCGAGGCCCTTTCTGCCAACCTCGCCTCTTACAACAAAAAGTCGTTCAAGACTTACGATCTCCTTCTTTTCTTCGGCACCGCCCGCGTGGCTCCGGAGCTCGCCGGGGACCTCTCCGAAACCACGGTCCAGGCCCTGGCCCGCATGCGGGATAATCGGAAGAAGGAAAAGAAGTAACAGCGGCTGTAAATTGCGCCGCCATCCCCGGAGAGGCGTTGCGGCGTGCGCGCAAAGCGGCTCGAATACGAACGAAATGTTCCGCTTTTTAGCGGTGCCGCGACTTGCCCTGGGGCCTAAGCTACGGCCTTTAAAACCCGTTAGATACGTCGTAAGCGGGAAATGGTAAAATGATGGCCAACGCCCTCTCCAATCGGGAAAAAATGAATGTAAAGCCCAGATAGGACCTGCGGAAATACTGTTGAAGCAAGACGGGTTATTGGGGGAAGGATGGAGAAAGGCATGTTGCGGGGAAGGGGGGATCCGCTTCGGAAAAGGCGGCTTCCCCCCCCCTTTTTTTATGGACAAGTGTTTTCAAAGCAAATTCGTGGAAGCTGTTTCAAAACCCCGGAACGCAGACCTGGAACGTCAGATGGGGTTTTGTAAGAGCTTCTACTCTACCCCGCCAGGTAGTTCCCTTCCGGGTCCGCGATGGAGAAGGGCCCGGAAAAATTGCGGGAAAGAAGTGAGAACAGCAGGAAGAACCTCTCCCACAGGGTGTCGGGGCTTACCGCGTGGCTCTGCCAGCGGGACAGGACCGCCCCCGCCCGGGGCGGGGCGCAGGCGAACGATCCGGGCCTTTTCTGCATGTAGGTTTCGTTCATGATGAAGCAGTTGACGTTGATGGAGCTCAAGATGCCCATGTTGGCCTTCAGCCACGCATGGGTCTTTTCGAAGTCCTCCCGGGTCTCCGCGGGGTAGCCGTAGATCAGGTAGATGCCCGTGTCTATCCCTGCGCGGGAGAAGCTTTGGAGCACCGCGTCCACGGTTTCGGGTCTCACCGGCTTTCCCATGTGCCGCCGGACCTCCGGGGACAGGCTCTCCACTCCGAACTGGATTCGGGAAACCCCCGCTTTGCGAAGCCTTTGCGCAACCCGCGGCTCCGCCAGCCGGGAGGAAAGCCGGGCGTTGTAGATGATCAAACGAAACGGGCTGCCCAGTTCTTCCAACAGATCGCACAGGCGCATCATCTCCGGCAGGGCCTGGGCGCACAACGGATCGTCGTCTATGATGATGAACTCGGGAATTCCGTAACGCTTCGACTGCAGGAGCATCTCGTCCCGCATGCTCCGGGCGCTCCGGTGCCGGATTCCCCGGGTGTACTCGCTACGGTTGCAGAAGGAGCAGTCGCCCGTGCAGCCCCGGGAGAACGAAAGCGGAACGCCGGCGAACCAGCCGGAAGCGTCCTTGAAACGGGCGAAGCCGGGGTTCTGTCCGAAGTCGGCAAAGGCAAGGGAGTCCAGGTATCCGGGGCACTCCTCGTAACCGGACAAGACATCGGCGGGAATCGGCTTTGAGCAGTTGAAGATGCTCCGGTCGCCGCCGTAGGCGCCCTGCTTCTCCAGGGCTCCGAGCAGGCGCACGATCTTGTCCTCCGCCTCCCCCTGGACCAGGTAGTCCATGTGGCGGGCGTGGATCGTGATACCGCTCGTTCCGCTCTGCACGGGATGGATGTCCGGCCCGCCGGCCACCAGGATGCGCCGGGGGCTTTTTTCTTTCAGGGCTCTTGCCGTCAGCTCCGTGCTCCGGCGGTTGGCGATGAAGCAGGAAAAGCCCACGACGTCCGGGTCTTCCGCTTCGATTCCGTCTACGATTTTTTTGATGTTGGTGGGGGCAAAGGCCTCTTCGCGGCCCGGTGTGATGATGTTGTATTCGCTTTTTTCCGCCTCCGCGAACGCGAACGCGTGGCTCACCGGGTGGCCCGCCCGCCCGGCCGCGCCGGCCACCGCCGCCGACCCCAGCGGCGGGATGGAACCGGGGTACTCCATCAATGTGAGAAGCAGGATCTTCATGGGCGGGCCGCTCAGAACGCGCCCAGCTGGCAGGGCTTGATGCGGATGCCCAGGGCATTGGCCGCCCGCGCCACCGAGAGCTTGGGAAGCGACCTTTCCGCTGCAATCTCCCAGGCCCGGGCGCAGGAGAGCCTCCCGTCCTTTTCCTCCGCCCGCAGGGCTTCGGCCAGCCCTTCTGCCAGGGGCTCCTTCTCATCCGCCGGCTTGGGCCTGTCTCCGTACCCGAAAAGCCCCAGCTGGCAGCGGACGATCTTTACGGAGAGCCGATCCGCCGCTACGCCCGCCTCACGGGGAGGGCACCCCAGGTCCCGGGCCAGCGCGAACGCATCGGCGCAGGAAATGCGCCCCTCCGTCACCTTGTTTTTCAAGGCATCCAGTACCTTCTGGCCGGGTGGCGGCCCGCTTTCCTTTTCCTTGCACGCATGCTTTGCCACACTAAGCCCCCTTTCCGGATCGCCGGTCTTGGCTTGAAGAGCATTGCCCTGTCTGCTAAGAGTCTTCTTCACTATACAAAGGAGAAGCGCCCGCGGCAACATGG
>JBFMHL010000328.1:0-36244 GCA_040753055.1 Thermodesulfobacteriota bacterium | reverse complement strand
CAAACTCTGGCCGTCACCAGGTTCGGGCTCTTGTACAAAGGCCGGGTCTCCCCGGTCTTCTCCAGTTCGTGGAACACGGAGCGCAAAAGGAGCGCCGGACCGCGGCTGCCGGTGAGCCCCCGCGTGGGATCGCCGGAGAGGTTGCCCATCCACACCCCCACGGTGTAGCGGGCGGAAAAGCCCATGGCCCAGGCGTCGCGAAAGTCGGAGCTGGTCCCGGTCTTGACCGCCGTGGCCACAGGAAAGCAGAGCACACCGCCTTCCCCGAACTCCAGGCTGCGTGCGGCCGGGTCCGAAAGGATGTCGGCGATGATGGAGGTGACCTCCGGCGAGAACACGCGCACCGGCGCTGTTTGGATGCAGGGGTGCAGGAGCAGGGACAGGGGCCGGAAGACCCCGCCCCGAGCCACGGCCGCATAGGCCTGGGTGAGATCGAAGAGGGTCACCTCCGCGTTTCCCAGGGCGATGCCGTCCCCGTACCAGTCCGGGTGGCGGTCAAGGCCTGTGATCCCCAGGGCGGCCAGAGTCTGCAGATAGCTTTCCACGCCCACGAACTGGACGGCGCGCAGGGCCGGGATATTGAGCGAGTTCCCCAGCGCCTCCCGCAGGGTCACGGGGCCGTAGAACACGCGGCTGTAATTGCGGTACTCGTGAAGCCCCCGGCCCACGTTCTTGATGAAGGGCGAGTCGTCCAGGATGGTGGCTGCGGTCCAGCCCCTGGACAAAGCGCAGGCATAGAGCAGCGGCTTCATGGACGAGCCGGGCTGGCGGGGGGTGATCGCGGCGTTGATGGCCGAGCCGGGCGCGTCCGGGTCGTTGGCGCCCGATACCACAACGGCCAGCACCTGGTCCGTCTCGTGATCCGCCACGATGACCGCTCCGTTCACCGCTCCGTGGGAGGCCATGTCCTTCATGCGCCGGTTCAGAAGCTCCTGCACCTTCCTGGTGAGCTCCGCCGACAGGCTGGTGTAAACCGGTGCGCCTTCCTCCGCAGGGCACCGCGCGGCCTCCTCCCGCGCCATGGCCACGGCATGCGGCGCGGACACGGAAAGGCCCGGGCTCTCCGGGCAAAGAGGCGAAGCCAGGATGGCGGATAGGTCCGATTGTCGGATCTTCCCTTCCCGAGCCAGGGTCAGGGCCAGGCGTTTGACGGCGGCGTTCAGCGCGGCCGGGCTTTTGCGGGGGTCCAGGCGGGAGGGGGCCCGGCAGAGCACGGCCAGGGCCAGCATCTCGCGGGGCGACAGGGTGGAGAGGTCGCGGTTGAAGTAATAGAGCGCTCCCTGGGCCACGCCCCGGCGGTTGCCGCCAAAGGGCACCTGATTCATGTAGTACTCGAGGATCTCGGCCTTCTTGGCGTTCTTCTCCAGCCGTACCGCCTCGAAGCCGCAGAGCCAGTGCGTCCAGAAGCTCCGGGGCCGGGGATGGAGGATGCGCGCGGCCTGCTCGGTGATGGTGGAGGCGCCCCGGACCAGGGAAAACGCCTTGGCGTTCTGCCAGCACGCGGCCATCCGGGCGGCCCAGTCCACGCCGTGGTGGGAGAAGAAGCGCCGGTCTTCGGCGGTGAGGAAGGCGTCCCGGAGCAGCAAGGGGATCTCGTGCAGGGGAACGCGATCGTAGGCGTTTGCATCGTTCTGGTAGGTGGCGGTGAGCCGTAGGCCGCTCCGGTCCAGGACCGGCGGCCGCATGCTCCGGTGCCCCTTGGGAAGGATCATGTCGGCTTGGGGCGTGAGGTAAAGGATGGTGGCGAGCCACAGCGCGGCAACGCCGAGGACCAAAAGCCCCAAAGCGGCAAACCCGATTCCTTTGGCTCTACGAGACACGGCCCATCCTTTTCTCCAAGCCGAGTGCATCCGGGCACCCGGCCGAGCCTGAATTCAATCTTTCAGCGCTCTGCCCTGCAGCGCCCGCTGCCATCCTGCCCGGCATTTCCCTTTTCCTTATCCCCCGCCTTCTCAGCGCAGTAAAAAGTTTTACGGAAAGGAGGGGGGAGGTGGGAAAAAGCACTCTTTTCAAAAGGGGTTTTCTCCCTCCCCGCAATTCTTTTGTCTTTTCCCTGAATCCGTGACGGAGCTTTTCCATTCAAGGGTAAAAAGCCCGTGGCTCGGACATTATTGCACAGAATGACGTTTTCCCCGGGGGAAAGCCCTTCGGGGCGGCGCCATGCGGCCCGTCTGCATTGTCAGGACGCGACCGCCGTACGTTCAGTACTGTCGGCCGCGGTCTTCCTTGCATCCGGGCCACCTGGCGCCGCTCACGGATTCAGGTTTTCTTTCTTCTGCCTTTCCTATTTCGCCTTCTCCGCCACGATGAGCTCTGCGGCGGTGGTTTTGCCGAACACGTCCGGGTTATACATCTCCTCGGCGCCTGCGGGCATCACGGCGAAGTCTCCGGCGGCAATGGCCTGGGCCGTGTAGGAGAGGTGGTAGTTGCCGGGCGGCAGATACTCCGAGTAGAAGCGGGCGGCGTCGAAGCCCAGCTCCTGATGGTAGAAGCACCAGCGGGAGGCGCCGAACTCGAACCAGTCGTTGGCGTTGAACCAGAAGGAGCCGCCGGCCCGTTGGTAGTCGCCCTTGGATGCATCCACGTTGGAGGCGGTGGCGAGGTCACGATTGACGGGCTCCAGCCCTCCGGGCACGGGGTCGTCCACCACGACGAAGTTCCGCGCGCCGGGGATCTTGATGTAGAGGTCCACGCGCACGAGCTCTCCGCGAGAGATCTTCATGGGGCTTTTTAAGAGCGTGAAGGTCCCGTTTCGTTCCACCGAGTACTCGCGGTGGATCTCTATGCCGTCGTTCCGCGGCTTGTCGAAACCGGTCTTGGGCGCGTAGGTGAGGCGCGCCGAGTAATAGACGCGGCCCGGGCCGTCCTTGGAGAGGATGAGGCTTTGGAGGGTTCCCGGGTCTTTGTGGGAGACGGGGCGGAACAGGTCCCGGGCCGGATCGCGGAAGGAGGTGAAAGTGGCGGTACCCAAGGGCTTTTGGTCCAGGGTGGCCGTGATCCGGCAGTCGGGGGTGGTGTTCTCATAGAGGCGGGCGTAGTCCACCACGCCATTTAGGCAGAACATGTTCTCCTGGGTGTTTTCCCAATGGTCGCGGTTTTTGCGGCTCTGGGTGATGAAGATCATGAGCTTCTCGGGCACGTCCCCGCAAAGCTTCTTGCCGAAGGGCTTTTCGGAAAGGGCCAGCATGGCCGAGAGGATGGCGCCGTTGGTGCGGAGCGGAGAGGCGAGGATGCGGGCATAACCGTCGTCCAGGCTTTCCACGAACTGGAACTTGCCGCCGCTCTGGTCCGCATGGGCCAGGATGGCGTTGGCGGCCTCGGCCACCAGATCCTCGGGCGCGTTGGTCGCCACCGCCGCGATGAGGTAGTGGGCTTTGCCGAAGAGGCTCATGTAGGCGAGATGGGGCCGGTAGCGGGCGACCTCGCCGGGGGGCAGCTTGCCCCGCAGGGCGAGGGCTGCCAGCGCCACGGCCCGGACAGTGTCGCTCATGCCCCGGCTAAAGTAGGAGGGCATCTCGTCGCGCTTGAGGAGCACGGTCAGATAGGCCTGGAGGCGGGCCTCCACCTGGGCCGGGACGGGATGGCCGGCGCGCGCGAGCCAGGCAAAGGCCAGGGCGGTGTAGGCGGAGAGGTAGGGGCTCACATACTCGTTGCGGGGGACGTAGTAGCACATGCCGCCGTTTTCCGCCTGGAAGGAGGCGGCGTCGTTCAGCATCGTTCCGGTGAGGGTGTCCGCGCCGGGCCACGTGAAGTCCTCGGGCAGGTACGGGCGCAGGTTCATGTAATGGGAGGCCATGACGCCCTTGGTGAGCCGCTGCTCCCAGCAGAGGTAGGGGTAGTCGCGCAGGTAGGCAAAGGCGCCGCCGAGGCCGCCGATGACCGAAGGCGAAAGCACGGCCCCCGCCTTTCCCACGTCGGGCCAGATGTCCTTGGGGAAGGCGATCTTCTCGGTGACCGAGCCCTGGGTGAAGGAGCCGTAAGTGGCGCCGGTGATGAGGGAACGCATCTTGAGGACCGGCACCTTGACCGTGACGCCGTCTCCGTCGGTTTCATCCCAAGCCTTGGCAATGAAGGTTATTTCGCCGAAGGTCTTGGTCTTGACAGGAAGAAAGACGGTGGAACGGGCGTAGGGGGCCAGCTTGATCTGCTTTTCGGCGGACACCGGGGCCGCCAGGGGGCCGGAGGCGGTGATGGACACCGTGAGCTCCCGTTCCTTGTCCGTGCGGTTGGCGATGGAGAACCCGGCCTCGAAGGAGTCCTTCTCCATGACCTGGTTGGGCATGACGGGACGAACTTCGGTGGGAAGGCTCACGGCGACATCCGCCTGGCCCAGGCCCATGCGGTCGTCGGGGGTGGTGGCCATGGCCAGCACGCGGAAGGAGGTGAGGTTGTCCGGGAGGGTGAAGGCGATGGTCGCGTTTCCGTCTTTATCGGTTGCCACCCTGGGATTCCAGAAGCACACGTACTTGAAGATGGTGCGCATGGAGATCTCGAGGCCGGCCCCGTCCCCGCCCTGGCTCTTTCCCTTTTTCTCGAACTTGGTGCGGCCCACCAGGCGGTAGAGGAGGTTGTAGTTCAGGAGGTCCAGGTCCTCCAGCCTGTAGAAGCCGTCGTAGGGGTCGAAGGCCTTTTCGCCGCCCTGGACCAGATCGAAGACCGCCTCGTCCAGGACCGCCACGGCGAGCTCCACGGGCTCCTTGCCGTCGGGGTGGCGGGGAACGGCATGGAGCTTCACGGTCACCTTCTCCCGGGGCTTGGCCTTCTTCTTGTCGGGCACGGCGGTGACGACGATCTCCTTGTAGGGGTCCTTCACGGTGATGCTCTGATAGCCGATGCGGAAGTTGGGTTTTCCCAGGTCCACGCCGGTGTCGGACAGGGGCTTGTCCACGCGGGGCGAGAAGGCCACCACGGATAGGTAGAAGCCGGGGATCAGGTTCGGTGTCACGGGGACCTCCACCACCGGGGTGGAGGTGGTCCAGGTGACGGTCTTCTGGCTGATGACGCCCAGACGCTCCACGGTGATCAGGGCTTCGGCCTTTTCAAAGGGGTTCTGCACCAGGAAGCGGGCGGTTTCTCCCACCTTGTAGCTCTTCTTCTCCGGCACGATGGAGAGGACGTTTCCCTCGGGCCCTTCCCAGAGCACCCTGCCCTTTCCAGCCACCCAGGTCCACAGGGAGGTGGCGTGGGGACGGCCCTTGGTGTCCGTGATCCTTGCGGTGATGCGAAAGCTTCCCGGAGCCTTGGGGATAAAGGAGTAGTCCGCCGGCCCCTGCTTCGAGGAAAGCTATTGGCGGTCCGCCTCCTCCCAGTCCTCGATGTACTGGGTGACGAAAGCGTTGCCGGGGCCCTGGACCCGCGAGGCCTTGGTGACCCTGCGCTCCGTCGTGAAGGCGACGGGAACGCCGGCAACGGGAGATCCCTTGTCGTCCACCACCAGGAAGGAGAATCCGGCCGGGGAGCCCTCGTTGTACATCCACTTGTCGGACTTTAAGCCCACCAGGCGGTCGCGGGAGATGTAGGAGGCCCGGGCATTGGCCGCCACGAACTTGCCGCGGTCGTCGGAGACGTCGGCCTCCACGCTGATGGTGCCGTAGATGACGGGCTTTTCGGGAACGTCTACGGTCTTTGCCAAGACCCCCTGGGAGTCGAGGGTTCCGGTATCGGAGAGGAGGGTGAGGTTCTGCCGGGAGCCCTCCTCATCGTCATCCTCGGCCCAGGTGGCGTAGAAAAACTCCGAGGCGGGGGCGGTGTCCGGAGAAAAGCCAGCCGGAGACAGGACCGCGGTGATGCGCGCCGGCGCGCCGGCAAAGGGTCCGCCCGCATGCATGCTGGCCCGCGCCGTGATCTCCATGCGGTCGCCGGGCCGGAAAAGCTCGCCGTTCATCTCGGCGCGCACCTTGAAGGGAGCGGGAGTGAAGTCCGTGACCAGGACCTGCATGGGCTCCCACACATAGTCGGTGAAGTCCGCGGAGAGGACGAAGCTGTACCACCCCATGGCCGCGTTCTTGGGCACCGGATACTCGCCGTCCAGCGCGCCGAAGTCCGAAAGGACGATGCCGGTCTTCTCCAGGGCCGTCTTGCCCATGGGGTCCACGATCTTCAGCGTGTAGGTCTTCTTCGGGGACGGGGCGAGCGTCTTGTTGGCCTGGTTCCGCACCCAGATCTTGTACTGGATGGTGTCGCCGGCCCTGTACACTCCCTGGGCAGTGGCTCCCCAGGTGCGGATGTGGCCGTATATCTTCCTGGGGTAGTTCCACTCGGCGAACTGCACGGAGAACTCGCTGCTCAAGGGCACCACCGCCGCGGCCTCGTCCTTTTCCACGCGAGCCTGGAGCACCGGGTTCTGGTAGCTGCCGCCCATCCAGTCGGAAAGCTTCTGGTCCGGGTCCAGGGTTTCGTTTCCCGGGAGCATGGCAAGGCCGTCTTTATCCGTCACCGCCTGAGCAAGAAGCTTCAAGGCCTCGGGCCTATGGATGACCGGGTCGTAAAAGACGCTCACCCGGGCGTCCGCCACGGGCTTTCCGTCGGAGAGCCGGGTCACCCACACCAGGGTGTTGTAGAAGCCCCGTTTCACGTGCACGGCAAAGGGAGTGACCTGGCAGAGGAAACGCTCGGTGTTGTCGCTCTGGGGCGGATTGGTGACGATCCATCCCCGCGCGATCCCTCCTTTTTCCCCGATGGCATTCCGGATTCCCAGGGGCACGGCGAAGCTTATGTCCTGCACGTCGGGCACGGGCGTCGTGAACAGGCGCTGGCCGGAGTAGCCTTCGCCGGGCGTCAGCTTTTCATAGTTCACCGTGAAGCTCTTCAGGTTGGTAACATAGGCGGGAACACGGGTGTCCACGTCGCGTTCCAGCACCGAGATGTCGTTTCCCAAAACGAGCCGCGGCCTGCGGTGATCCGTGCAGAAGGTGTATTTGCCGGGGTTTTCCAGCCCGCGGCCGAACTGGTCCTTGAACTTCTCGGGTGCAAAGGAAAACTGGTAGGGACGGGCCGCCTTCAGGAGCTCGGGCAGCCACACCGAGTACTGCTGGCCCCGGACGTGCTGGCCGTAGAGGCCCGACCAATCGCCCCGGTTGGCCCAGGGGTCGTAGTCCTTGCGCCCGCCGGCGAGGTCCGGCACGAACGCGGCGTTGTCCTTGACCATGGAGTTGGTCACCGGCGCGGAGAAGACCAGCTGAACCAAGTACTGGGGGTCGGCCCCGGGCTTTTGGCCGCACTGGTCGGAAGGGGTGAACAGGAAGTCGTTTCCGGCATTGTCCCTGGTGCGCACCCCCAAGAAGGCAAACGGACCGAACGTACAGGTATCCGCCACCTGGCGGGATGCGTCGCCCTCGAGATTTCCCTTGGTGTTCCGCAAGCCCGGCTCCTCTCTGAGCGCATAGGCCGTGTCCGGCGCAAGCGCGGATGCGGGGAGTAGATAAAAGCTCCAGGCCTCGTCCGGGATCTTCTTCTCCTCTTTCTTCTGCCCGGCCTCTTCCTGGTCGGGCAAAACGCTGAGGCCCTCGTCGTAACGGCGGTCCTCGGGGTCAGGCAGCTCGGGAACCGTTTTCAATGCGACCCTTTTCCCGGAATCGCCCTGGGGCTCGAGAAAAAGGTGAGCATCCACGGACTTCCGCGTAACGGGCATGTTGAAGGTGACGCGGAAAACAGGCGTCAGCGGATCGGTCCACTGATGCACGCCCGCCCACTCCACGCGGGGGCGGAGGGTGGCAAAGCTCCCGCGGAACTCCTGCGCCATGGTGGCGCCGTCCTGGGCCGTCAGCCCGGGCCTCACCGTAACCTGGTAGGCCGTGGCCGGGGTGAGCGCGTCCGCCTCGTTCAGCTGGCAGCAGAGCGCCGAGGTGTTGAGCCAGCGCCACTGGCACGCCAGGCCGGGCTCGATGGCAACCGGCACCTCGGCCGCGGTCCGCTCCATGCGCCCCACGGGAACCACGGGCCGGTCAAATTGGATCACCACCTGGCGTCCCGGAGGAGCGCCCGGCCCCGAAGGCGTGAGCCGCAAGACGCCGAGCTCGCCCTTGTCGCCCGCCGCCAGCGCCGCGGCACACAGGAAAGCCGCCAGCAGGACCAGGAAAAAACTCCTGCGCCCGCTTCTCCCCCTATCCCGCACTCCCGTCTTTCCCATGGTTTCCCCGCCTTTTGAAAAATGGATTGAGAGCTTTCGTTGTGCTATGGTTCCCCGTGGCATTCGGTTGCCACATGGTTTCGCGTTCATTTCTCCCAAAGGAGATCCTCATGTCCCTTCCGGACCGGAACAACCCATACGCGTTCGACGAGTTCCTTTCCTGGCGCAACAGCTTCGACTATTACGCCGACGACCCTTTTCTGCAGAAAACCGTCCGCTTTTTCTGCGGCCCGCAGTTCCAGGAGGTGGACCGCCAGGCCCGGGAGTGCTCCCAAAAGGTTTCCTTCCGCTGGCGGGACCTGGCCGACGCCGCCGCCGCACCGGAAAAGCAACCCTACATGGTCCATTACGACGGCCACAACCACCGGATTGACCGCATCGTACGGCCTTTGGAGACATTGACTCTGGAGCGGGAGGTGTTCTCCGAAGCCCTCTTTTCCCAAAAGACCCTCGCCTGGACCCGCGTGGTCAAGGTCTTCCTTCTGAGCCAGAACTCCGAGGCCTGCATCATCTGCCCCATCGCCTGCACCGAGGGCCTGGTGGCGCTCCTGCGGAAGTTCGCCGACACGCCGGAGACGAAACGGATCCTCGCCCACGTGGCCGAAGGGGAAGGCGGCACCTTCGGCATCGGCGCCCAGTACCTCTCCGAGATCCAGGGCGGCTCCGACGTGCCCGCCAACCTGGTGGAGGCCGTGCCGGACCAGGGGTTCTATCGCTTGTACGGGAAGAAGTTTTTCTGCTCCGCGGCCCACGCGGACTATGCGGTCATCACCGCCAAGCCCGCGGGAAGCGAGAAGGTGGCCGTGTTCGTCACGCCCTCCTGGTTGCCTGGGAATAAAGAGAAGGAGATCCGGAACGGATATACCATAGACCGCATCAAAGTGAAAATGGGCACCCGGGAGCTCCCCACCGCGGAGATCAACTACGACGGCGCGGTGGCCTATCCCCTGGGGCCGCTTTCCCGAGGGCTCGCCAACGTGGTGGGCATGGTGCTCACCCTGTCCCGCCTGACCCTGGCCCTGGCCGGAGGCGCTGGAGCCCTGCGCGGAGCCCGGGAAGCGCGACGCTATGCCGCCTTCCGCACCGCCTTCGGGCTGCGGCTGGCCGACTTCCCCATGCTGGCCCGCCAGCTGGACAGCCTGGAGCACGCAGCCAAGCGCATGACCGCAGGCGCCTTTGCCATGTATGACCTCTTCTTCGCGCTCCCCGACGGCGTGGCCGGGTCGCTGGCCCAGGACGAGCCATTGGACCTCAAGAGGAAGCGCTTCCTCGCCCGCGAGCTCGTCATGCTGCAGAAGATCGCCGCCGCGTGGGACGCCACGGACCTGGCCCGCCTGGGCATGTCCGTGTTCGGCGGCCACGGGGTCATGGAGGACTTCTCCGTCCTGCCGCGCATGTACCGGGACGGCGCGGTAAACGAGCTGTGGGAAGGCCCCCGGAACGTCCTGGTCACGCAGATGCACCGCGACTTCCAGCGCGCGGCGGACTTCTACCCCGTGTCCGATCTCGTTTCGGACCTGTTGCCCGGCGCAGACCCCGGCCTTTGCGCCCGACTGGCAAAGGAAGGGGCCGAGCTGGTGGCCTACCCCAGCCTGGTGGACCCGTCGCCCGCAACCGGAGAAGTCTGCGAACGCTTCGACGCGTGGTGCTCCGATCTTGCCCATGCCTTCCAGGACCTTTCGCTTTCCCTCGTGGAAGCGGGGAAGAAGTAGAGGATCAAACTTCGGAGTAGGTTTCGCGGAAGGAAGGAGAGAGCTCCCTTTGAACAAGGCGGGCTTTCCCCTCCCCGGTCGAGAAGCGAACAAAACCTCCCTCGATCGGCTCTCCAGGGCTTATTCCAGATCCTCTATGGAAAGCATCATAAAGGCCCCTTGTGAGATAAGTTCGATCAAACGGTGATGATTCCGTGAAAAAGCATCCTCCCGGCAACTTCGCAGATCCCTAGCGCCGAACCCGCTCCCGAAAGGCTTGCCATGATCTCCGCCATCCTCGTCTTCCTGGGAATCCTCCTCCTGCTGGCCGGGTTCGTGGGCTGCGTGGTGCCGGTCATCCCCGGCCCGGCGCTGGCCTTCACCGCCCTCATCATCCTGTGCCTGGCCAAGGGCTGGGCCACCTTCTCCGGAACCCTCCTGGTGGTCCTGTTCCTCTTCGCCGTGCTGGTTTCCGTGCTGGACACCGTGATGCCGCTCTTGGGCGCCAAGCGCTTCGGGGCAACGAAAAAGGGCCTTTGGGGGTCCATCCTGGGGATGACCGCAGGGGTCTTCATCGCGCCGCCCTGGACCATCATCCTGGGGGCTTTCCTGGGCGCGGTGGCGGGAGAGATGCTGGCAGGCAAGGAAGGAAAGGAAGCGGCAAAGGCCGGCCTGGGAGTCTTCCTGGGCACCATGGCCGCAATGGGCGCCAAGCTTCTGTACGTGGCGGTGGCGAGCTTCTACTACCTCAGGGCGATCCTCTGATTGCGGAGTATCTTCAAAAGTTCTCCGCCAACTCGGGCCAGTTGATGTCCGGAACCGGGTTGTAGGGCGGGTAGAACCTTCCGTGGCGGGAGTAAAGCCCGTAGATGTAGACAAAGCGTTTGCGGAAAATGGGGTTGATGCCCGGGTCCTGCCAGGCGATGGAATGCTTCTCCGCGTCCTGTGCCATTGCCCTTGCGGACATCGGGTCGCCCGCGGCCGTCAGCGCCATCCAGGGCGCATTGGAGTCCAGCAGGAGCCAGCCTTTCCGGGTCAGCACCTCGGAGACGGCATGGGAGGGGGTTCCGCCGCGGAAAAGGCCGGAGTATGCCCATCCGTTTTGCGGCGCCGTGTACACGGAAACATGGCGGGTGGAGAATCCCAGGTAACGAAGGAGCTTTTCCAGGCTGCGGCTGCGGTCGTAGCAAAGGCCCGAGCCCTGCGCGAAGAGGTCGGCGGGCTCCCGGGGGCTTCCTTCCGGGATGCCGTCGTTTTTCGGGGCCAGGGAGAGCACCGCCTTCTGGGCCTCGCCGATGAGGGCGATCTGGCTGGCGTAGCCTGCGTCGGCGGGGATCGGGGCCAGGTGAAGGTTCGCCGCCGCTATGCGCAGGGCGGCGATGTCCGCGGGGGTGAGGCCGTTTTTCACGCGGCTGTGGAACACATAGGCGAAAAGAGCCGCCAGAGCGACCAGCACCAGCGCGAGGGCAATAGCTTTCTTCTTGCTCACGGCCCCTCCGGGCCGGCGAGGGGCTGTTTAAAAAATTTCGTCATGAGATGGCGTGAAAAAGCAAAGGACAAGAAAGCCGGCGGAAAAAGGACGCAAGCGTGATTGTTCCACGTCGAGGACTTTTTCCGGCGGATGACGCCGTCATTGGCTTTTGCAGTCCATCGGAATAGAAACTTTTTTAAGCAGCCCCTAAGGCCGGGTGATGCGCCGCACCTGCCCGTCCCATCCGCCCACGATGACCTCGGAGGCCAGGCCCAGGAAGAGCCCGTGCTCCACCACGCCGGCGCGGCGGTCCAGCTTCCCTGCCAGCTCTTCGGGGTCCTCGATGGCGGGGAAACGGGCGTCCAGGATCAGGTTCCGGTGGTCGGTGCGGAAGGGTTTGGAGATCACGTTCTCCCGCAGGGAAACCTGGGCTCCCAGGGACTCCAGATAGCGCTTTTCCGTGTGCAGGGCAAAGGGGACAACCTCCACCGGAAGGGCGAAGTTCATGCCCAGCTTCTCGCTCATCTTTCCTTCGTCCACCACGATGACGTTGCGGCGGCTGGCCTGGGCCAGGATCTTTTCCTGCAAAAGGGCCCCGCCTCCCCCCTTGATGAGGTTCATCCGGGGGTCCACCTCGTCCGCGCCGTCAATGTTGATGTCTATGGCCTCGTACTCGGCGAAGGTGGCCAGCGGAATGCCCAGCGAGCTGGCCAGGTCGTAGGTGGGGATGGAGCTGGGAATCCCCACGATGTCGGTGAGCTCTCCCGTGCGCAGGAGCCGCGCCAGCCGCACGATGGCAAAGGTGGCCGTGCTACCGGTTCCCAGACCCACCACCATTCCGGATTTGACCTCGTCCACCGCCGCTTCGGCCGCGATCCTTTTCAAATCGTCCTGCTTGGTCATGATCATCCTTTCACGCCGCAAGAAACGGCGGAAAAAGCTCACGTATGGGAAAAGCGCCCGTGCGTCGCCGCCGGGCCTTCAGGTGTAGCCAGAACCAGGGCCGGGTGCAAGGCTTTTTTCCCTTGCGGCCCGGCCTTTTCCTCGCCCGCTCCTCAGACGGCCAGGGCTGCGAGCGTCTGAATCCCCGCGCTCCGGGAGGCGCCCAGGTCCACCCGGACGACCTTCCTTCCCGCAGCCCGGAGAGCCTGGGCGTCGCCCAGCGCCTGGGCCGTCTTGAGCACGCCGAAGGAGATGCCGGACTCCGCGGACAGGAAATCGTCCGGGATGCCCGCGTCCTCGGGCATGGCCTCGGTGAGCTGCAGGAATAGGCCGTGTCCCGCGTCTCCCTTGTGGAGCTGGCCCGTGGAGTGCAGGAAGCGCGGCCCGTAGCCCACGGTGACGGCCAGCTTGTACTTCTCCGCGATGGCAGCCCGGAGGTTTGCCAGAGCCGCATCCACGTTGGGGCCGGGCTTGAGGAAGGCCTGAATGGCCACGTAGGCCCTCCCGGCGCCCGAGGCGTCCCCCTGGCTTGCAGAAGCCAGAAAGCCGCGCAGGAAGCCTTCCGGCTTTTTCCCTTCGCCGTCCCCGAAAAAGGTGAGGCCGTCGCGGGAGAAGAGAGGCGCCTCCTCGGGGAGCTTGCCGCTTTGTTTGTACTCGGCCACCAGGGCCCGGGCCTTTTTCTTGGCGCTCTCCACGTCCGGCTGGTCGAAGGGGTTCACCCGCAGCAGGTGGCCCGCCACGGCCGTGGCAAGCTCCCAGCGGAGGAACTCGCCGCCCATGTCCGTGAGCCGCGAAAGCCGGATGCGGACCACGGGCAGCCCGGAATGCTCCAAGGCGCGCACCTTTTCCTCCAGCGCGTCCTCGCCCGCCAGGTGGACATAGACGAAAAAGCGGTCCGGGCCATAGTCCGAAGGCGCCATCAGGGCCTCGCCGCAGACGGGGAGGATACCTTTTCCCTCCTTGCCCGTGCTTTCGGCAACCAGCTGCTCCACCCAGGCGCCCAGGGCTTTTACGCTGGGCCCCATGATGAGCGTCAGCTTGTCGCGCCCGCGGAGGGCCAGGGCGCCCATGGCGGCGCCCAGCCGGACGGCCGGGTTTTCCCCGCGGGAAGGGAGCGCCTCGGGAAGCGAAAGGGCTTTCAGGGCAAGCGCGGACTCCCGAACGGCCGCCACATCCACACCCACCACGGCCGCCGGCAACAGGCCGAAGTAGGAGAGCGCCGAGAAGCGCCCGCCGATGTCGGGGTCGTTCAAGAACAATCCCCGGAATCCGTAGGTCTTGGCCCAGCCTTCCAGCTCGCTGCCCGGGTCGGTGATGGCTACGAAGCGCTTGCCCGCCTCTTCCCTGCCCAGGGCCGAAACCGCCCGGTTGTAGAAGTACTTGAACAGGGAGAGCGTCTCCACGGTGCCGCCGCTTTTGGTGGAGACGATGAACAGGGTCTTTCCGGGCTCCGCCCACCGGGCCGCCTCCAGCACAGCGCCCGGGTCCGTGCTGTCTATGACGGAGAGGTCCAGGAAGTCCTCGCCCGCACCGAAGGTGAAGCGAAAGACCTCCGGCGCCAGGCTGGAGCCGCCCATGCCCATGAGAAGCGCCCGCGTGAGCCCCGCGCGCCTGGCCTCGCGGGCGAAGTCCCGCATCCCGCCCACATGGGCTTCCATGTTCTCCGGCGAGCGGAGCCAGCCCAGGCGGTTTGCGATCTCCACCGGGCTTTCCTTCCACACGGTGTGGTCGCCGGAGAAGATGCGGCCCACCACGCCCTGCTTCTCCATCGCGGAAGCGGCTTCGGACACCGCCTCTGCGTAACTGCCCAGGCTTTCTACGGTTCCGGGCTCAAGGCTTTTTTGTAAGGCCTTTTTTTTTTCAGCCACACCTGCAAGCAAGGTGGAGAAGCTCTTGGCGAAGGCCGCCACACCTTCTTCCTGGAGTTTGTCCGTTATCGCGGCCAG
This sequence comes from Thermodesulfobacteriota bacterium, assembly GCA_040753055.1. GTDB lineage: Bacteria > Desulfobacterota > Desulfobacteria > Desulfobacterales > Desulfatibacillaceae > JBFMHL01. The sequence goes on along the minus strand of JBFMHL010000328.1, from coordinate 22,066 downwards.
ATCTATGCCCAGCGATGCGAGCTCCGAAAGCACCTTGCGCGCCGCCTCCGGGTCTTGGGTGATGGTGCAGGCCACCACCCCGTGATCCAGAAAGGCCGAGAGCGTGGCCGGCGGAACCGTGTTCACCGTGTGCGGGCCGATGAGGGTGTCCACATATAGGCAGTCCGAGTAGGCCGGGTTCTTGGTGCCGGTGCTGGCCCACAGCAGCCGTTGCACCCGCGCGCCCTTTAGGGCCAGCGTCTCCCAGCGGGGACCGGAGAATATCTCGCTGAAAATTTCATAGGCCGCCTTGGCATTGGCCACCGCAGCCTTGCCCTGGAGGTCGATCCGGCCCTTTTCGGCCAGAATCTTGTCCACGGCCGTGTCCACTCGGCTCACGAAAAAGGAGGCCACCGAGGCCACCTTGTCCACCGCGGCGCCGTTCTTCACCGTGGGGCCGGACTTGGCCAGGAGCTCCAGGCCTTCCAGGTAGGCCAGAGCGCAGGCCCGATAGTTCTCCAGGCCGAAGAGAAGGGTCACGTTAACGTTCACGCCCGCGCCGATGAGCCGCGGCACCGCCGCCACGCCCGCCTGAGTGGCAGGCACCTTGATCATGACGTTCCTGCGGTTTACCTCCGTGAACAGACGGATGGCCTCGGAAACGGTCTTTTCCTCGTCGTGGGCAAGCTCCGGGTCCACTTCCAGGCTTACAAAGCCGTCCCGGGCCTCGGTTTTCTCGTAGACCGGGACCAGGACGTCCGCCGCCAGGGCGATGTCTTTGACGGCCAGGGCCTCGTAGATCTCCGGCACGGACTTCTGCTCGCGGACAAGCTCGGCGAACTCCGCATCGTAGTCTGCGGTCTCGTTGATGGCCTTCTCGAAGATGCTGGGGTTGGAGGTCACGCCCGTGACCCCCTTCTCCACCAGGGCCGCCAGCTCTCCGCTGGTAAGGAGAGACCGCTTGATGAAATCAAACCAGATGCTCTGGCCCTGCTCGTACAGCTTGAAAAGCTTGCCCATGTACTCCTCCCTATGAATTCCCGCGGGTTTACTGTGCGGAACGCAAACGCGATCTTATAAAGTTCTCCCCGATTTCTTCAATTCCCGTTCAGCGACCAGTCGTAGCTTAAGTACTTCACGGAAACCCCGTCCCCGGTGGCGGCAAGCCGGGTGGCCAGGTCGCCTTTGGCGTACCTTCGTACGAAAGAAACCGGGTCCTTGTCAAAGTCTTGCGCGAACCATTTGAAAATGCGGCTCACATAAAGCCTTCCGTCCGCTATGTAGGTGCGCTCCGGGTCGTTGATGAACCGGGACACCGCATCGTCCAGCTGGTCGGAGAGCCGCGCCCCCACGTATGCTTCGCTCCGGAGCTTGGGGCAGCCCTTGGAGGCGCAGTTGATGGCGAAATGGACCCGCGGGTCCTTGAACTCCGGCCGCAGGATTCCGTGCTCCACGTGGTCCAGAGTGACGGTCTGGCCGTTCAGCTTCACCAGGTCCATCTTCCAGGGCCCGAAGAAGCCGCCCAGGTCTTTGATGGATCGCAGGTCCGGGTACTTGGTGAGAATGAGTCGGATGGTCCAGGCATTGTAGAGGTTGATGAAGAAGGCGAACCGGTCGTTGTTGGATAGCGTTGCCGGGTCCACCTGGGCCATCTGCTCCAGGTAGGCCTCAAACCGGGGAAGATCGGCCTGGAATCCTTTGTAGGACACGACCCCGTCCTTCACGTTGCGGGAAAGAAGCTCCGTGAAAAGGACATGGTCGGGTATGGGGCCGGGCGTGGCCGAAGGTTCCTGGGCCGCCGCCGGAAGGGAGAAGCATACGAGCAACCCGAGGAGCAGCGCCAAACGCAGGGAATGGGTATTCATGTCGCCTCGCTTATTTTGCGCCCGCAAGCGGTGCCCTGCCCTTGAGCTGGAACAGGAAGCGCAGGGCTTTGCGCACATTGTCCGAGTACAGGCGGGGGGCGAAGAGGTCCGCCGCGGCCTTCTTGCTTGCTTCGGCCATGGTGGGATAGGGATGGATGGCTCCCGCCAGCGCAGACAGCTTCACGCCGCCCCCCATGACCGCCACCCACTCGGCCAGCAGGTCTCCCGCATGGGGCGCAAGGATCTGCACGCCCAAAGGCTTATCGCTCTTGTCCAGGAGGAGCTTGAGCTTTCCGGAACCGTTTCCCTCGGCCAGGCTGCGGTCGTTCTCGCCCAGGTCCTCCACGATGATCTTGAAGGGAACCCCCGCCTTCTTGGCCGCAGACTCGTTCATGCCGATGGAGGCAAGCTCCGGGTCGGTGTAGGTGCACCAGCACATGCGGCTGTAATCCGCTTTGCGGGGAAGCCGCAGCACCGCGTTGGTCAGCGCGATTCCCCCTTCGTAGCCCGCCGCATGGGTGAACATGTACCCGCCGACGGCGTCGCCCGCAGCGAAAATATGGGGGATCTTGGTCCGCATCCGGGCGTCCACCACAATGGGCCTTCCCGGCTCGCCGAGGCCGATCTTTTCCAGACCCAGGCCGGCCGTGTTGGGCCTGCGCCCCACGGCCACCAGAACCTCGTCCGCGGAAAGCACCTGGCGCGTCTTGTCCTGAGCCTCCACCGTGACCAGCTTCTTCCCGCCCTCTTGCGCCACCTTCACGGCCTTGCAGCCCAGAAAAAGAGCCACTCCTTCCGCGGAGAGGTTACGGGCGACCTCCCCGGCCATGTCCGGGTCCTCGGCCGCCAGGATGCGGTCCGCCATCTCCACCACGGCCACGCGCGTTCCCAGCCGGGAAAAGGCCTGGGCCATCTCCACGCCGATGGGCCCGCCCCCCAGGATGAGCAGCGAGCCGGGCAATGTTTGCAGGCTGAAGATCTCCCGGTTGGTGAGATAGGAAATCCCGGCCGGCCCCTCGATGCCGGGCACCACGGCGGACGAGCCCGTGGCCACCACCCAGTGGCGGGCCGTCACCTTCCGATCCCCCAGGTCCACGGTGTGCTCGTCCGCGAAAAGGGGTTCGGCCCGCACCACTTCCGCTCCCAGCCTGCGAAAACGCTCGTGGGAGTCGTGAACCTGGATCTTGGCGATCACCCCCCGGATCCGGGCGGCGATCCGGGAAAAGTCCGGCGCGGGCGGGTCTACCTTGGGAAGCCCGAAGCGCTCCCCGTTTTTCATGGCATGATAGGCCCGGGCGGTGGCGATGAGCGTCTTGGACGGCACGCACCCGTAATGCAGGCAGTCCCCGCCCAGGTTCTCCTCCTTTTCCGCCAGGAGGGTCTTCGCCCCCAGGCTGGCCGCGCCGGCGGCCACCGTAAGCCCGGCCGCCCCGCCGCCCAGCACGCCCATATCGTAATCGAAGCTCTTCATTGTTTCGCCCCCTGACCCGCCTTAGGGTCTGCCTTCTCGGCGCGGCGCTTCTTCACAAAGTCCAGGGTCTTCTTGGCTGCGATGGGAAACACGCCCAGAATGGCGAAGCTTATGAGCAGCCCGGGTGAAAGAATGGATCGCAACGAAGAGATCCGCGCCAGCTCGCTGCCCGCATTCACGAACACGATGGTGGCAGGAAGCATTCCCAGCTGGGAGACCCAGGTGAAGGTGGAAAGCTTCATGGAGGTGAGCGCCATGGCCAGGTTCACCAGCCAGAAGGGGAAAACCGGAACCAGGCGCAGCCCGAAAAGGTACCAGGCCCCTTCCCTTTCCACTCCGGCATTGATCTTGCCCATGAAGCCGGAGAGCCTTCGGGCCATCATGTCCCGCAGGAGGAAGCGGGCCACGATGCAGGCCAGGGTGGCCCCGATGGTGGAGGCGAAGCTCACCGCCACCACCCCCGTCACCACGCCGAACAGGGCCCCGCCCAACAGCGTCAGCACCGCCGCCCCCGGGAGGGAGAGCGCCGCCACGAGGATGTAGATGGCCATGTAGACCGCGATCACGGCAAGCGGGTGCCCGGCATACACCTCGGCAAACCTGGTCTGGGATGCCTTGATGTAGGAAAAGTTCACGTAGCGCCCGAGATCCAGCGCGAAAAACGCGGCCACCAGCGCCACGATGACAAGCGCCAGCGCGATCCGCGCAAGCAGCTTTCCGCGCCCGCCCTTCCCCTCGGACGGCCTGGTTTCAACATCGCTCTCGCCCACCCGAAGCCTCCGGCAAAACCCCCGCGCACCCTGCTGGAAAACCAATGGGCCGATTTTTGACGAACGGGAAAATTCAAACTACCACTGGTCGGGGACTTGTGCAACCGCAAGCCTTAAGTTTATGCTCTAACACCACCACGACCCGCGGTGAACGCCGCCCATTCATGTCAAAAAACGGAGAATTCCCATGGCGGAAACCTATCGGCTGCGCTACCTGCGCGGAAAGAAGCTCAACGTGTTCCTGGCCGTAGCCCAGTCCATCGTCCCGGCCGACGGCACGGACCAAGGCGCCGGAACCCTGCAAAGCGCCGGAATCGCCGACTGGGCCATCGCGCGCCTGGCCCCTCAACTCCGAAAAAAGCTCCTGGTCCTCCTTTTTCTGGTGAACATCCTGGGGCTCTTCTTCGGCGGCCGCTTCTTCGTGAACCTTTCGCCGGAAAAACGAAACCGGCTTCTATCGTGGATGGAGTCCGGCCCGCTGGGCCCCTTCCGCATGGGCTTCTTCGGGCTCAAGAACTACGCCTGCATGGGATACTACTCCCAGGAAAAGACCTGGAAATCCATCGGCTACGAGGGGCCTCTGACCCCGCAGGTCCCTTACTCCGACCCCGCCATCCGCGGATTGTGCAACGGGAGCTGGGAGGTGACGGAATGAAAGGAACTCGCGGGGGGAAGAGGGAAAGCCCCTTTTGACAAAAAAGGCTTTTCCCCCCGCCCCCCCTCTCCCCTTTTGAGGCAAAACTTTTTGAACCAGTTCGAGCGATTGTTATAATTCCTGTCGGATTGCGCAGACCGAAACCAGGTGCGCGTCCAGCGCCCGCGAAGAGCAAACCAGACGGCGATTATGACAAATACCATAAAGGAGCCGTTCATGAACCGGCATTATAATATCGTCATCGTGGGCTCGGGAGCGGGTGGCGCCACCGTGGCGGACCGGCTTTCGGATCTGGTGCCAAAGGGCATATCGGTTGCGTTGCTGGAGGCCGGGCCCCATTTCCCGCGCTCGTACTTCACGCAGCGGGAGATCGAGATGATGGGCCTTTTCTGGTACGGCGGCGGCTGGCCCACGGCGGACGGGGCCATCACGCTGGCGGCCGGGAAAGGCGTGGGCGGCTCCACGCTGGTGTACACCGGGGTCACCTTCCGGCTGCCCGACGAAGTGTGCCGGAAATGGGCGGTTCCGGGGCTTTCGCCCGAGGATTTGCGGCCGCGGTTCGAGAAGCTGGAGCAGCAGCTTTCGGTGATCACGCCGGGGCCGGAGTACGTGAACGAGAACAACGCGCTTTTTAAAGATGCTTGCGGGAAGCTGGGCTGGCCGGTGGAGACCATCCGGCTGAACATCAAGAACTGCGAGCAGATGGGCTTCTGTAACCTGGGCTGCGCTTCGGGCGGCAAACAGGGGGCGCTGGAGGTGCAGATTCCCAAGGCCCTGGCCGCCGGAGTCACCCTGGTGCCCAACTGCTTCGTGGAGAAGGTGGAGGGGAAGAGCCTTTCCGTGCGGGTATCGCCCGCGCCGGAGGGCACGCTGCCGGGTCCCTGGGAGCCGGGCGAGTCCACGGTGACGGCGGACACCGTAGTTCTGGCCGGGGGATCGCCCTCCACTCCGGGGCTGCTGTTGCGGTCGGGCTTCGGAAAGGAACTACCAATGCTGGGGCGCTTTGTGACCATGCACCCGGCGTTGACGCTCTATGGCGTGTACCCCAAGCCCATCAAAAACTACCGCGGCTTTCCCAAGACCTTCTACACGCCCGTGTTCTCCTCCACCAACGACTACTACATGGAGACGGCGTTCTACTACCCCTTCGTTTCCACCAAGCACCTGGGCCTGTGGGGCAAGGACTTGAAGGCGGTGATGCAGGATTACGCGCGCTTCATGACGGTGATCATCCTGAACCACGACGAGGCCGTATCGGAGAACCGCGTGATGGTGAAAGGCGGGGACACCCAGATCCGCTACAAGATTTCGGAGGGGACGAAACGGTCCCTGGTCCACGCCCAGAAGTCCGCGGCAAAGCTCTTCTTCGCGGCCGGCTGCGAAAAAGCCGTGATGCCTTGCGCGAGCCCCATGATCCTGAGGCCCGGGGACGCTGGCCGGCTGGACGAGCTCATCCACGAAAAACACTTCATCCCCAACAAGATGCCTCTTTCATCCGCCCACCCCCAGGGCGGGTGCCGCATGGGGACGAGCCCGGCCGACTCGGTGACGGATGCTTCCGGAGCGGTGCACGGCCACCCGGGCCTGTACGTGGCCGACGCGAGCCTGTTCCCCCACAGCAGCCACGTGAATCCCTATCTGACCGTGATGGCGCTGGCGGACCGCGTGGCGGAAGGGATCAAACAACAACACGGAATCAGATGATCGTTCATGAAGCACTTGAGAAAATTAGATGCGAACATCTTGAAATGGGCCTATCAAAGGCCCTTTGAAGATACCTTTGTCATCAAATCGCTGATTTTCATGGGGGACGGTCCCTTCTGGATGCTGGTTGTGCTCGCTGCGGCCGTTGCCGGACAGATTTTTCGTTACGCCCCCCTGCATCAGGCGTCCATCCTGCTCATGTTCGGCCTGATGGTGGGCAACATGGTGTTCACGCCGCTCAAAAGCCGGATCAGGAGAAGGCGCCCCTATGCCAATAAAGAGCTGCAAAAGGAGCTGTCCCTGACCATTCAAAACCGCGACCCGGGCCACGGCTCCAAAGAGATGGAAAGCTTCCCCTCCGGCCATGTCCTGTGGACCAGCCTTTGCGTGATCATCATAAGCTTCCGGTTCGGATTGACCGGGCTTTTGTGCTTCGGCTGGATGATCCCGGCCATGATGTATCTGCGCCCCCGTCTGGGCGTCCACTACCCCAGCGATGCGCTTGCGGGGCTGATCCTGGGCGTGCTGTGCGCCTGCGCCACTTTGCTGGTGTCCGCCCCGTTGTTGGCGGCCCTTGGGGCTTTGCATGGCCGTAGCGGATACATCTACGGCTATTGGGCCTTTGTATTCGTATTTTTGGCCCTTGGGTTCCGGTCGTGGCTGAAAAGGGTGTGACGGGACGCGCCCAAGGACGCAAACGTTAAGGAGCAGTGATGATGGAAGACAGATACCAGCGCGGCTGGGACAAGCTGATGAGCATAGACACGGAAGCCATCCGGCGGGTGGTGGACGCCATGGAGGGGGTGGCCCCGGACCTGGCCCGCTTCGTGGTGGAGTTTCCCTACGGCGACGTTTTTTCCCGTCCGGGCCTCGCGCTTCGATCCCGGGAGATGATCACCGTGGCGGCGCTCTGCGCCCTGGGAAACGCCGAGCCCCAGCTCAAGGTGCACATGAACGCGGCGCTCAACGTGGGCGTCACGCGCACGGAGATTGTGGAGATCGTGCTCCAGATGGCTGTGTACGCGGGCTTTGCCGTTGCCCTGGCCGGAATGGCCGCCGCGCGGGAGGTCTTTAGCCAGCGGGAGGCTCAGGGGATCACCAACTGACTTGCTTTGAAACAAAAAACGGCTTGACAGAGAAAGGAAAACCATGAGCGAGGATCGCTACGAAAAAGGGTGGGCAAAGCTCCGCGAGATAGCCGGCGAGGAAGGCCAAAAGGTCGTTGACGGCTTGAAGGACGTGGCCCCGGACCTGGGGCGCTACGTGGTGGAGTTCGGCTTCGGGGACATCTATTGCCGATCCGGCCTGGATGTAAAGACCCGGCAGGTGGTGGCCATTTCCGCCCTTTCCGCCATGGGCAACTCCCTGAACCAACTCAAACCCCACATCCACGGGGCCCTGAACGTGGGCCTGAGCCGGGCCGAGGTTGTGGAGATCGTCATCCAGATCGCGCTGCACTCGGGCTTCCCGGCCGCCCTGCGGGCCATGGGCGCGGTGAAGGAGGTCTTTGCCGATCGCGACCAGAAAGGCATGAGCTAGAACTCATCCCCTAACCGTTTTTGAATGCTACGCTTTCAAAAAAGATGGTCTTTACCGTCATTACAGGTTGTTAACTCTAATTCAGGCCTTCGGGACACGCAGGTAAAAGTTGTTCCCAAAAAGAGGGAGGGGGAAATCCTTCTTTTTCCTGTCCTCAACTCTTCCCGCCCTCCCTTTTTACCGGCACCTGCCCCATGATGTACTCGGAAAGCGCCGTGATGGTCAGGCTGGGGTTCACGCCCAGGTTGGCCGGGACCACCGAGCCGTCGGCCACGAAGAGGTTCGGGTGGCCGAACACCTCGCCGTTATAGCCCACCACGCCCTTGTCCGGGCTCTCGCCCATGCAGCAACCCCCCAGGATGTGGGCCGTCGTGGGCGCGTCCAGGATGCACTCGGACCACATGCTCATGGGCTCGCCGTCCATCTTCTCGGCCATGCGCTTCGCCACCTCATTGGCGATGGGAATGTAGGATACGGGCGCGATGTTTCCCTGGGGCACGGTGGAGCCCATGGACTTGCCTCCGAAGCGCCACCACCGGGGCTTGTACTTTAGGTGCAGGTAGTTTTCGTTGGTCTGCATGACCAGCAGCACCGAGCTTTGCCTGGCCCAGCCCAGAGGCCACAGGGACTTTAAAAAGCGGATGGGATGGGCCAGGATGTTGGCCAGGAAGCGCAGGAACCTGGGAATCCTGCCCCCGCCGCCCGTCAGGATGGTCACCAGCCCGAACAGCACGTCCGAGCCGTCGTTGTAGCGCACGATCTCCATGTGGGTGGTGTCGTCGGCGTAGATGCCCGAGGTGATGGCAATCTGGTCGGTCCACTTGACGCTGGTGTCGCGGCTTTTGACCGCCAGGATTGCCTCGGAGTTGGTGCGGACGAAGTTGCCAAGCTGATCGGAGATGTCGGGCAAAAGCCCTTCATCCTTGCATTTCATCAAGAGCCGCACCGTTCCCATCACTCCGCCGGAGAACACCACTCCGCCTGCGGTGAATGTTTTCTTGGGATGCAGCCAACCCGTGGACTTCCGGGTGAAGACCTCGTAACCACCATCGGCCAGGGGCCGGACGCCGGTGACCTCCGTTTCGGGGTGGATCTTGGCGCCCAGGCCTTCGGCCAGGTAGAGGTAGTTCTTGTCCAGGGTGTTCTTGGCTCCCTTGGGGCAGCCGATCATGCAGGCCCCGCAGAAAGTGCAGCCCGTGCGGTCCGGGCCCTTGCCGCCGAAGTAGGGGTCGGGCACGGTCTTGTCGGGCTCCCCGAAGAAGATGCCCACATCGTTCTTGTGGAAGGTGTCCTCCCCGCGGATCTCCTTGCCGATCTCCTGGAGGATGCGGTCGGCCCGGCCCACCTGGGGGCTGGGGTTCGCGCCCAGCATTTTCCGCGCGACGGCATAGCAAGGGGCCAGCTTTTCCTTCCAGTCTCCCGGCCCCCACTCGGGCTTTGCAAAAACCGAGTCCGGCGGCACCAGGAGCTGGTTGGCGTACACCAGGCTGCCGCCGCCCACCCCGCCCCCGTGGAGGACCAGGACGTTCTTCAGGAGCGTGAGCATCTGGATGCCGTAGAGGCCCAGCCGGGGCATCCAGATGTTTTTCCGCAGGTTCCAGTTGGTCTTGGGGAAATCCCCGCTGGCCCAGCGTTTGCCCTTTTCCAGCACCCCCACCGTGTAGCCCTTTTCGCTCAAGCGCAGCGCGGACACGCTGCCCCCGAAGCCGGACCCGATGACGATGTAGTCGTAGTCGAACTTGCCGGCCATGAGGGCCTCCTTTGGCGTGGGGGGAAGGGACGGGTATGGCCAGGGGTGCCTGGAAGGATGCATAGCGGCCCCGGCGGTCAGGAGGCGTCCGCCTCCGCGCGTTGCGGCAGCTTGACCTTGCGTTTTTCCGGGTCCTGGTTCTGGCGGAAGAACACGGCCGTGTGCCCGATCATGCCCGCCAGCTGGGCCTGGGAAGCCTTGCAGATCTCGTCGGCCAGGGCTTTTTTGCCTTCCTTTTCCTTTTCATCCAGGAACTTCACCTTGATGACCTCATGATCGCGCAGGGCCTGGTCCAGGGCCTTCACCAGGGCGGGCGTGAGCCCCTTCGCCCCCACCAGCACCACCGGGGAAAGACCGTGGGCCAGCCCCCGAAGAAACTTCTTCTGAAACCCTTTAAGCTCTTCCATGAAACCTCCCGAATAAAAAAGCGCCCGAGGGGCGGCTTTTATAAGATTCCTGCCTCAAACTCCGTCCATTTTTTCGTCATTCTTCGAAAATGCTTTGAACCCAACCCCAAAAAACTTTCGTCGCGAGAGCGCGCAAATAAGCCAAGGGCAAGGAAGCAGGCCCCATAGGCCCGCAGGATTACTGGTTCTATGCCGAGGGACTATGGGGGGCGATGACGCAGCCATTAACTTTTGCAGCCATTTGGAGCCCAAACTTATTTTTCAAGATGGGTTCTTGCCCTTCGGGGCAGCCCCCTGCCCCGTAAAATCTATTCCTCTCTATATCCCCAGCCTTTTCCGGGCGGCGAACGCCATGTCCGAGGCCAGGGCGAGCCCGGTGGCCACGATCCCGTCCTTTTGCGCGGGCGTTTCGGGGCCGGAAAGCTCCCGCCTCCAGGGCATGTGCAGCAGCGTGTTGCTGGTATAGTTGGCGGCCTTCATCATGCGCAGGATCTTCTTGATGTGCGCCTGCTCCTTCTTGGAGTAGGCGGCCCTAAACTCGTCCGCCTCAGGCCCTTGGGGCTCAGCTCCCCGCAGGGCGGCCGTCTGCCGCGCATAGGCAAGCGCCAGCCATTTCCTGCGCGGAAAATCATTGGGGTCCAACTTCACGAGCTTTTCCAGCTCCTCTCCGGTGATTCCGAATTGCGCGCCCACGGCCGCGTGGACCCGCGTTCAGAGCATGCAGTTGTTGCCGATGGAGAAGGAGAGGATGAGCTCCTCCCGGAAGCGCTGGTCCAGGGACAGAAAGGTGCCCGCAAACGTGGGGCCGCGCAGGAGATCGGCGAATGTTCGGGCAACCTCTCCCGGGGACCGGAAGGTTCGCATCTCGATATCGTTCATGGTTTCCTCCTGTTGCCGCTGTTCTTTCTATCGCTTCATCCATGCTACTGGAAAACCCGGCGCCGCGCAAACCGGAAAAAAGCCTTTGCCCTTTCCGGCAAAAAGGATTTCCCGCAGGCTTTTTATTTTGTATATTGAGTGAGATAAAGAGTCCTGGAACGCATAATGGAAGATTCGGGCTAACGGACAATGGAAAAAACCATTTTGATGGTGCACGGAAGGCACTGGAAGCCGGTGAAGGACCAGCTCCTGGACCTGTGGGTGGATGCCATGCGCTTCGGCATCTCCCGGGACCGGCCCGAGAAGCTGGCCGCCTTCGACGCGGCCAAGAAGATGATGGTCTACTACGGCGACCTCTCCAACGAGTTCCTGGCGCGCAAGACCGGCAAGCCCGTCCCCAACCGCGTTTCGGACCGTAGGCTCTCGCTGGAGCGCTTGAAGCGATACCGCGCCGAGGAGTTCGGGGAGCTGGCCTACGAGATGCTGCCCGGCCAGAGCAAGTGGAACGACGCGCTGGCCCGGAGCGTGGGGAGCCTGGCCAAGCTCCTGCGCCTGGGCCGCCCCGCCATCGAGCTCTATGCCCCGGACATCCGCGAGTACTGGAACCAGGACTCGGAGTTCGGCACCGAGCTCCGCGCCCGCATGCTGGACGCGCTCACGAGCCTGCTGCACGACGACGAAACCCTGTGCGTCATCTCCCACAGCCTGGGCGCCATCATCTGCTACGACATCTTCTGGAAGCTCTCCCGCACCGGCGAGTACATGCACAGGTTCGGAAGCCGGAAGATAGACTTCTGGATCACCCTGGGCGCGCCCCTGGCCGACTCGGCCATCCGCAAGAACCTGAAGGGCTTCCACGCCTTCGGGCCGCGGCGCTACCCGTCCAATGTCCGGCAATGGCTCAACATCTGGGCCGTGGACGACTACCTCTGCCACGAGGAGGAGCTTTCCGCGGACTTCCACGACATGGTGGAGTACGGGCTCACCGAGGAGATCGCGGACCGGAAGATCTACAACCTGAGCGTCCGCAACGGAAAATCCAACCCCCACTGCTCGGTAGGGTATCTCATCCACCCCGAAACCGCCCGGGCCGTGGCCGATTGGCTGTGAGAAAAGGCTGTTCGGCTGCCCTTACAGGAAAACAAGCATGGACCACATGGAGCTTTTTCGAATCCTTCCCAAAACCAACTGCGGGGAGTGCCGGCACACCACCTGCCTGGCCTTTGCCAAGCTGGCCGCCTACAGAAAGGCCGCAATCTCCGATTGCCCCTATATCGCCGCCTCCTGCCCCTGCGGCCATGCCCAGGAAACCCCTTTCCGCAAGTGCCCTTCCTGCGGGGCCTCGGCGGAAACCCTGCGGAAGGAATGGGACAGCATGGCCCTGGCATGCCCCAAGTGCGGTTACAGCCAGGACGAATGCTTTTCCGAATGCCCTGCCTGCGGCGTGACCGTGGCCGCCTGTGTGCGCACGGCCCGAAAAAAGGGCCAGCCGGCGGCAATGGAGCCGGCGGCGGCCGCTCCGCCGGCGGGCCCGGGCCCGACCGGAAAAAGCGCTCCAAGCCCGGCGGCCGGGCCCCCTTCCCCGCCCCGGACCAAAGAGATCGTTTCCCACCAATGCCCTTACTGCGGCTATGTGACCACCTACACTATGCCCGACTGCCCGGGCTGCGGGTACTCGGGCGGGCCGGGCTTCGACGGGAAACCCTGATGCCAGGCCGCTTTTTGTATGGAAGCTATCCTAAACACCAAAAAAGAAAGGCATTGCGCGGGACAGCGGTGAAAACCCCTTTTGAGAAGAGTGGTTTCCCCCCCTTTGAGGGAAGACATTTTAGGAGTATGTTATTGATATTCTATCATTTTGAGCGCACGTCGCAAGGCAATCCTGGTGCCTCGGGCGCAATTTTGAAACCGTTTCCATGCAGGTCGCCAAAACAAGAGGCCTTCGGGGGGATTCGTCACCCCCGAAGGCCTCTTGTTTTTCAAGCGGTCGCGCTTAGAAGCTGTTTCCTAACCCCGGATCACGTTTCAGGGCAAGGCGCGGGAAAGACGAAAAAGCGGAGCAACCAGCTTGTATGTGTGAATTTTAAGAAGGTCCGGAACGCCGCCCTGGGGCGTCAGATGGGGTTATGAAACAGCTTCTAGAAGTACTTGAGTTCGCCCATGAAGCCCACGTAGGGATGGCAGGGGCCCTTCCAGTCCTGGGAGGTGACGTAAGCCCGCACCTTGCCCTCCGCCGTGTATACGAAGATGTCGCCGTACTGGTAGAAAATCTTTTCCCCGCAAACGGCCTTGCTGGCCGGCGCTCCCGCCACCCGCAGCATGTCGTCGTAGTTCATGCCCGTCCGCAGCTTCATCACGTCGCCGGTCCCCGCGGGAGCGGTCTTGACGGATACGGTTCGCTTCTCCGTCTGCCCGGCCGCCCGGCTCAACGGGGCGGGCTCGGCCAGGGCGGCCATGGTGGCGGCTTCCAGGCCCTGGTAAGCCACGTCCCTCTTCTTGGTGAGGTAGGCAATCTTGCGGTCGGAGAGGAGGGCGAGCTGCGACTGGAGGTCCCGGATACGGGTTTCCATCGCAGCGAGATCCTCCTGCTTCTTCCGAAGGGTTTCTCCGTAGGAGGGGTCCTTGCGGATGCGGGCAAGCTCCTTTGCCGCACGGTCCGCGTCCACCGAGATCTTGGCGGTGGAGCTTATGGTGATATCGTCCCCGGAGACGGTGATCTCCTCGCTCATCAACGAGATGTCGCTAAGCTCGGGCACGTAGGAGGCGAGCTCCTCGCGGCTGAAGCCCAACGCGGCGATGGAGGGCTGGGCCGCCAGATAGTCCACCGCCTTTTTCAACAGGAGCTTGCGCACCTCGAAAAAGGACATGGTCTTGGCGTCGCCCTTGGTGTCGTAAGCCCCCATCACGTAAGGTCGGGTGGCATAGAACTCGGCGCTCTGGGCAAGCGCGCCGGGCGCTGCGACCGCCCATACCGCAAGCGCCGTGACAAGTGCCGTAAGCACTCTCATGAGGTGTCCTTTCCAGTTTTGAAAGCGCGACCGATTCGGTGGCCCATTTTATGCCAGGAGAAGGCAGCTTTGCAAGCGAAGCGTGAGCCGGTCCGCGAAGTGGGGAAGGAGGCCGCGCCGGGTCATGATCCGTTTACGTCCCGATGGAAAGCCTCCCCCCCCGCAACAGGGCCCTGTAGACAAAAAACCCTTTCCCAAAGTCTTCTCGATTAAGGTAGGATCCGGATCGAAGGAGATTGCCATGATCACGATAAAATATCGGAAAGCATTTATCACACTCCTCTGGGCGCTTTTGCTGGCGCTTTCGGCGGCAGGAACGGGCGTTGCCCAGGAAGCCTCTCTGCCCTTCGCCGTGGGCGAGACGCTCACCTTCACCTTGTACTGGACCGTCATCCCGGCCGGCGAGGCGGAGATCACCGTTCTCCCCGACACGGTGGTGAACGGGATTCCCGCCCGCCACTTCCTCATGACCGTGCGGACCAACAGCTTCATAGACAACTTCTACAAGGTGCGCGACCGGGTAGAGGCCTTCACGGACCTGCCCATGACCCGCTCGCTCCTCTACTACAAGGAGCAGCACGAGGGAAGCAGCCACCACAAGGTCCGGGTGGACTTCGACTGGGAGAACAATTTGGCCATTTTCAACGAGGACGGAAAGGTGGCCAAGAAGACCGAAATCGTACCCGGCACCTTCGACGTTCTGGCGCTTTTCTACCGCTTCCGCATGGAGGAGCTGTCCGTAGGCAAGGTCATCGAGCTGCCGGTGACCGACGGCTCCAAGGCCCTCATGGGGCGGGGAAAGGTGGAGAAGAAGGAGACGGTGGAGGTCCCGGCCGGCAAGTTCCCGGCCTTCATGATCACGCCCGAGCTCACCCACATGGGCGGAGTGTTCCAGAACAGCAAGGGAAAGCTCTCCCTCTGGTTCGCGGACGACAGCCGCAGGACCGTGGTGAAGGTCCAGGGCTCGGTGTCGGTGGGAAGCTTCCACGCCAAGCTGACCAAAATCTCCGGGCCCGCGCCCGTGGTCACCGCGCGGGCAGAACCGGAGGACGTGTCGCGGTCGGCGGGGCAATGAAAAGGCCTCTCCATAAGGCATAGCGGCGCTCGACCTTTGCAAACCGCCGGTATCACGCCAGATAGCTCTTGCAAGCCGGGTCGGGAAGGGATATTCCAAAGTTTCGGAAAAAAATTTGCCACAAGACCGACTGACAGATTTTGCTCCCTTCCATGATTCAAGACATCATCAAGGACTTCCTGATCCTCTGGGCCGTGGTGGATCCCATCGGCAGCATCCCGGTGTTCCTGGTCGCAACCCACGGATACAGCGCCACGGCCAAACGCCGGATCGCCGGGAGGGCCACCCTAACCTCCGCGGGCATCCTGCTTTTTTTCATCGTGGTGGGCCAGGTCCTTCTGGAAGGTCTTTCCATACCGCTCCCCTCCTTTCAGGTGGCCGGCGGGATCGTCTTGTTCCTGTTCGCCCTCAGCATGGTCTTCGCCGAGAACAAGCCGGATAACGCTCCGGAAGTCACAGACGGGCACGACCCCGCCATCTTCCCCATCGCCGTACCCAATATAGCCGGTCCCGGCTCCATGATGGCCGTGGTGGTCCTCACGGACAACAGCCGCTACGCCATCAGCGAGCAGGCCCTGACCGCGGCGGTGCTCCTGTTGATCCTGCTCATCACCTTCATCCTGATGCTTACTGCGGGAGCCATCCAGAAGGTCATCGGCAAGTCCGGCACCAGTGTGGTGAGCCGGGTCATGGGCCTCATCCTGGCGGCCATGGCCGTGGAAATCGTGCTTTCGGGCATCCGGGAGTACTTCCATATCGGCATGTGAACCCGCTTTAAAGTTCGCTGTCCGCCATAGGTGCGCGCAAGCAAAAGAACGAAACCCTTCCCTCCGGTTTCCGGTTTTCCCGCGAAAGGAGAAGGTCATGAGGAAAATGCTTTTCGCCCTTTCTTTGATCCTGATTCCCGCCCTCTCGGTCGGGTGCCAGTCCGCCGCCCAGCAGCAGCAACAGCAGCAGGGCGTCCGGGAAGCCGAAAACCTCACCGTGGGCAAGGTCCAGAAGGAGATCCGGGTGGGAATGCCCTCAGCGGAAGTGGCGGAGGTCCTGGGCTCCCCCAATGTGGTCACCACGGACGAGCAGCACCGGGAGGTCTGGGTGTACGATAAGATGGCCACCGAGAGCGTGTCCAAGTCCTCCAGCATCGGGGCCTGGCTGATCGTTTTCGGGGCGGGCTCCCAGTCCTCTGCCGCTTCCAAATCCCAGCGGACCCTCACCGTCATCATAAAATTCGACGAGAACGGAAAGGTACGGGATTTCGCCTACAGGCAATCCAGCTTCTAAGGAGCGGGCCCATGACCAGGAAGGCCTTGCGGCTCCTCCTGTGGGGTGTTCTTTTCCTGTCGGCCGCAGGGTGCGGCCCCGGGACGCGCATCCCCAGGGATATCCTCCGGCTGTCTCCGGAAAGCCTCCAGGACAGGCAGATGCAGACCCGAAGGTTCACGACCTCGGACGAAGCGTCCCTCCTGTCCGCCTCCGCGGCCGTTCTGCAGGACCTGGGCTTCCAGCTCACGGAAAGCGAGACCCGGCTGGGCGTGATCGTGGCATCCAAGCAAAGAGATGCCTTCTCGCCCCAGCAGGTGCTGGGAGCGGTCGTGATGGCCGCCCTGTTCGCCTACAGCTCCGGCATAGACACCGAGCAGCACATCCGGGCCTCCCTGGTGATCCATCCCATCCGGGCGAACGAGGCCGAGGCCTACACCCCCGTGCGTCTGCCCCCTTCCTTTGCAAGCGATTTGCAGGCTCTGGCAGCCCGGGACGCCCCGGATATTCTTCCCGAGCCAGCCATCCGGAAGTGGAGCCGGAAAACAACGGAAAGCCTGGAGGAGTTGCTGAACCGCGAGCGGAAAAAGAAGGATCAGACCGGGGAGATGGCGGTCCGGGTCACCTTCCAGCGCATCATCTACAACTCGCAAAACCTGATTTCCAGATGCGAGCAGATAAACGACCCGGCCGTTTACCAGAAGTTTTTCGACATGCTGTCCCAGTCCGTCTTCCTGGAGGCCCACGACCTATGAGCGCGAAATCGCCGGCCTTCGTGCCGCTCGCCCTGGCCCTGCTGCTCTGCTCCTCCTGCGCCGTCGGGAACAACCAGGTCCTCCAGACCTCGGAGTCACAGGTCAAGCTGCGAAGCTTCCAGTCGCGCGCATTCGAAACCACGGACGAGGAGCAGACCCTCCGCACCGTGATCGCCACCTTGCAGGACCTGGGCTTCATCATAGACAAGGCCGATCTGGAGCTCGGCACCGTTTCCGGAACCAAGCTTTCGGGATACCAGCTCCGCATGACGGTGTCCGTCCGGCCGCGGGGACAGAGCCAGCTGGTGGTGCGGGCCAACGCCCAGTATAACCTGAAGCCGGTGGAGGACCCGGAGCCCTATCAGCAGTTCTTCGAGGCGCTGCAAAAAGCCATGTTTTTGGAAGCCCAGTCGGTGGAATGAGGAAGAGCGGATCGGTGGAGGAATCAGGCGAGGGCCCGTATGAAAAAGAGGGGAGGGGAATGATCAGGCTCTACGCGCCCCGGAACGAGGTGGAGCTGTCCACGATCCCGAGCCTGCTGGAGGCCGAGGGGCTCGCCTACTACGTTCGAAACGACCACATGGGGACTCTGAACCCGGTCTACGCCTGGGGCGCCAACGCGAAGATGATTTACGTGGCAGAGGAAGATCTGGAAACCGCCAAGGAGGTTTTAACGGATTACTTCGGCAGCCTGAAACAACAAGAGAAACCCGTGGAGAGCGGCCCCTCCTTTTTCGACAGGCTGAGGATGATAGTTAAGACCTTGTTTTTGGGGATCCCCGCATCCGGCAGCTACGCCGGGCGGAAAGATGCGGAAAACAAGACTCAGAGGCGCCCGAATCCCTTCCGAACCCGCCGGCTCCGGCAGCCTCCGCTTCCAGCAATAAAAACTCCCCCCCTTCCCTACCTCTTGATCTTGCCCGGCAGCAGAAACTCGTATCTTTTCCGAAAAACCTTCTCCATGAGCAGGCGATCCATCTTTCGCAGGGCCAGGAAGGTCTGCCAGATGAGCTTGTCGAAGCGGTAATAGGAGGCAGCCTCCTTCTCCGTTATCGGGGAAAAGAGCCCGGCGAAGATTTCGTTCCCTGCCTGCAGAAAGACGGGGACCAGGTCCGGCCGTTGCTCCTTGTAGAGGTTGGCGGCCAGGTCCAGGGCCACCTGCCGGGGGTCGTAGTAGCGGTTCATCACGTCGGAGAGGAAAACCGCCCGCACCAGCGGCTTCATGAGCGACGGCACAGCGGCCAGCAGGAGCTCCGGGTCCAGGGTCTCCCGGCCGCTGGTTCGAAAAAGGGGCGTGGAGGTGTCCAGGAAAAGCCAGCGCCCGCCCTCCTCCCGCGCCCAGTTGGAAACCTGGGCGTCAATGGCAAGCTCTCGCTCCGGATGATTGCTGCGGTTGAACTCCCAGACCTTGGCGATCTCCGCCGCCACCTGCCGCGCCAGGCACAGGGCATCGTCCCGCCCCATGCCCGCCACCATCTTGTTTCCAAAGGCCCCGGCGGGGATCTTTTTCTGGCCGATATACAGGGAAACAGGCCGCCCGGCCGCCGCGGCGACCACCGTGCGGCTCTCCGGCAAGGAAAGCCCGGCTTCGGAAAGCATGCCGCAGTAGGCGTGGTAATTCTTCTCGTAGGCAGCGGCCTCGGCACGGTCCCGGAACAGGGGCATGCGCTTGACCGCGATTCCTTCCAGGCCTTCTATCTCGAAGATGGCCGAGATCTCCCCGTAACCCAGGAGCTTGGCGGGAACGGCCGACGCAGAAAGATTCCTAGGGTCCAGGCCTTCCTCGAAACGGGCGATGAGCCGGGCGTCCAGATCCACTCTTTACCCGCCTGCTTACTTTTTCACGATGGGAACCAGCATGACCGGCACGGGCGAGCGCTTGAGCACTCCGCGCACCACCGAAGTGACGAGGCCTTTTTCCAGAAGGCTGCGCTTGTATTGCCCCAGGATGATGAGCCCGCATCCTTTTTCTTCGGCGGTCTTCACCACCGTCTCCGCCACGTGGCCCTCTCCGATGATCACATCCTCCACCGAGAAGCGGCACTGGGAGATCCCCTGGGTGCTGGCGTCGCACATATGGCCCAGGGCCTCCTGGATGATGCGGGTGTCCCGGCTTTTCGCGATCAGCGCGTCATGGGCCTGGGCCTTGTTCCGCTCCTTGATCTCATCCAGCTTGTCGGGTCCGATGAGGTTTACCAGGAGGTTGTCCACCGCGTGGGTGGTCCCTTCCATCACATGGAGAATCACGATGCCGGCGCCCATCACATTGGCAAGCGCGATGGCGTGCTCGAACACCTGCTTGGCGTCTTCGGTGAGGTCGGTGGTGAACAGGATTTTCTTGATGGGCTCGATCATGACTCCTCCCCTTGCCGGAAAAGGGCTCCGGCGGCCTGAAGAAAATGATTTCCCTTCCACGGGAGCAGGCCGCGCCCCGGCCGGCCGGCTCCCGCTCCCTTCCCCGGTATTGTCGTACACTGGCCTCTTCCCCCTGCCGCAAGGTTTCGTGTCCATGCCCCGGAAAAACCGTCCAGCAGCGGAAGTTGCGGCACGAGGTGGTTAAGAAGCTATTAATTTTTAAAGCTTTACCATTCAGCAAACGCATTTTGCAACTTTATTTGCGCGTTTTTGGGCCGATGCGCTTTGCCGGCCTTGACACGGAGCATCCCTACTGGTATGACCTCTTACCAGTAAGGAGGCATCATGATCCCCCGGGAAGAAAACGATGGGCTCCGTCCCCTCAGGCCCGCCTTGCATGCGCGCGAGCAGATCCTCACCGCAATCCTGGGGGGCCAGTACCCCCCAGGGACCGCGCTGCCCGGAGAGCGCGACTTGGCCCGTCGCCTGGGTGTGACCCGTCCTACCCTGCGAGAGACCCTCCAAAGCCTGGCCGGAGAAGGATGGGTGGTGATCCGCCAAGGGAAATCCACACTGGTCAACGATTTCTGGAAAAACGGCGGGCTCTCCATCCTCTCCACTCTGGCCCGCTACATCGAGTTTCTTCCCTCGGACTTCGTGACGCACCTCCTGGAGCTGCGGCTGGACCTCATCCCGGCCATTGCAAGACGCGCCGTGCAAAAGGACCCGGAGGCCATCTTGAGCCACCTAGCCGCCGCCTCCACGCTCTCCGACGACGGAGGGGAGTTCTCCCGCTTCGACTGGAAGCTGCAGGATCTCATGGCCCACGCGTCCGGAAACCCCTTGTTTCCCATGATCTTGAACGACTTCTCCCGGCTCTTCGTGATGCTGGCGGCCTTCTACTTCGCAACCCCCCGGGGCCGGGCATCCTCGCTTTCCTACTATGATAAGCTCGCGCGTGCCATCCGGGAAAAGGCAGACGTTGACGAAATCGTGGCGGAAACCATGCGGGAAAGCATCGAGATCTGGGAGTCCCTCAGGCAGCAGGCCGGTTCCGGGCCAGCGGCGCAGAAGGGGAAAAAAGCGAGGAAGGATTCCTCCCAGGAGTAAAAGAAGGGCACAGAAAAGATTTCAAGCTTTTCCGCAAAAAAGGTACTATCGCCGTACCGAGTCATTGACGGGAGCAGAAGATATTTCCCCGCGCCTACCTGCCGGCCGAAAGCTCATCAAGGTTTCGAGCCTCCTGGCGAGATTGCGTAAAGGGAAATGAAAGCTGCTCCTTGCGATAAAAAAGGAGGTCGCCCATGCTCCGATGGAACGGCTGGGGATATACGGGCACGACCATGGAGCTTTCCCGGCAGGGAAAGGCCCTGCTGGGCGAGCTGGCGGGACCGCCGCTCCGCAACCCGAATTATCCCCTGGAGCAGCTCGTCACGCGCGTTCCCGAGTCCCGGCTCGCCCCGCATCCCCTGGTGACCACGGACCCGCGGGAGCGCATCTTCCATTCCCACGGCCAGAGCTTCCCGGACTGGGTGGCGTTGCGCTTCGGCACCCTTTCCGCCTTTCCCGACGGGGTGGCCCGCCCCAACTGCGCGGAAGACGTTGTGAACCTTCTAGCCTATGCCCGCAGCCAGAACGCCGTGGTCATCCCCTTTGGCGGGGGCACCAGCGTGGTGGGGCACTTGACTCCCCTTTCGGACGGACGGCCGGTCCTCACCATATCTCTGGCTCGCTTGAACCGGTTGGTGAGCCTGGACCCGGTCTCCAACCTGGCCTGTTTCGAGGCCGGGGTGGCGGGCCCGGATATCGAGTCCCAGCTGGCGGCCCACGGCTTCACCCTGGGACACTATCCCCAGTCCTTCGAGCTTTCCACCCTGGGCGGATGGATCGTGACGCGATCCTCCGGCCAGCAGTCCATGTACTACGGCAGGATGGACCACATCCTGGCCGGGGCCGAGGTGGCCACGCCACGCGGGCTCTGGACTCTCCCGTCCTTTCCCGGCTCCGCCGCGGGACCCGACCTTCGCCAGGTGCTCCTGGGCTCCGAAGGCCGCCTGGGCATCGTCACCCGCGCCACGGTCCGCGTGACCCGCACGCCGGCAAGGGAGGAGTTTTCCGGCGCCTTCTTCCCCGCGTGGAAGAACGGCGTGGACTGCGCCCAGGCCATGGCCTCGGCCCGGCTGGGGCTCTCCATGATCCGGCTCTCCAACCCCAAGGAAACCGTCACCAACATGGCGCTCTCGGGCCACGACCGGCAGATGTCGCTCCTCAAGCACTACCTCTCGGTCCGGGGCGTTCCGGACCGGGAGATGTGCATGCTCCTGTTCGGCATAACCGGCGATGCGGCCTCCGTTGCTCTCTCCCGCCAGGCCGCGCACAGCTTCATCAAGGCCCACGGCGGGGTTGTGGTGGGAAAGACGATGGGGGCCACCTGGGCCAAGAAGCGCTTCCTGGTCCCCTATTTGCGGAACACCCTCTGGGACATCGGCTACGCCGTGGACACCCTGGAGACCTCCATCACCTGGGACCGGGTGACTGCGCTCATGGGCAAGGTGGAGGCCGCCATTTCGAGCGCTGCAGCCGAGGAACGGGAG
>JBFMHL010000327.1:0-13329 GCA_040753055.1 Thermodesulfobacteriota bacterium | reverse complement strand
TCTTTCCCTTCTCCCCGCTCCGCTCCCGGGAGCCGCCGCGGCTCCCGTCCCTGCGCCTGGGCAGGGGACCGGCCTGGTCCGGCACCGACCATTCGGCCTCGGGCCACACCACGGGGATCTTCTGGCCGATAAGCTCCTCCACCGCCTCCAGGTAGTAGACATAGGTTTCGCAGGCCAGGGTGACGGCGCAGCCCGTCTTGCCGGCCCGGGCGGTGCGCCCGATGCGGTGGACGTAGTTCTCCGCATCCTGGGGGATGTCGTAGTTGATGACGTGGGAGACGTCCTCGATATGGATGCCGCGGGAGGCCACGTCGGTGGCCACCAAGAGCTTCAGCTCGCCGTTCTTGAACCTCTCCATGAGCTTCAGACGCTGCTTCTGGGGGAGGTCGCCGGTGATGCCTCCGGCGGGGATTCCGTTGCCGGAAAGCTTGTGGGTGAGCCAATCCACGCCGGAGCGGGTGTTCACGAAAACCAAGGCCCGGGTCCAGGGCTCGCGCTTCAAAAGCCCCAGAAGAAGCGGCAGCTTCTCGTCCAGGCCCACGTGGTAGAGCTCCTGGCGGATGCCCGAGACGGTCACCTCTTCGGGCACCACGTCAATAAACTCCGGCAGGTTCATGAACTCGTAGGTGAGCTCCATGACCCGGTAGGAAAGCGTCGCGGAGAAAAGCATGCTCTGCCGTTTGGTGAACGGCGGCAGCTTCCGCAGGATGAAGCGCATGTCCTTGGCAAAGCCCAGGTCCAACAGCCGGTCCGCCTCGTCAATGACCACGATGCGGATGCCGTCGGCCTGGAAGATCCCCTGTTTCTGGTAGTCAATGAGCCTTCCCGGCGTTCCGATGACTACGTCCACGCCGGCCTTGAGGGCCTCGGCCTGGCCCCGGTAATCCATGCCGCCGACAACGGCCAGGAAGGAAAAACCCGTCCGGCCGCCGATGACCGTGGCGTCCTCGTAAATCTGGATGGCCAGCTCCCGGGTGGGGGCCATGATGAGGGCGCAGGGCTGCTTCCGTTTGTCCGGGCCCAGGGCCAGGAGCCGGGTGAGCATGGGTGCCAGAAACGCGGCGGTCTTCCCCGTGCCGGTCTGTGCCTGTCCGGCCACGTCCCGTCCGGACAGGGCCACGGGGATCACCAGGGACTGGATGGGGCTGCAATGCGTGAATCCCGCGTCGGCGAGACCGGCCTTCACTTCCGGGGCCAATGCCAGCGCGTCGAAGGCGACCTTGGTCAAAAATCGCGGGGCATCGCCGCGCGCGTAGGCTTTATCCGAGTCTTCGTTTTCCATTCGCCTTCTATCCGTTATAGTATCGATCGTAATTGTCGTCTCATGGTATCTTTCCGGGCTTTCCGCTCGGCCCAACCCGGTTGGGATGGTGCCAATTCCTGCCAAAAGCTCCTGCCGGCAGGCGGCATTCCCGTTTGTTCCCCGATACCCGGTTCCTACGCACGCTTGATCCTGGCCTTTTCCGGAGGAAGAAGGGGCAGGAGTAAGTGTCGTTGATCTGCCTGCATGGAAAAGGCCCGCTTGGGGCACTGATGGGCGCACTGCCCGCAGCCGATGCAGAGGGAAACGTTTATCCGGGCCTTTTCATCCTCGACCGTCACCGCGGCGACCGGGCAGAACTTTTCGCAAGTCCCGCAGCCCACGCACTTTTCCGGATCCGCCACGGCCCTGGCAAAGCAGGCCAGGTAGAGCGGCAGGATGCCCCGGTTGTAGGAGCCCAACACTCCGCAGCAGTCCCAGCAGCAGTTGCAGACGGCGATCTCCTCCATGCGGTGGTCGTCCCGTTCGTGAACGACGGTGTGAACCCCGCCCGCGTCCCGGACCTTCTCGATGATGGCCCCCGCCTCCTCCTTGCCGATCCTGCGCCCGAAGCCATACTCGCAGACCATATCGGCAAAATGCCCCATGACGATGCAGGCCTCGGCCGGCATTCCGAAGCGGCAGGGCTCGTCGGCCATCTTGCGCCACTGGCGGCAGAAGCAATGCATGACGCCCAGCCGTCCCTGGGAATCAGCCCGCTCGATGAGCGCCTTGACGTCGGCGGTGGGCAGCACTGCCTGCACGCTCTCCGCAAGCTCCCGGTTCACCTTCACCACCCGTTTCCTCTTTTTTCGGGCGCTTTCCGGAATCGGGGCTATGCTCTGGAAGGGGCGGGAAAAAAACTTCAGAAAAAGCGGGCTTGCCGCCCGGATAGGCCAGACATTGAGGTCACCGTAAGAACGGAACAGGGCGTCGAGCCTTTTCACGAACTCCCGCTCCTTCTCATCCTCCAGGCCCCGGGCCAGGGTGAGCTCGAACCAGCCAACCATGATTGCGGGGAGCGAAAAGGTTTCCCGGCCGTCCTTTTGCTTCCGCTTCCAGACAAGCCCCTTCCGGAGAAGCCCGTCCAGGCCCGCGGCGAAGGTATCGGCACCGCCCTGCCAAAGGCCCACCAGGTTCCGGCGTTCATGCTCCCCCGTTCCCATGGCCAGAAGGAAGTCCGCTTCCCGGTCGTCCATCACCAGATCGAAACACTCCAGCATCTGCTGGTTCACGGGAACCGGGATCTCGTTCTGGCGGTTCATGAGGCGGGCCAGGGCCTTGAGCTTCCTTTTCCGGTTCTTGTCCATGGGGTGTTCTCTATGAACCCGAAAGTGATTGGATATGCTTTAGGATCGTGGCAGGGCGGCGGCCCGTTCCGGAACGTTTCCCGCTTCCTGCCGAGATCGCCCGGCAAGCTTCTCGAACAGATCGTAAGGAATGAAGAGGTCTCCCTTGCCGAAGCCCAGGCCGATCTCCGGCTTGCTCTTTCCATGATAATCGGTGCCGCCCGTGGCCACCAGGCCCAGCCTCCGGGCGAGCTCCAGGTACTTTTTCGTAAGGTCCGGTCCATGCCCCGGGTAATAGGCCTCGATGCCTCCCAGCCCCATGCGGCTGAGCTCGTCTGCCAGACGGAAAAGCTCGGCGTCGGCCATCTCCAAGGAGAAGGGATGGGCCAGGACCGGCACGCCGCCCGACCGCCGGATGACCCGGATGGCTTCTTCCGCGGCAAGCCTGAACTTGCCCACGTAAGCCGGCTTGCCTTTTCCTATATAGCGCGTGAACGCCTCGTCCACGGTTTTGACCACCCCCTTCTGCACCAGCACGCGGGCGATGTGGGGGCGGCCCACCTGGCCCGATCCGGCCACCTTCTCCACCTCGGCCAGGGTGATGGGTACGCCCATCTCCCGGAGCCTCTCCATGATCTTGGGATTGCGGCCGGAGCGCGCCTCCTGGCAAAGGGAAAGCGCATGGCCCAGGTCCGGATGGTCCAGGTCCATGAAGTAGCCCAGGATGTGCAGGGTGCCGTTCTGTGCGTAGGAGGGAGGGATCTCCGCGGAAAACTCCACGCCCGTGGCGAATCCCAGCGAATCGGGGATTCCGGCTGCGAGGGCCTCTCTGGCCCCGTCCACGGTATCGTGATCGGTGATGGCTATGGCGCGCAGGTGCAGCGCACGGGCACGGGATAGAATTTCCCGAGGGGTCTCCGAGCCGTCGGAGGCGGTGGAATGGATGTGCAGGTCTATGGCGCCGCTGCGCGGCCGGTCATAGTCCAAGGGCTTTCTCCGTTGCCTCCTGCTTGGTCTTGCAATCTATGCACTGGGTGGTGACGGGCCTGGCCTTCAAGCGGGCCATGCCGATCTCCTCCCCGCAGTCTTCGCAGATGCCGAAGGTCCCGTTTTCGATTCTGTCGAGAGCCTGCTTGATCTTCTTGATGAGCTTGCTCTCGCGGTCCCGGATGCGAAGCATGAAATTGCGGTCGGTTTCAGCAGAGGCGCGGTCGGTGGGATCGGGGAAGCTTTCCTTGGTGTTGGACATGCCGGTGACGGTGTCGCCGGCCTGGTTGAGAAGTTCCTTGAGCTGCCCGTTCAACGAACGACGGAACTCGTCCAGTTCTTTTTTTTTCATTGTGTACCTCGCTGTGAGAAACTTGACCTCCGGTAACGCATCTGCACGGTGTTTCATCGGCCGGCTCCCCGGCCCGAGCGGCTCGGAATACCCTGCCCTTGAACAAATGGCTTCGGGCTCGCGGGACATGATCCCGCTTCACCGGCTTTGCTCGTTTCCGCATGGGTCCGCCCCAGTGCGCGGCCCCAAACGATAAAGGGAAAAGGATACTAATTTATCGAGCATCCCTATTATTGTAAAGGGAAAAAGCAGGGAAAGGAAACACGCCGAAAACGGACCTGTTTCCTCTCCCCGCCCCGCTCTTCCCGGTTGTCGGCTCGTCCTCTTGGGCTCCTATTGCTCCTCCGACTTGCGCCGGGGCTTGATGCGCGCCAACAGGCTTCCGCGCGCCACCTGGTCGCCCGGCGCAACGCAAAGCTCGGAGACCGTTCCGGCGATGGCCGACTCTATGGAGTTTAGCATCTTCATGGCTTCCAAAACCAGCAGAACGTCGCCTTCCTCCACCTTGTCGTTCAAGGCCACCCGCACCTCGGCCACCACGCCCACGGTGGCGGCCCGGATCTCGCCCATCTCGGCCAGGGACTGGATCTCCTTGACGGAAAGCTCCCGCGCGGCGGCGGCCGCCGGGGCCGGGCCCTCGGGCCGATGCACGTGGGGCACCGGGTGGTGGTCCACCATGAGGTAGGTGAGCGTGCCGCCGTCCTCGGTCCCCACGCTGGGACCGATGGACACCTGGTGGCTCTTGCCCTTGAAGTCCGTGAAGGAAAGCACCTCCTCCGGACCGAACCCGCCCTCGCGGAACCAGACCTCGGGCGGCAGCACCCAGGTCTTGCCGAACTCCCGCTCGAACTGGAGGAAGTCCACGGCGTCACGGGGGTGCTGGAGATAGAGAACCAGCTCATCCTGGTTCACGGGCCGGCCCAGGGTCTCTTCCAGGCGCGTCTCCTCGGCGGCGATGTCAATGGGCGGACAGGCCTCGGCGCCCTTCTCGCGCTCCAGGACGGCCTTCCAGTCCGGGCCGAACACGGCGCGGTAGATGTCGTCGGAGGGGCGATAGAAGGGAAAGGGTCCGTAGCGCTCCAATAGCAGGCGCTTGAGGTCCTCGGATGCGTTCACGTAGCGCTTGCCCGACAAGGTGTGGGCCACGGCCGTGGTCCAGAGGATCTGGGAGCCCGGCGTAACGGACCAGAAGTTGCCCAGCTCCACGTGGACCTTGGGAAGCTCCTTCTGCAGGATCTCGGGCATGCGGTCCAAAAAGCCGCCCTTGACCGCCTGCTCGAAGCTCGATCCCATGGCGCCGCCGGGAAGCTTGTGGATGTGCACGGTGGGATCGAAGCCCTTGAACTGGCTCTCGAAGGCCGTGTAGGCGTTGCGGATGCCCTTGAGCTTGTCGGAGGTTGCGATGACGGCCTTCTCCTCCACGCCCTCGGCGGTGAAGCCCGAGTCCGCCAAGGTGTAGAGAACGGTCAGAAGCGGGGGTGGACCGAAGAAGCCCGTGAACGCGTGATCCGAGGCGTCCACGATCTTGGCGCCCGCCGAAACCGCGGCCAGGATGCGGCCCGTGTCGTTCCCGTCTGTGTTGTGGCCGTGGTAGTGGATCACCAGGCCCGGGAAGCGGCTGAGCAGGGCCGAAACAAGGCTTTGAATGCGCGACGGCGAGCCGATGCCGCTGTGGTTTTTTATGGCCAGAATCACGTCCGGGCCCGTGACGTCCAGGATCTCGGCCGCCTTTTTCACATAAAACTCGTTCGTGTGCTCCGGGCCCGTGGAAAAGCACAGGGAGGGCTCCAAAAACTTGCCGGCCGCCTTCACCTCCTCGAACACGGGGATCATGTTGGGTACGTGATTCAAAAAGTCGAATACGCGCCACACGTCCACGGTCTTGGCGAAACGGGAGACGGTGAGCCTGACCACGTTCTCCGGGTAGGGCCGGTAGCCGAAGAGGTTCACGCCCCGGCACAGGGTCTGGAACATGGTGCGCGGCATGCGCTCCCGAAGCAAGGTGAGGCGCTCGAAGGGGTTGATCTGCTTGCGCAGCAGGTCCACGTGCACGCTGGCCCCGCCGGTGATCTCCAGCGAAAAGTAGCCCGCCTCGTCGCGCTCCTGGGCCACCGCCATGTCCGTGTGGGGGAGGATGCGGTTCTTGAAGTCAGACTGGGAAAGGTCCCGGGCCGTGTTGGTGATGAAGTAGCCCTTGGCCTCGCGGATTGCGGCAAGGCCCTGGGCCGGGTCTGTTCCGGGAAGGATTCTCACTGCCATGGATTACCTCTTGCTGGTCTCGCCCCGAAGAAAGGAGCGGGGTTTATGCCAAGTCATACGGCTCGCTTCTCCTGTCGCGCCGGTCCCGGCGGATCGCCGGAAAGCCGCCCTACATGGCGAAGGGGTTCTTGCCCTTATGGTGAATGGAGGCCAGGAGCTTCGCGATGCGCGCCTCCTCTCGCTCCTCCACCTGGTAGCGAAAAAGCTCCGGATGCCGGTCCAGGTACTCGGTATCGAACTTCATGGCCAGGAACTCGGCGTCGGAGATGAGCTGGCGGTAGAAGGGGATGGTGGTCTTGGGGCCCACGATGACGAAGTTCCGGAGGGCGCGGGCGAGCCGGCTCACCGCGTCGGTCCAGGTGAAGCCGTAGACCGTGAGCTTGACTAAAAGCGAGTCGTACTCGCTGGGGATCTTGTAGCCCTGGTAGACCATGCCGTCCAATCGGATGCCGGGGCCGCCGGGAGAGTTGTACACGGACACCACCTTGCCCGAGTCGGGGGCGAAGTCCTCCTGGGGGTCCTCGGCGTTGATGCGCATCTCGATGGCGTAGCCGCGGCACAGGACGTCGCTCTGGTCAATGTCCAGCTGGGCCCCCTGGGCGATGCGGAGCTGCCGGCGCACGATGTCAATCCCGCTGATGGACTCGGTGACGGTGTGCTCCACCTGGAGCCTGGTGTTTATTTCCAGAAAATAGAAGCTGCCGTCCTGGTCCACCAGGAACTCCACCGTGCCCGCGTTTATGTAACCCGCCTTGCGGGCGTAGGTGAGCGCCGTCTCGCAGATGCGATCTTCCAAAGGCTGGGGCAGGAGGCCCGGGGCCACCTCCACGAGCTTCTGGTGCCGGCGCTGGATGGAGCAGTTGCGCGCTCCCAGGTGCACCATGTTGCCGTGGACATCGCCCAGAATCTGGACCTCCACGTGGCGGGGCCTGACCAGCCCCTTTTCCATATACAGCCGGCCGTCGCCGAAAGCGCTCGTGGCCTCCCGGCGGGCCAGGGCCACCGCGGACGCCAGGTCCCGCGGCGCCTCCACCCTGCGGATGCCCCGGCCGCCGCCGCCGGCCACGGCTTTCAGCATCACGGGGTAGCCGTACTTCTTGCCGAAGGCCGTCGCCTCGGCCACGCCTTCCTCGCCGTCCTTCAGTATGCCCGATCCTGGGATCACGGGGATGCCGGCCATCTGCGCCACCTGGCGGGAGATGGTCTTGTCGCCCAGCTGCTTCACCACCGATGTGGGAGGGCCCAGGAAGATCAACCCGGCTTGATCGCAAGCCAAGGGCAGATCCGGGTTCTCGGCCAGGAACCCGTAGCCGGGATGCACCGCTTCGCACTTGGTGCGGCGGGCCGCCCAGATGATCTTGTCAATGTCCAGATAGTCCTTGCGGGGTCCGGGCCCGATCCATACGGCCTCGTCGGCCACGTGGATGTGGCGCGAGTACTGGTCGGGCGTCTCGTAGACCGCCACGGCCTTCAGGCCTTCCTCCTGGACGGCGCGGCAGATGCGGATGGCGATCTCGCCGCGGTTGGCCACCAATACCTTCGTAAACGGCCTTGCTTGCAATCTGGATCTCCTTGTCCTGCCGCAGTACGGCGTCACCCGCCGATGCGGGACATGCCCCGGCCCCGGTCCTCGGGAAACTCCCGGTGGCTCTTGGGCTTGCTCAAAATCGCCCCGTGGAGCAGGGCGCGAATCTCCTCCTCGGAGGCCCCCGCGCGCAGGGGGCCTTTCAGTCCTATCTCCGCCCCCGAGAAGAGGCAGGGCAGGAGCCGGCCGTCCGGCGTAAGCCTAAGCCGGTTGCAGGTTTCACAAAAATGGCCGGAGACCGCTCCGATGAACCCGACACGTCCGGGCGCACCGGGTATCCGTGCCATGACGGCCGGTCCGTCCATCGCCTCGGCCGGTTCGGGAACCAGCGCCCCGAAGCGCTCTTCGATGAGCGCCCGGGCTTCGGCCGCCGGAGCGAAGAGCTTCTCGTCGAAGTTCCTTCTCCCGGCCACGGGCATGTACTCGATGAAGCGCACGTCCATGGCCGTTGCAAGGGTCATTTCGGCAAAGTCCGCCGCCTCGTCCGTGTTCATCCCGGCCAGCAGGACCACGTTCAGCTTGACCCGCGAGAACCCGGCGGAAAGGGCCGCGGAGATGCCCTCCCGGACCCGCTCCTGGAGGTCGCAGCCCGTGATGCGCGCAAAACGCTCCTTCTGGCGGGAGTCCAGGCTGATGTTGACGCGACAAAGGCCCGCCTTGCGGAGCGCAGCCGCCTTTTCGGCCAGCAGCACGCCGTTGGTGGTGAGCGATAGGTCCGTGATCCCGGGAAGGGCCGCCACCTCGGCAACCAGGCCCTCGATGCCCCGACGGACCAGGGGCTCGCCGCCGGTGATGCGGACCTTGGTGATGCCCAGGCGCAGGCCCGCGCGGACCACACGGAGGATCTCCTCGTAGGTGAGGACCTCCTCGTGGGGAAGCAGGGGAACGCCTTTATCCGGCATGCAGTAAAAGCAGCGGAGGTTGCAGCGGTCGGTGACCGAAACGCGCAGGTAGGAAATTACGCGGGAAAATCTGTCCTGATTCGGCGGTGCGCTCATGCTGCCATGACTTCCAAGAAGCTAATGGGAAAGGCTTCTTGGGCAACCTTTTTGCCTCATGGAGAAGAAAAAGGATTGCCCGAAGCCCTTTGCTCGGGCAGGGACCCTTCGTTGCCCGGAATACGGTGCCTGCGTAACGACAGGCGTTTGGTTTGACGTGTACCCAAGATCATCCTCGAACCTGAATTACCTCCCGGAATCCCCCCGCCCCAACCCTTGCAGTAAAAAGTTTTGGCTTAAAGGGAGCAGAGAGTGCAGGCAGCGGGAAAATCCATCTTTTCCAAAAGGGATTTTCCCCGCTGCGCCGCAGTACCTTGTACCTTTTTGGCATTTATCTTTTACTTCGTTTCGCTTCGCGTTCAGCTTTTACTTCCTTTTACTTCGCAACCCGCAAAGACAGCTCGGCCAGTTGGACGGCGGAGACCGAGGAGGGCGCCTGGGTCATGACGCATGCTGCCTTCTGGGTTTTGGGGAAGGCGATGACGTCGCGGATGGACTTCTCGTTGCACAAAATCGCGGTGAGCCGGTCCAGGCCGAAGGCGATGCCGCCGTGGGGCGGGGCGCCGAAGTCCAGGGCCTTGAGCAGGAAGCCGAACTTCTCCTCGGCCTCGGCCGCGCCGATGCCCAGGGCGGAGAAGAGCTGCTCCTGGAGGTCCCGGCGGTGGATACGGATGGAGCCGCCGCCGATTTCCGTGCCGTTTAAGACCATGTCGTAGGCCCGGGCGCGCACGGCGGCCGGGTCGGTGGCCAGAAGCCCGAAGTCTTCCTCCCTGGGGGAGGTGAAGGGGTGGTGCATGGCCACGAAACGCTTTTCCTTGTCATCGTACTCCACCAGGGGGAAGTCCGTGACCCAGGTGAAGCGGAACTCGGTCTCGTCTATGAGGCGAAGCTTCTCGCCCAGGTGGTTGCGGAGGTTCCCCAGGGCGTCGTTGGTGATCTTGGCGGTGTCGGCCACGAAGAAGACGAGATCGCCGGGCTCCATGCCGATGCGCGCAGCCAACGCCTTTTTCTCGTCGTCCGTGAAGAACTTGGCGATGGGAGACTGCCACTCGTTCTCCTTCACCTTGATCCAGGCCAGTCCCTTGGCGCCGTAGACGGACACGAAGGAGGTGAGGTCGTCAATCTCCTTGCGGGAGAAGTCGGTGCAACCCTTGGCGTTGAGCGCCTTCACCAGGCCGCCGGACTTGGCCTTTTCCGCGAAGACCTTGAAGCCGGACCCGGCCACGATATCGGTGACGTCGGAGAGCGGAAGGCCGAAGCGCAGGTCCGGCTTGTCCACCCCGTAAAGGTCCATGGCGTCCTTGTAGGTCATGCGGGGGAAGGGCACGGGCACCACCACGCCCAGGACCGCGTCGAAGATGCGGGCGATGAGGCGTTCGGAGATGTCCATGACGTCGTTTTCGGTGACAAAGGAAAGCTCCATATCTATCTGGGTGAACTCGGGCTGGCGGTCGGCCCGCAGGTCCTCGTCCCGGAAGCAGCGCACGATCTGGTAGTAGCGGTCGTAGCCCGCCATCATCAGAAGCTGCTTGAAGAGCTGCGGGCTCTGGGGCAGGGCGAAGAACTGCCCCGGGTTCACACGGCTGGGCACCAGGTAGTCCCGTGCGCCCTCGGGCGTGGACTTGGTCAAGACCGGAGTCTCGATGTCCAGGAAACCGTTTTCGTTCAAGAAGCAGCGGGCCGCCTGGGTGGCCTTGTGGCGGGAGATGAGGTTGCGCACCATGCGGGGGCGCCGGAGGTCCAGATAGCGATGGGCCAGCCGCAGGGTCTCGGTGACCTCGATGTTGTCCTCGATCATGAAGGGCGGGGTTTCCGAGCGGTTGTAGATCCACAGCTCGTCCACCATGATCTCGATGTCGCCGGTCTCCAGGTTGGGGTTGGCCATTCCCTCCGGGCGGCAGCGCACTTTCCCGCGCACGCCGATGGCCCATTCCGAGCGCAGCCCGTGGGCCTTCTCATGGACCGCCGGGGCATGCTCGGGGTTGAAGACCACCTGGGTGATGCCTTCCCGGTCGCGGAGGTCCACAAAGATGACGCCGCCGTGGTCCCTGCGGCGCTGGACCCAGCCCATGAGGATCACCTCAGAGCCGATGTGGGACGAGTTCAGGCTGTTACACATATGCGTGCGGCGCACGTTTCCGAGGGCATCCACGGTTTTGCTCCTTTTACAGGGACGTTGCTTCCGAAAAATACGCGACGATACGATCCAGGGAGACTTCCTCCTGGCTCTTGTCCGACAGGTTGCGCACCACGGCCACGCCCCGGGCGAGCTCGTCCTCGCCCAGGATGATGGCTTTTCGGGCGCGGGTCTTGTCCGCCCGCTTCATGAGGCTTTTCATGCTGCGGGCGCCGAAGTCCATCTCCGCGGCCACGCCCGCGCGGCAGAGGGCGGCCAAAAGGAGGAAGCCCTTTTCCCGGGCCGCGTCGCCCAGGCAGGCGAGATACACGGCAGGCCCGCGGGAGAGGCCGTAGTCGTTTCCCTTCAAAAGCTCCACCAGGCGGTCCATGCCCACGGCGAATCCCACGGCCGGGGTGTCGGGACCGCCCAGGGCCTTCACCAGGCCGTCGTAGCGGCCGCCTCCGGCCACGGCGTTTTGGGCTCCCAGGCTTGTGGTCTGCACCTCGAAGGTGGTGCGGGTGTAGTAGTCCAGGCCGCGCACCAGGCGGGGGTCCAGGACGAAGCCCGCGCCCAGGTCGCTCAAGCCCTTCTTCACGAACTCGAAGTGCTGCCGGCAGGCCGGGCAGAGGTGGTCGGCAATCGAGGGCGCGCCGTCGGTGAGCTCCCGGCAGCCCTGGGCCTTGCAATCCAGCACCCGCAGGGGGTTCTGCACATAGCGGCGCAGGCAGTTCTCGCAGAGCCGGTCCTTCCTCTCGGAGAGGAAGGCCAGCAGCGTCTCGCGGTAGGCGGGCCGGCAATCGGGGCAGCCCAGCGAGTTCAAATGGATGGCGATGTCCGGCACCCGCAGGCGGGAGAAGAAGGCAGTGGCCATGAAGAGGACGAGCACGTCCGCCTGGGGCTCGGCCGCGCCGAAGAACTCGGCGTTGATCTGGGAGAACTGGCGGAAGCGTCCCTTCTGGGGGCGCTCCCTGCGGAACATGGGGCCGATGGTGAAGAGCTTCTGCACCGGGTCCGAAGCGCCGAATCCGTGCTCGATGTAGGAGCGCACCACGCCTGCGGTGGCCTCGGGCCGCAGTGTGATCATGTCCCCGCCGCGGTCCTCGAAGGTGTACATCTCCTTTTCCACGATGTCCGTGTCCGCGCCGATGGAGCGGGCGAAGAGCTCGGTCGTCTCCAGCAGCGGAAGCCGGATCTCGGAGAAGCAAAAATCGGAAAATGTCCGGCGGGCCACCGCCTCCACGTGCTGCCACAGCTCGATCTCGCCGGGCAGAAGGTCGCGGAAGCCCTTGATGAGCTTGATCATGGTACGTCCCGTTTTCGTTGCGGGGGCCGCGGCCGCCCCCGTGGTTTCCTGCCCCGAAAATTCGGGCGCAAAACAGGTTTGTTTGACAGATTGCGCCTTTCAAATCAAGAGCAAAAAGAGGAAGGAAGGGGCCGGCGCCGCCGCGGCTTGCCTTCCTTTGCCGGACGGCGTACATCAAGAAAAGGACCACGACCCGTTTCCGAAGGCCTTTCCCATGTGGATGATCCTCGCCCTTGCCTGCGCCCTCTCCATCGCCTCGTCGGACGCGCTGGCCAAGGTGGCCATGCGGCGGATCCCGTCCCGGCACGTGGCCTTCGCCCGCTTCGCGTGCTCGGCCCCCTTCGTCGCGCCGCTCCTGTTCCTGGGGTCCGCGCCCTCGGACCCCGCCCTCTTCTACGGCCTGGTGGCCCTGGCCACACCCGTCGAGATCGCGGCCATCCTCTTGTACATGCGGGCCATCCACCTCTCGCCGCTCTCCCTCACCCTGCCCTTCATGGCCTTCACCCCGGCCTTCATCCTGGTTACGGGAAGGCTGATCCTGGGGGAGGCACCGGGCCCCGCGGGCATGCTGGGGGTCCTGCTCATCACCTGCGGGGCCTATGCCCTGTCCGCCCGCAGCGGGGATCGCGGGCTGCTGGCCCCCATCCGGAGCTTCGCCCGCGAGCCGGGAAGCAAGCGCATGCTGGTGGTGGCGGCCATCTACTCGGTAACAGCCGTGCTGGGGAAAAGGATGATCCAGATCTCCAGCCCCCTCTTCACGGCCGGCTTCTACTGCGTGTTCACCACCCTGGCCCTGTGGTTCGTGCTTTCCCTGGACGGAGGGCCGCGGCGGCTTTTGTACGTGTTCCGGGAAAAGATCCTGTGGGCCGTGGGCCTGACCCAGGCGGGCATGGTCATCACCCACGTCATCGCCATCAACATGGTGCCGGCCGCCTACATGATGGCGGTGAAGCGCACCTCGCTCCTGTTCGGCGTGTTCTACGGGGTGACGCTCTTCCACGAGGGCATGGCCGGGCTTCGCATCGCGGCCAGCATCGTGATGCTGGCGGGCGTCTTCGTCCTGGCCCTGGCGACGTGAAGGAATAATAAGAAAAAAGGGACTTTGCGGGGGAGGGGGAAAAACCCCTTTTGAAAAAG
>JBFMHL010000326.1:0-16579 GCA_040753055.1 Thermodesulfobacteriota bacterium | reverse complement strand
AGGAAGGTGACCAAAACGTGGCCGGCCGGATTTTTCAAGACGATGAAGAACCGGGCCAGGCCCCGGAGGCGCTCCAGCCGGTCCGCCACGCCCGGGTAGTCGTCCCGGATGCGGTCCATGCGGCTTTTGAGGATGAGGGCAAAGGCGGTGTAAGATTGGTGGTTTAAAAACTCCACCATCCGCCGGCTTTTTATCTCTGCGTACTTGTCGGCCCAGCCCATGAAGGCGGGAAAGGCCTTGCGGAAGTTGTCCAAAAGCTCGAAGGGCTCGCGGGCGGTTTCCCAGTCAAAACCGTTCTCCCGCTCCAGCAATCGCACGTTGCTGTAGTCCATGACCTCCATGAAGTTGTCCAGGAGCCGGAGGAGGTGCTTCTCGGAGAGCTGTTTCAGCAGGAAGTCCGCGTTGACGAAGCCCGAGTAAGAGTTTCCCCCCACCGGGGACTGGTCGTTGTGCTTGAGCGCCACTTCCGTGGCGAAGCTCCCCATTCCCCCGGTGAGGGGCCCCGGGCCGCAGGCGGGATCCGCCGGGTCCATGGTGAGGCGGTAGGTGCCTCCGGTGTTGACCAGCCGGAACGACGTGCCCCGGAAGCCGTCCGCCATGGGATGCAGAAAGTCGCTTTCGTACACCTTGCGGAAATCGAAACGCTGCATGGAGCCGGCCACGAAGCTGAAAAACTTCAGGTCCTCGGGGTCGGCGCTGAAGCGGTTGGCCGGCCCACCGATGGTTTCGATGAAGGCCACGGCGTCCGGCAGCCCCTTTCCTCCCGGAACGATGTCCTTCACCGAATCGCTGTAGGTGTATGCTCCCCCCCCGAAAGCCGTAGACGCGGAAAAAAGCAGGAAAAGCGCCAAAAGCACCCGGAACCGGCCCATGGATGTTTCCCTCCCCCGCGCCCTGCGCGGCCCCCGTTCATTCCTTGGTTGTTTTCCAGCTTGCCACCCAAGTGATATCCATTCTCCCCTTCTTTACTACAATCCGGACCGGTTCGCCAACCCGGCAGCAACTCCTGGGCCGGGGCAGCGCCGCGGACTCGGTGCCCTCCACATTGAAGACGACGGTTTTCGCCCCCTTGCCTCCGGTGCAGTTGCGTTCGACCGTCGCCGCAATCTCGCGGGCCGGAGAGGCGTCGTAGAATCCATTGATGAAGTACACGGGCCCCGAAACCCCCAGGCCGGCGGCCAAAATGCCGCAAAACAGAGCCACGGGCAAGAAAACATGACGGTTGGTGCGGGGGCGCGTGAGCGCCCAGGCGAAGGCCGCGTAGCCTAAAAAGCCCGCGATCGCATAGGGAAGGCCGATATCGAGCATGGGGAAAAAGGAGGGAAACAGGGGCCGGTACACGTTCAAGCCCACGGCCAGGCCGATTGTGCCCCCGACGATGGCTATCGCCAGCGGCACCGCCAGGACGAAGCCCAGGCTCCGTTCCGAAAGCCCCTCGGGGGCCGTGCCGACGGGCGAACGGCGGGCGGCCGCAGCCACGGGGCCCGCCAGGGCGAGAAGATTTTGGAGATCGGAGTACTCCGGCTTCTGCTCGCGCCCGAGGACCCGGACCAGGGTGACGCCGTCGGGGTTTATCTTCAGGCGCTTGATGCCGACATCGAAGCAGGCGGCGACGGCCATGCGGGTGTCTGCGGAAGAAAGCGCCGCGGAGAGCGCCCGCACGTCGGCC
Organism: Thermodesulfobacteriota bacterium; assembly: GCA_040753055.1. Classification (GTDB taxonomy): domain Bacteria; phylum Desulfobacterota; class Desulfobacteria; order Desulfobacterales; family Desulfatibacillaceae; genus JBFMHL01. The sequence goes on along the minus strand of JBFMHL010000326.1, from coordinate 14,910 downwards.
GTATCCACGAAAAAACGGCTGTCGAAGCCCGGATCGCCGGACCGTATGGGCCTGGCAAGGGAGATCTTTTCACAGAACCGGTCCCAACCGTTTTTCAGGCGCACCGTGGCGGCCCAGGAGGCTTTGCCCGGCAGGGTCACGGCGAACATGGGGGGCGCCTGCTTTATGGGCGGGGTATACTCGCACTGGAACGGGACGCCGTCCATCTTGCCGGCCATCCGGGCGGCCAGCGTGGACAAGCGCAACGCGGGCTTCTCCCCGGTTTTCTGGGAGATGGCGGCAACGGCGTCCCGGGATCTTCCCGCCATTACGCGGAAGATGATGACGGTGACCACGACGGTGACGACCAGGATGAGGGCGGTGATGGCGAGAACGGTTACGAGAATCGTGTGCATGGCTTTCCTCCCGGAGCATGAGCAAGAGCCGTCCGCCGATGAACGGTTACCATGTTGCATGCAAACGACGCACGGAATCCGCGTCGCCTGCATGGGCGTAAGGTTCAGTCGGGGCAGACCCCGCCCCGGTTACGAAAGCACCGCGGAATCCTACCAGAAAACGGCTTTGCGCTTTTTCAGGCGGTCGTAAATGCCCTGCTGGATGACCTCGCGCACCTCGCTGGTGAGCTTGGAAACCAGCAACGGCTCGCCGGAGGGCCCGTGTTTGACGTGGGAAAGGTCTATGGCCGGGTGGAAGTGGATGCTCCACTTGGACGGAAGGGGAATGAGGCCCAGGGGGCCCAGGAGCGGAAAGGTGGGAGTGATGGGCAGGAAGGGAAGGTTCAGAAGCTGGGCCAGCGGCGCGGCGTTGGCCATGACGGGGTGGATCTCCTCGGCCCCCACCACGGAAACCGGGATGATGGGCGCGCCGGTCCGCAGGGCCGAGCGCACGAAACCTCCCCGGCCGAAGCGGGCCAGCTGGTAGCGTTCGGAAAAGGGCTTGCCCACGCCCTTGGCTCCCTCGGGGAAGACCAGCACGGCCTCGTCCTCGGAAAGCAGACGCATGGCATTGTCCGGGTGGGCGTGCACGTGGCCCAGGCGCTGGAGAACCAGGCCCGCCACGGGCATGGACGCGGCCCAGGAGTGGAACAGACCCCGCACGTTCCGCGGGTCCTTCTCCCGTTCCGCCACGGCGGTCATGATCATCACCGCGTCCCAGGGCACCACGCCGGAGTGGTTGGCCACCAGCAGGGCGCGGCCGGATGCCGGGATGTTCTCCAGGCCCGTGGCCTCCACCCGCCAGTACTTGTGGAACAAAAAGCTCGCCAGGGGGTGGAACTCGGCCATGAGCTCCAGGTCCCGCCCCCACTTGTCCACCGTGTAGTCGCCGTCCACCCGCCTTTTCAGCACCTCCATCTTCTGGTTGCAGAAGGCGAGCACCTTGGCGGCCAGCTCCCGCGTAAGCTCGTCCGGCTCCCGGATCTGGCCCTGGGCGGCCATTCCGGCCCGGAGCTCCAGCAGCACGGCCAGGATCTGCTCCAGCAGCACTGCGATCTCGTCCCGGCCGGGGCCCGACTGGGCGCCGCCGTGGGTCCGTCCCCCGCCCGCATGTACGGAGCAAAGCTCCATGCCCGGCAGGGCGCGGTTCCGGCAGGGGTTTCCCTTGGAGGTGGTGGCCTTGCAACGGGCGGCGTCGGCGTTACTGGTCATGGCCCGACTCCTTGTTGAAGGACTCGATGAGCTCCGTCAGGTAGTCCTGGGCGCGGCGCTTGGCCATGAGGTAGTCCTGGAGCTTCTCCGCGGCTTTGGGGTCCGCCTGGCTGCGGGACCTTTTGGGAAGGTACTTGGCGAGCCGCTGGTTCTCTAAAAAGTCCTCTATGGTCTCCCGGGTGGTGAACTGCGGGCTGAACCCCAGGACGTTCTTCATGCGGGCCGTATCGCCCAAACACGGAAACTTGAGAAATGCCTCCTCGATGGGAAGCGAGTCCGGGATGGGCGTTTTCTGGAATATCTTGCCTCCGAGGCGCAAAAAGGGCGCGCCGAAGGGAAGCGATACCTTCTTTCCCAGCCGGAGCATCTGGCAAAGGGGCAGAAAGCCGTCCCCGGCTATGTTGAATGTGCCCGGCACGTCGTTCTTCACGGCGTGGTACAGGGCGGCGGTCACATCCTTTACATGGGTGAGCTGCATCATGGGGTCGTAGCCGAAGACCGTGGGCACCATCTGGGGCGACAGGTAACGGGCCATGGGCGTATCCACGCCGAAGCCCAGGATGTTGGCGAAGCGAAGCATGGTGATCTTGGGAAGCGGGTTCTGCCGGGAGAAGCGGTCCGCGATCTTCTCCACCTCCATGCGGTGGATCACGTAGGGGTGCCGGTAGCTGCCCAGGAAATCCGTGTCCTCGGTGAGGAAATGGGGGTTTTCGGCCACGGCCCCGTAGACCTTGGCGTCGCTCATGAGCACCACCCGGGGAGTCTCCCCGGCCCCGCACGCGGCCAGAAGGTCCATGGTGCCCATGACGTTTAGGTCGAAAACTTCCTCCGAAGGGGCGTAGGCGTCCTCGAACAGGAGATGGCACACGGTGTCCACCCCGGTGACTTTGAGGAGCTCGGGAAGGAGCGGATGATGGGGCTCGATCTGGAAGAACTCCATCCGCGCAAAGGGCTTCTCCGGCTTCATGTAATCTATGCCGATCAACGCGTCGAACTCCGGGTCCGCCTCCAGGAGGGAAGCCAGGCGGCTGCCCCAAGTGTGGGCGACCCCGGTGATGAGAACGGCTCGTTTCTTTCCGGACATGGGAGGAGCTATCCTTCTCCGGCCAGGTTGCATGCATTTCTAATGGGCACTGGAAGCGCGGCGGGTGGCAACATCCGCATTTTTTAGAACGCCCGGGCGCACAAATCAAGGAAAATGCGAAAATACCTTGATTTCATAGGGAGTTTCGCATGCCTTCCCCGGACGATCCTGCTATTTCTCGCTCATGCCTTGCCCCGGCAACAGGCCAGCAGGGGCCCGAAAACGGCCCGAGCGATCTCGGCGAACTCCGGGCCGAAAGGGCCTTCTCCGGGAAAAAGCCGCGCCGCGTGTGGATCGGTGCCCTCCCCCCGGCCCTTGAACTCGTTGTACCATTGGGCCCGGGCCTTCTCCAGGCTGGCCTCCTCCGAACGTCCTTCGGCACGGGCCTGCGCATAGGCATAGGAGCAGGCAGGGAAAAAAGGAAGCGGAGCAAAGCTGCCCCGGGCAAAGAGATCCAGAAGCCCCGAGAGGATGGGCCGGGCCTCCGCTTCGGGAACCTGGCCGAAAACCTCCGTGCCGTCCAGGCCCAGGAGGCAGGTGGCCGGAGCCGCATCCGGTCGTGCCAGGCACAAGGCCAGGTGCCGGAGATAGGCCCGCAGGCGGTCCTTGGCCTTGATGGGCGAGGCGCGATAGAGGAAAAGGCCCTGGCCCGTCACGGGGCTGAGCGTTCCGCTCACGGTGAACCCGGCCAGGGAGAGCTCCACGGAGAGGCTCTGCGCCCCCTGCACAAGGGCCCGCACCCGGCCGGCCAGGGGAGCGGCCCCGGCCGCGGCCCTGTCGAAGAGGTTCCGGCCCGGGTTGCCGTGGGGGATGCGGCCCAGCGCCTGCATGACGCTGAAAAGCTCGTCCGGGTCTTTTCCCTCCAGCACATGCTCGAGGATGGCCTGCCGGAGATCGTAGTCGGAAAGGCCGTCCAGCGCAAAGGGCTCGGAGGGCTCCAGGGGCTCTGGCGCACGGGAGAGGTCCGCCTGCAGCCGCTTTTGGAGGAAGTATCGGGCCGGGTTTACGAAAAAGCTCTCCAGGCGGTGGAGCGCCACCGTTTGAGAAAGCTCCGGCAAAAGTCCTGCAAAGGAAGGCTCCTCCGCGGCTCCGGGCTTGGAAAGGGCGCGGCAGGCCGCGGCCAGCGAGCTGCGGTAGGTAAAGAGCCCCTTTTGCTCCCCTTGCAAGGAGAAGTACTCGGGCGAAAAGGCCCACATGCGGTGCCGGGAAACGATCCGCTCCCGGAGGCTTCCTCCTCCGGAAGGGCAAAAGCAACGCTCGGCGTAGTCCAAGAGCTCGGAAACCGGGGCTGCGGGAAGGATGGGGTGGTTGTCCTTCACGCTCTGGCCCGTATAGGTGACCATGAGCTTTTTTCGCGCCGACAAGAGGGCGAGGAGGAACAGCAGGCGGTCCTCGTTCCGCAGGTCCCGGTCCCCCCGCAGGGGGTGCTTCTTCATGAGGTCGAAGCCCAGGGCCTTTACGCGGGCGGGAAAGGCGTCCTCGTTCATGCCCGCCAGGCAGACCACGGCAAAGGGAAGGCCCGCGGCCTCGCGCAGGGGAGCGAAAGTGACGCCTCCCCGGAAGAAGCCGGCCCCCTTTCCCGGGCCGGAAAACCTGATCTTGAGCATGGCCAGGGCCGCGGGAAAGCCCACCGGCCGGTTGAGCCCCCAGCGCTCCTGCATATCCTGCAGCCCCGCTGCCGCTTGCCGAAAGTCCTCCGCGTCCTCCTCCGTTGACAAGAGCAGGCGTTCGGCCCAGTCACGGAACAGGCCGGCCCACCGGGACGGGGCGGCCGACTCCGGAACCTCCTCCGATACCGCGAAAAGCTCGTTATAGAAGGAAACGAACCTTCCCAGGAGGTCCGCCTCCTCTTTTCCCGGCGCCGCGGCCGGAACAATGCCCTGGTGCATCCGGTCGTCCCCGGCCAGCATGGCGTAGCCCAAGACCAGGCGCGCGATGCCGGCCTGCCAGGTGTTGGCGGAGGAGGCCGGAAGGCCCAGGCGTCTCTTGTGCTCCGCGTCCTTGCCCCAGCGGATGCGGGTCTCCCGCACCCAGCCCTCGATCACGGCAAGCTCGTCCTCCCGGATGCCGAAGCGCTCCCGGATCTGGGGAAAACCCAGAAGGTCCATGATCCGGGGGGAGGCGAAGCGGGACCGCGCGATATCCAGGGCCAGGGCGAAGGCCTCGGCAAAGCCCCTGCCCCGCTCCCTGTATTCGCCTCCCAGGTTGTAGCGTAGCTTGGCGGCTTCCTCCTGCCCTCCCCCGAATACCGCCTTGATGAAGGGCGCATAGGCGGAGAGGTCCGGAAGGAGCACCAGGAAGTCCTTGGGGGCGAGATCCGGGTCCCGGTCCAGGCAGGAAAGGATCCGGTCGTGGAGCACCTCCATCTCCCGCATGGGGCCGTGGCAGGAGCAGACGGCGATGCTGTCGTCGTCCTGGGCCACGGTCCTTTTTGCCGGCAGATGGGCCGGGTCGGTGAACGAGACCACGTCGGCCTGGATAAAGGAAAGGAGCGATGCCCGCTCCGGTACCTGGTGGGCGTCCTCCGGGTCTCCGCAGAAGTCGGCCAGCAGGAACTGGAAATCGGCGGAAGCCCGACCCAGGCTTGCCAGCAGGGGGTTTCCCTGCTCGCCGGGGAAGGCCTCGCCTCCGGGCAGCCGGGCCAGGCGCACCGAGCGGCGCCGGGAAATCGCTTCTGCGTGAAACGTGCGGCAGGGGCTGTGGACGAAAAGAAGCACCCGGCAGTGCCGGGAGAGAAGCGAAAGGAGGCGGAGGTGGAAAAGGGGCATGGACGCAGCCCCGAAAACGGTCACACGTCCGGGCAGACCCGGAACGGGGCCCTGGCGCAACCTTTCCTCCAGGGCCCGCAGAAGCGCGGGGCGGTGCAGGGCCGGGACGCCCTTTGCCGTCTCCCTCCACAGGACCGCCTGCCAGAGGCGGGAAGCGCCCCGGTCCCAGGCGGCCATCATCTCCGGCCGGAACAGGAGGTAGCGGTCGTAGAGCTCGGCTATGCGCATGCTGAGGGAGGTAAGCCGCAGACCGCCGGGGTCTTCGGCCGCATAACGAGTCAGCTCCGAGAAAGCGGGATGGGAAAAAAGTTCCGGCAGCACGGCCATGATGCGGGCGGCCATTGCAGCCGGCGAAAAGGCCTCGGCCCCCTGCCCCGCCCCGGGAACGGCCGCGGCAAAGGCTTCGTTCAAAAAGGCATTGTGCAAAACGAAGCGTACATTGGCGCAGACTCCCAGCACCCGTGCCAGGGCCAGCGACAGCCAGCGGGCATGGGCCGGGCTCTGTACCAGGACGGTCTCTTGGGTGAAAAGAGAAACGGGCCGTTCGGCAAGCTCCCGGCACAGGAGCAGGGCCGCAGTCTCCAGGCGGTTGGCGGCAACCGCGAAAAGCCCGGCGGGCGGTTGGGGATCGTTCTCCGGCATGAGTTCCCTTGTGTGCATGGGCGGAAAGCGGAAAGATCGTTACTATACCCCAAAAAACAGCCGGGAAACAAGGACGGGAAAGGCATGGAAAAGCCCTCCGCGCCGTGCGAAAAAAGCTTGCAAAGAACGAATCGGGGGGCTAAAAGATGCGCTTACAATTTATGGTGGGTGTAGCTCAGCTGGTGGTAGCACCGGGTTGTGGCCCCGGAGGTCATGGGTTCAAGTCCCATCACTCACCCCATCCTTTCCATCCCAAGCCGCCCCTCCGGGGGTGGCTTTTTTTCTTCCCAACGCGCCCGTAGCTCAGTTGGATAGAGCGTCGGACTTCGGATCCGTAGGCCGGGGGTTCGAATCCCTCCGGGCGCGCCTGTTATTTCAAGCGGTTAGCTGCTTGTGCTTTCGTTCTTTCTTCCCTTGGTTGTTGATAGATTTCGGGTTTTGCGTTGCCGACGGCTTGTTCTCAGGGTCCGCCAACGATCGCCCTGGGAGGAACCGCACCGACCCCGCGCAGGATCCCCGGGAATGCACTATGCACTAAAGATATTGATTTTCATTGACTAATTTATATGACCCACCTATCCTTCCATCACTTTTACCGAAGCGAAAACGGATGGAGTGATGAGAAAACGACCGTACGGGGCCGACGCGCTCCGCCGGATTCGTTTCGCCCTTCGTCCGGCGCGGAACTCCCGGCAAAAAGGACGGCAGCCGGAGATAGTGCTTCCTGATGGTTGGCGGGAGATGAGGCATGGCCGCAGAAATGAAAACTCCGCCCGGCAAAGACGACTTTTACGAAAAAAGCCATAGGTCCGGCGCACCCCTGTCTGTTCAGGAACGCCTGGTGGACAGAACCATCTTCGCGCTGGTGGTTTTCGGAACGCCGGCCGTGATCGCCTCCACCCTGCGGGCGGCCGACGTGGGCCTGCTGGGAGCCCTCGTCGCCCACCTCACCACCTACATCCTTTTTGTGCTCCTGCTCATTTTTCGCAAACACGTTCCCTATCGCCTGAAGGCCGGCTTCGTCCTCCTGGCGGGCTTCCTGGCCGGCCTGGGCGGGCTCGTGTCCTTCGGCATCGTGGGCGGTGCGCTCCTGGCCTTTTCGGCCGTCACCACCCTGGCCACCTTGTTTTTCGGCCTCCTGCCGGGGCTGGGGGCCGCCCTGGTCACCTTTCTCGCAGCCGGTGCGGTGGGGCTGCTGGTTTTCACCCGAAATCTCTCCTTTCCTTACGACATCTCCGCCTACGCCTTGTCGAAGAACGCCTGGATCACGGCCCTGGCCGCATACGGCGTCCTCTCCGCCATTCTGGTGGTGTGCCTGGAGATGCTCCACTCCTTCCTGAAACAGAGCATCGAAGACCTGAAAAGCAGGGCTATGAGCCTGGACAAGGCCAACCGGACCTTGCGGGAAGAGGTAAAAAAAAAGGAAGAAGCCCAGCAGGCGTTGCGCAGCTCGGAGAAGAAGTACCGCGGCATCTTGGAAAGCCTCGAAGAAGGAACCTATGAGTTGGACCTGACCGGTAGAATGACCTTCTTCAACCGGGCGCTCCTGGATATCTACGGGTACGGTGAGGAGGAGTTTCTCGGCCTCGATTATCGAAAGCACATCGTGGAACAGGACCGGGAGCGGGCCTATCGGGAGTTCAACACGGTTTTTCGAACGGGCGTGCCCATTCGCAGCACCCTCTATGCAGTCCTCCGGAAGGACGGAGGGAAAAGATGCGTGGAGTCCTCCATTTATCCGGTGCGGGACCAGGACGGAAACGCGGCGGGCTTCCGGGGGGTGGTCCGGGACATCACCGCCCGGGTGGAGATGGAGACGCACCGGGAGAACCTGGAACGGCAGCTCCAGGAAGGGCAGAAATGGCAGGCCATCGGAACCCTGGCCGGTGGAGTGGCCCATGACTTCAACAACCTCCTTATGGGAATCCAGGGCAACACCAGCCTGCTGCTCCTACGAAAGAATGAGGGCGACCCCGAAAGGGAAAGGCTAGGCAACATCGAGACCTGCGTCCGGGACGCCACCCGGCTGACCAAGCAGCTCCTGGCCTACGCAAGGGGGGGCAGGTACGAGGTCAAAACCACCGACATAAGCCGCCTGGTGGAGCGAACGGCCGTCATGTTCGGCAGGACCCGCAAGGAGATCCTCCTTGCCCTGGATTTGAAGAGCGCCTGCAACGTAGAAGCGGACAGGGGGCAGATCCAGCAGGTGCTTCTCAACCTCCTGGTCAACTCCTGGCAGGCCATGCCCGGCGGCGGCAGCATGTCCGTTTCCACCGAGGACGCACTCCTTACCGAGGAATTCGGACTTCCGGAAGGCTGCCGGCCCGGAAGGTACGCCCGGATTGCGGTCCGGGACACGGGCGCGGGCATGGACGAGGAAACCCTGCGCAGGGCCTTCGAGCCCTTCTTCACCACCAAGGACAAGGCCCGCGGGACTGGCCTGGGGCTCTCGTCCGCCTATGGAATCGTGCGCCACCACGGCGGCTTCATGAATCTCACGAGCAAGCCCGGGGAAGGCTGCCTGGCCGAGGTCTATCTGCCGTCCTGCAATGGAACGCCGGAGCCCGAGGAAGAGCCGGCCGGCGATTCCCCCGCGGGCGGAAGCGAGACGGTTCTATTGGTGGATGACGAGGAGGTTGTGCTGAGCACGGCCGGAGAGATGCTGGCGGCACAGGGCTACAAGGTGCTGACCGCCGGCAACGGGGAAAAGGCGGCGGAGCTGGCCTCCGACAACCGGGTCGGGATTGACCTGGTGATCCTGGACATGATCATGCCCGGAATGGGGGGGGAGGAGCTGTTCCACAAGATCCGGGAGGCCCGTCCCTCGGTTCCCGTTCTCCTGTCCAGCGGGTACAGCCTGGAAGGAAAGGCCGCGGCCCTCTTTGCCGAGGGCTGCAGCGGATTTCTCCAGAAACCTTACTCCATCGGGGACCTCTCGCGAAAGGTACGGGAAGTCCTGGGCGACTAGGCGCTCAGGCCTCCGCATACGCGGGCTCCTGCACCCGCACCGCCTCCGCGGCCAGCACGCCGGGAAAGAAAACCGGTGCGCGTTCCGGGAACGGAAGGATGCGGACCGGCCCGGACGACCTCCAGGCAGACCTGGAGCGCCCCGGGACCCGGCGGCGGCTCTCCCTGGTCAGGTGCAGCAGAATGAAGAACTCGGCCGCGACCCCGGCCGCTTCCGCAGCCAGGTCGAAGGCCCCCCGATGCCTTGCCCAACGCAATGTTCTCATGACTCCCTCCATTCTTCAAGATTTTGTATTCATTCCATTTACTTCTTGTCTTGTCCTACAGGACTTTTTCGGCCCGGCAGCCAAGGCCCCGTCTTGCCGATTGCTTCCAAGTCCTGCGCGGCAGCACAAAAGCTGCGGCTTCCGCATCTGAAGCCTTTGCCGGAGACGCTTGTTTCGTCTTCCGCCAACAATTAGTGCAACTCCGATGCCAGAAGCGCCGGGCGGGCGGCAACCCCGATCCAAACCTCCTTGACGCGCGTCCCGGCTCCAGGGTTACGCCCGAGGCCGGAGAATTTTCCTTGTCGAAGGCGGCCGGGGTCTGCTAACGAAACAAGCATCACCGATCAATCCCACGAATATCGTAATGGACATGTTCGCCGCCCGGCCCGCTCTAAGCGGGCGCTCCGCGCGCCGATGGCTTTTTTTCGCGGCGCGTTCCGGCAGAAATCATAACCATCGCCCCAAAAAGCCGAGGCTCCCATGAAAGCTCCCCGGAAATCCCTGGCCTTTGCCCTCTTCCTCTTCCTTGCAGCCGGATTCATGGGCTGCGCGGGCGACAGCGGGGACGGCCAGCCTTTTGCCGCCTGGCTGGGCGGCATGGCCAAGATGCACGACCTCTACTATGTGCTGGACCCCGCGGCGGATACCATCGAGATCGTCTTCAACCTGCCCCTGCGGGAGGGATCCGTTGCCGGAAACCTCTCGTTTTCGGACAAAACCGGAGCGCTCGATCAAAACGTTTCGGTGGAGGTGCGGGGAAACAGGATCTTCCTGCGGGTAAAGAACGGGTTCGGCTTTCTGGCCGGCTGGAAGTACCTGGTGACGCTGGGCGCCGGCGTGGAGTCCGCCCTGGGAAGCACCCTCGGGCGGGAACGGGTGTTGGAGATCAGAACCGCTGCACGGAATATCCTGGCGCAGGCCCCGGCGGGTCTGCCGGGGGGCGGGAACGGGCTGCCGGCGCAGAACGCCATCGTGGCGTTGAGCGACGTGCACATGGGCGAGGACCGGGCCGTGAACAACGGCTACTGCTGGTTTTCCGACAACTCGGACGCGCTTCTGGCCCTGGTGACCGACCTGGAAACCAACCAGGAGGTGCGCGAGCTGGTCATTTTGGGCGATCTCTTCGACGAGTGGCTCATCCCCTACGACGCCCCGCCCTACGACCCTCCGGTGGCCGACGACCGGGACTACTTCTTCTCGGTCCGCAACGCCAAGAAAAACTCCGCCATCGTGGACGTCCTGGGGGCCATCGCGGCCGCCGGCACCATCGCGGTCACCTACGTCCACGGAAACCACGACATGAAGCTTGCCCAGGACGTGTTCCAGGACCTCGTGCCCGGGGCGGCCTTCCAGGGCACCCCGGACGGCCTGGGGATCTACTCGCCCGTGGACGGCGTGGTCATGGAGCACGGGCACCGTTACGACTTCTTCAACTCGCCCCAGCCGCTCGCCAACCCGGGGCATATACTGCCGCCGGGCTACTTCGTAACGCGCATGTGGGCCAAGGGCATGGAGGCCGAGGCCGCCGCGGGCGCCAACACCGTTGGGGTCCCCTCCCCCTACGGCGAGGTGGAGTTCACCTTTCCCGCGGCCTGGGACGTGACCATGCTCTATACCGAGGACCACTTCCCGGACCTGGTCCATCCCTCCCTGAGCGATCCCATCATCCTCATGTCCGGGATAGACGGGTACCCAGGCCCCTTCTCCTTTGACGGCGCACGGGATATGTACGTAAACGGGAACATCGAGAGCAACTGGCCCGCCACCCAGACCCAAAACCAGGTGAACGTGCACATCGGCGTCTTCGAGGCCATCGTGAACGGGCAAAGCAACCTGGACGAGGCGGCCCGCGAGGAGTATCTGGAAAACGCAGGCCTGAGCCCAAAGGTGAACGTTGTGGTCTTCGGCCACACCCACAACCCCATGCTGGAGACCTTCCCCCGGCTTTCCCGCAACGTGAAGGGCATATACGCCAACACGGGCTCCTGGGTGAACCAGAACGTGCACGGCTACATCGGCGGGACCCCCAACAACGTGCGGACCTTCGTGGTGATCCTGCCCGCCCAGTGGACCGGCTCGGATCTCACGGTGGTGACCCTGTATCAGTACAACCAGGACCCCGTGCTGGGCTGGCAGGCGGTGAAGCTTGCCGAGGACAGCGTGGACGCGGATACATAGAGCGGTCGGTTTACTCCTGAATCCGTGACGGAGTTTCTGCTTAAAGGGGCCGAATCCCATCGCTCGGGCATTCTTGCCAAGAACGATGTCTTCCTCAGGATGAAAGTCCTTTTCCGCCCTCCAGGGCGGCCTCAGGCGATACTAGAAGCTATCTCAAAAATTAAAAAGGGAAAGGATTTTTGCGGGGGAGGGGGTAAACCCCTTTTGAAAAAGCTGGCTTTTCCCCCCTCCCCCGCACCCCCTCCCCTCTTTCCGCAAAACTTTCTGAACCAGCCCAAAGGCCGCCATCCAAGGCTTACGGCCCATAATGGCAGCATAAAAGCATTCACTGCGAAAGGAAAAAACGTTTAAAAATGGGATAGCCCTCATAGAGAAACTATTTTGAGATGAGTTCTAGTAACGGGAGCAGAAAATACTTCTATGGGCTTTCCTGGCGGCCGAAGGCATTTCAAGTTGTGAGCCCCCTTGCAGGATCATTCGATTAGAATGGGTTGATGCTCCCCATAGTATAGGGGTCCGCATGGAAAAGACGGGCAGGAAGCCGGGGGCGGTTCCATCGGAACCGCCCCCGGCTTTTGGGGAGGACCCGGATTGCTCCGGGCATGGGGGCTTTTGCAGGGATGAAACGTATGGGAAGGCTATTGGTTACATTCCCCCCTCCTGTTTTCGGGGGAAACGAATCAGGGGCCAAAATCCAAGGGGCCGGGGGACCTTTTCACATAGGATGAAGGTCCTCCCGGAATCCTTGCCATCCGTCTTTTCTTGCGGCCTTATGCCACCTTCTTGGTGCGGCCCGCCCATTCAGTTTCCCGGAGCTTGTACTTCATGATCTTTCCGGTGCCGGTTTTGGGCAGCGGCCCGAACTGCACGTACTTGGGGGCCTTGAAGCGGGCCATGCTCTGCTTGCAGAAGGCGATGATCTCCTCTTCGTTGGCCTGCCGGCCTTCCTTCAACACCACGAATGCCTTGGGCACCTCGCCCCACTTGGGATCGGGCACGGCGATGACGGCGGCTTCGGAAACCGCCGGGTGCTGGTAGAGGGTGTTTTCGATCTGAACGGTGGAGATGTTCTCCCCGCCGGAGATGATGATGTCCTTTTTCCGGTCCATGATCTGGACGTATCCGTCCGGGTGGCGCACGGCCAGGTCTCCGGAGTGGAACCAGCCCCCGGCGAAGGCGGCCGCGGTGGCCTGCGGGTCTTTGTAATATCCGGACATGACGTTGTTTCCCCGCATGCAGATCTCTCCCATGCTGGCGCCGTCCTCGGGCACGGGCTCCATGGTGACGGGGTCCAGGACCTCCATGTGCAGCGCGTTCACGTAGGGGACGCCCTGACGGGCCTTGAGCTCGGCCCGCTCCGCAAGGGAGAGGCCGTCCCATTTTTCCTGCCACTCGCAGACGCTGTGGGGACCGAAGACCTCCGTGAGGCCATAGGTCTGAGTGATCTGCGCCCCGATCTGCTCCATGTTGCGGATGACCTCCGGGGCCGGGGGCGCGCCCGCGGTCATGATGGAGAGCGGCCGGGAGAGCGTGATGCCATGCCTGGAGGCGTATTCGGAAAGCCCCACCAGGACCGTGGGGGCGGCGCAGAGATGAGAGACCCCTTCGGTGGCGGCCAGGGAGAACACGGCGGCCGGCTCCACCTTGCGGAGGCAGACGTGGGTGCCTCCCACAGCGGTGACGGCCCAGGTGAAGCACCAGCCGTTGCAGTGGAACATGGGAAGCGTCCACAGATACACGGAGCGGGAGGTGAGGCCGAACTCGATCGTCTCTCCCAGGGCGTTCAGGAAGGCTCCCCGGTGGTGGTACATGACGCCCTTGGGAAGGCCGGTGGTCCCGGAGGTATAGTTGATAGCCAGGGTTTGCAGCTCGTCGTCCAGGTGGATGGAGGGAGGAGCGTCGGCCCCGCGCTCCAGGAACTCCTCGTAGTCCGGACCGGCCAGGGGCCTTTCGGGGCTCGCATCACAGATGTTCACCGCCAGGGCGAGCTTGGAAAGCCTGCTCCGGGACGGGGCCACCAGGTGGCTGAGCTCGTTGTCCACGAAAAGGACCTTGGTGTCCGAATGATCCAGGATATAGGCCACCTCCTCCGCGTTCAAACGGACGTTCACCGAAACCAGGGCCGCCCCGATCATGGGAACCGCGTAGTGGGCCTCCAGGAGATGGGGCGTGTTGGGGCAGAGGAAGGCCACCTTGTCGCCGGGAGCGACCCCGGTCTTTTGCAGGGCCCGGGCCAGGCAAAAGATGCGCTCCTGGAACTCGCGGTAGGTAAAGCGTTTGTCACCGTGAACCACGGCGGTCTTGTCCGGAAACACCCGGACGCTGCGGGCCAGGAACTTTACGGGGGACATGACGTCGTAGCTGACGGTTTCGGGATGCATGGCGTGTCTCCTTGGGATGGAGAAGGGGTCCTCGTATTACGGGGAGCGGCTTTCCTTTCCCTTCGCACACTCCATAACGGCGGCTCGAAACTTGACATGCCTTCGGCCGGCAAGAAAGTGCGTGGAACGGTTTTTCTGCTCCCACTTCAGTGCTGCATGAGATGATCGCCGTCCGGTTGAATCTCCGGGGGGCGTTTAGCGCGCCGCCGGCCTTCCGGGGTCGGCCAATCCGACGGAGATTGTGACCATCGCTCTATATTTCCAGCCGGGCCGGGCTGCGGCTTTCGGCAAAGGTCAGGATCTGGCGAAGGTCCTCTTCGGAGGCGGGCTTGTGGAGGAAACGGATGGCTCCCTCGGCGCGGGCCGCGGCCTCCTTCTCCCGGGTGTTTTCGCGGGTAAAGGCCGCCAGGAGCCAGGCCCCGTTTACGCCTTTCCATTTCCGAATGAAGCCGACGCACATGTCCGGGGCCATGTCCAGATCCCATAGGACCAAGTCGTAGACCGATGTTTGGAGCATGATGAGGGCCAGGAGCTCCGTGGAGGCGGGCTGGGCCCTGTGTCCGGCGCGAGAGACCACGGCGCATATGCGTTTTGCCTCCGCAGGATCGGATTCGAGAACGAGAACGTTCATGCGCCGTAAATGCATCCTGTAGGGTTGGGTCGGGCCCGGCCCTTGGGAGAGAACAGGCCGGGCTCGACGAGCCGGGAGGGCGCAGCCGCGAAAGAAGGCCCTCCCTGCGTTGCATTGCGCTGGCGGCCTTGTAACGACCCGGGGAGCGCCGAAGGCCGCTGTTCTGATCAGCCCTGGACGGATGGTTTTCCCGTTTCGGCTCGGAGCGCTTTGGACTCCATTCCAATCCAAGACCTGTGCCAAGACCGGGGGATACTTTTCAACAATCCGATTTAAATTGATATTCTGTCGCTAACCAGGCGGGAGGAGCGAAAAAAGGAAAGAAAGCGGCCGGGGTGGGTAGACCC
>JBFMHL010000325.1:0-8880 GCA_040753055.1 Thermodesulfobacteriota bacterium | reverse complement strand
CCTGCCGCATGCACGACCTCCCCACCTACCCCCGCCTTGTCGCCGCCATCACCGACCACCTCAAGGGCCACCCCACCGATGTGGCCTGGATCGCGGCGCTGGCTTAGATACCCCCTGAACGCTTACAAATATTTTCTGCTCCCGTTAATATAGTCTACTAAAGCTATGAAAATCGATGAGGTAGCCACTCTCAACAGGCATCCCGGCCTGTTCCTGCCCCGCGGCGGGAGCTTTCATGGCTTTTTGGGGAAGGTGCCTTTGCTATAGCCTTTTCCCTGCTTGGAGTAAAGAAGCCTGTGCAGGAGGCCATCGGCCGGTCGGCAGCCATCATCTTGCGAGCCAAGGACGGAGGCGCTGTCGGGAAAAAATCATTTCGCCGCAAAGACCCGAGCTGCCTGGCTTGCCTGAGGCGCACCATCAAGTTCTGCGCCTTTTCTCCATCTCCATCTTCTCCCGCTGGAGCTCGGTGATGAGCTTTCGCAGGGTCCAGGTTTCGGAAGTGGGAGTGAGGACGGCCCAGAGCTGGGACGCGAGACCCAGCTCCCGGTATCCGCCCATGACCCGGTGGAGCTCCTTCTCCGTGATGCCGCCCATGATGACGGCGCGGGGCATGCGGCTCTCCTCCCCCATCTTCCTCCGGTGCGGAAGGCCGAAAAGCTCGCCCAGGACGGTCTCGCCGTCCGCAGGCACGCAGAAGACCACCTCCACGCCCGCAAGCCCCTCGTGGTCCAGCATCTCGCAGACCGCTTCCTGCTCCAGGTTCGGGTAGCCGCATACCAGGACCTTGCGGGGCCCGTGCATCACCTTGTCCGAACGGCTCACCTTGGTCATCTTCGCGTCCGTCATGAGGTTCCTCCCTGGCTGGCGGCAAAGCCGCACGGCAGCGGCCCGGCCACCCCTGAACGGTAATGGGCTAAGCCGCCTCCCGCAGGCTCTCCGGCGCAAGCTCTCCCGCCCCGCACTGGCACAAGCGGTTCAGCAGCCAGATGCCGCCCTCCACTTGGCCCAGCACCGTCAGGAGCATCTTCCGCTCGCGGGCGTTGAAGCGCGCCTCGTCCTCGATATAACGGCGGCGGATGTTCTCCAGGCTGGTGCTGTGGTCGGCGGTCATGTCGCACATCATCCCCAGATGCCCGATGTCCGCCGCGCCCAGCGCCTCCACCACCTCCTGGGCCAGTGTATCCAGGGCCTCGATCCAGCGGGCCACGGCCTCCCGAGCCTCGCCGGCAAGCTCGGATCCCGCCCAGGTCTTGGCCAGGATCAGGAACCGCTGCATCAAGGCCTCCGACATTTCCTGGCGGTGGAATCCCTGGATGACGCTGGCGGCCGTCTCGCTGGCCATCTCCCGGCTGCACAGGCGCTCGCCGAAGTCCATGATCTCCCGGTGCAACGAGGAGAGGGACGGGGGCAGGGTGGCCAGCGTGCGCGCATCGGTCCGGTCCGGCCGGCAAATCCCTTCCAGCAGCCCCGGCAAGGCCTTGCGGTAGCGATCCTGCTCCTTGCTCCAGAGCGACATGGCCAGCTCGGGCTCCTCCAAGGCTTTTTCGAAGATGAACGAGGGCACGGAGAGGTTCTCCGCCTCCGAGGCGCGCCCCCGGCCGATGCGGTTCAAAACCCGCGCGAACTGGGGCACCCAGGCGATGAGCATCACGGTGTTGAATACATTGTAGCTGGTGGCGAACAACGCGATGGCAGCCGGGGCAAGGGGGTAGGAGGTAATGCCCGCCTTGACCGCCGCGGCCCCCACGTTGGCGCCCACCAGGAACTTGATCCAGGCGATATACAGGGGGAAAATGGCCACGGCCACCGATACGCCGATGACGTTGAAGGCCGTGTGGGCGTAACTGGTGCGCCGTGCGTTGATGGAGAGCGCCGCGGAGGCCAGCAAGGCCGTGGTGGTGGTGCCGATCTCGGCGCCCAGCACGATTGCGATGCCGGTTTCCCATCCCAGCACGCCCGAGGAGGCCATGCCCATGATGATACCAATCATGGCGGACGAGGACTGGATGACGGCCGTGGCCACCGCCCCGAAGAGCACGCACTTGATGATGTCCAAGACGGAATCCGCGTGAAAGAAGTTGAAGAGAGCCAAGGCCTCGGGCATCTCGCGGATGGGGCGGAAGCCGGAAGTCATGAGCTCAAGCCCGAAGAAGATCATGCCCAGCCCAAGAACGGCCATGGCCCCCTGGTGGGTCTTCTCCCGGGTGGAGAAGACATAGATGATGGCCGCGGCCCCCACCACCGGCAGGCCGAACTTGGCCACGGGCAACGCGATAAAGAGGCTGGTCACCGTGGTGCCGATGTTGGCCCCCATGACCAGGGCGATGGCCTGCTCCAGGTTCAGGATGCCGGAGTTCACGAACCCGACGATCATGACCGTCACCACCGAACTGGACTGGATCACGCCGGTGACGAGCGCGCCGGTGAGCAGGGCCGAGATCCGGTTGCGCGCGAGCCTCCCCATGACGGAGCGCATGCGGGCTGCGGCAAGGGCGCGGATGCCTTCCGAGAGGAAATGCAGCCCCAGTAGAAAGACCCCCAGCCCTCCCAGAGCCTGAAAGACCATTTGCTGCACAAGACCGTTGTTCATCGTTTAGCTCCGCTCTCGATCCCGGCCCGCACAAGCCCGCTCAAGTTGTGATGAAAAGCTATTTTCTAGAAGCTATCATAAAAATAAAGAGAAAAAATTCGCGGGGGAGGGGGGAAAACCCCTTTTGAAAAAGCTGGATTTTCCCCCCTCCCCCGCAAAAGCCTTTTCCTTCTTATTTTGGAGATAGCTCCTAAAAATTGGAAAAACAACGTCATCAGGAGGAAAGCCATGAAGCCGGCCCCAAACCGCAGCACCTTCTTTCAGGGGATTTTGCAGCATGAAACCCCCGAGTACAGTGTCAAGCTGCCCATCTTCTACTACGACAACACCTCCATGACGGCGCTGTTCACCGCCTTTACGGAGAAGCTGCGCTCCCGCATGCCCTCCGAGGCCCTGCACCCCGTGGAGCTTTACCCCGGCCGCTCCTTGGTGGCGCTTTCCGCCTTCGAGTACAGGTCTTCGGATATCGGCCCCTACAACCAGTTCTCCCTGGCCGCCCTGGTCACCTGCGGAAGCAAGGGCCTGCCCGGGCTCTCGCTGTTGGGTCAGCTTCTCCATAACGTCCTTAATGTCCACATCCTGGCCCTGCCGGTGGATTCCGAGGTGGCCCGCAAGGGAGGGGTGGAGATGGCCGGATAGCCCAAGTTCCTGGCCGACTTCACCTGGACCGGGGACGAGCGCTCCCTGACCTGCCAGGTGGCTTCCGGAGGGAAAACCATCCTCCGCATGCGCGGCCGGAAGCTTCCCGGATCCCAAGGCCGCATGATGCACACGATCATCTACACAACACTCCGAAACTGCCTGCTCAAGGCCAATCTCTACGTTGATCCCATGCAATTCGCCCAGTCCTTCGACCACGATCATGCCGAAATCGAGATAGGGGACGGGCACGAGCTCTGCGACACGCTCCGATCCTTAGAAATGGGGAAAAAGCCCCTGGCCTATCAGTTCAGCCCGAAAAGCAGGGCGATCCTTTTCAACTCGAAAAACATTCTGGATACCTAACAAACGAAGCGGTGCAAAGGGGGAAGAAATGAAATCCTTGCAAAATATGGTGGCGGTGGTAACGGGAGCCGCCTCCGGAATCGGCCGCGCGCTGGCCGTGGAACTGGCGCGCAGGGGGTGCGATCTCGCCATCAGCGATCTCGATGACGCGGGTCTGGAGGAAACCAGGGAGCGCATCGAGAAGCTGGGACGGGCCGCCATGACCGGCAGGCTCGACGTCGCCCGCATGGAGGAGATGAAGCGCTTCGCCGCAGAGGTGATGGATCGCTTCGGAAAGACGGACATCCTGATGAACAACGCGGGGATAGCCTTGGTCGCGCCGGTGGAGGAGATGAACCACGAAGCCTTCAGCCGTGTGATGGCGGTGAACTTCTGGGGGGCCTACAACGGGGTCACCGCCTTCCTGCCGCAGATGCGGAAGCAGCCGGCGGCCCGCATCGTCAACATCTCCAGCATCATGGGGCTCTGGGCCCTGCCCACCCAGGCCGCATACAACTGCAGCAAGTTCGCGGTCCGTGCGCTTTCCGAATCCCTCGCCCAGGAGCTGGCCGGGACGGGCGTCGTCGTTTCCTGCGTCTACCCGGGGGGCGTGAAGACCAACATCGCCCGGCAGGCCAACTTCCAGCAGCCCTTCGGCCCCTTGAAGGACAAGGAAAACTTTGCACGGCTCTTCGACAAGTACCTGGCCCACACCACGCCGGAAAAGGCCGCCGAAACCATCATCAAAGGGATGCAGGCGGGCCGGGCCCGGATCCTGGTGGGGCCGGACGCTTACCTGGTGGACGTAACCCAGCGGCTCTTCCCGGCCGTCTACCAGAAGATCATTCCGGCGATCTTCAAAAGGAGCTACCAGAGTTAAAAAAAGGCGGGACGGCATCTAGATGAACTTCCGAACCGGGCGAACCATGCGAAGCAGCCAGACCAGGATGTTGGATATGACGGCAACGAAAAGGAACGTGCAGAGGAACTTCACCACAACGGGAGCCTTCCAATTTAGCAGCATCCTGTCTGCCAGGAACACGAAGAAGATATGGAACAGATAGACCCCGTAGCTGTTGCCGGATAAAACGGCAAGCAGGGCATTGGTTTTATTCAATTGTTCCCGGAACACGACGACCAGCCCCGTACACATGGCCGTGCAGAAAAAGCTTCCCCACCAGATGAATGGCACGGGATGGAAAAAGGGCTCATGCATTGCGGCCGTGACGGCAAAGTAGGCAACGAATAGGGCCATGAAGAAAACGGCCGCCCCGAACCAGATGTACCCCAGGCGGGATGGCATCGCCTGGAACCATTGATGCTTTCCGGCGGCGATCCCCACGGCGAACAGGAAGATATACTGCGGCGCGTGGTAGGGCTCGATGAGATGGAAGCAAAGCCAGGTGTTGATGGGCCAGATGGCGTTGACCGCGGTGGTGGCTATTCCCAGCAGCACCGCGAACAAAAGGATGGCGGCGTGGCCGGGCGGCCGGAGCGCCGTGGCCGGCCTGCGCCTTACGGCCATGAGCAGGCCGTAGACCAGGCAGTAAAAGAAAAGATCGAGGACGAACCACATGTGGCCAAAGTTGAAGTACTTCCCCGACCACCAGTCCTGCAGGTAGAACCTCCAGAAACCGGCGCCGGGCGCGCATAACCAAAAGGACAGCGGCAAAACCACCGCAACGACGAACAAAGCCGGGATGAGAAGCCGCTGGATCTTCTTCCACAAAAACAGGCCGGTCCCGTAGCTTGCGTAGGATTTCGGCACGAAGTACCCCGATATCAGAAAAAACAGCCCCATGAAGAAGCTGCTGTTGATGCCCATGAGCGGCTGGAGAAGTGCCGTCCTTTCGGGCGAGACGATGCCCCAGGACTGGCCCGCCGTATAGGCTTCCGCGCTGTGGTGCATGACCACCAGCATGATGAGCAGGACCTTCAGGTTGTCCAGATAGTAAAGCTGCTTGCGGGGCATTGCCTGATCGGGCATGTCGGGAAGGCCTCGTTGCCTGGAAGTTATAAGCCTCCACCCGGAGGAAGAGCTGCCGGGCGCGGGATGGGTCATGATCCGCCGCCGGGGGTACTCCCCCGGGCATTGTCGGGATTCGAGATGGTATTGTATATCCTATTGTTAGCGGCGTCTCATCCAAAATGATCGCGGGATGGAGATAAGGCTTTTCGCAACGGATGCCAGGTTCCCAGGCGCCCAGGCGGGAGCCCCGCGCCCGGAGAAAAAGCTTGAAGCGCTGCCGGGGAGGAGTATTTTTCAAGATCGTGGAAAAAGCCTGCCGGAAAGGCTTGGAGGTAACAATCGAACGCGTGCGGCTGCTTCTTCCCTATGAGCCCGGCCGCCCGAATTGGAAGCCTATTTACAGGATACCCCCTCGGGGAGGAACGGACATGCGGCATTTTTCCAGGAGCCCGCGGCTGCTTTTTCTGCTGGTCCTTCTGTTTTGTCTTTCTTCGGTTGCGGCCGGCGCCGGGGACAAAATGACCCTGGACCAGGCCTGGCAGGTCATCCGGGGAAAAAAGCTGGTGGACCTGACCCATGCTTTTGCGCCCGGAATCCCCCAGTGGCCCGGCTTCCCCAACGAGGAGATCACCACCCTCTACGGCTACGAGCCCGGCCAGGGCAAGCTGGGAAGCGGGTTCTTCGCCCAGTACTTCTGCCATGTGGGCCAGTGGGGAACTCACGTAGATCCACCGGCCCATTTCATCAAGGGCGGCCGTACGGTGGACCGGATCGAGCCCAAGGAGATGATCCTGCCGCTGGTGGTGCTGGATGTGCATGAAAAGGCGGAGAAGAACCCGGACTACACCCTGACCATGGGCGATATCCGGGGCTGGGAGAAGAGGCACGGCACAATTCCCGTCGGGGCTTTCGTGGCCATGCGCACGGACTGGTCCCGAAGGTGGCCCGACCCTGCGGCCATGGCCAACAAGGACGCGGCCGGAACGGCCCATTACCCGGGATGGAGCAAGGAAACCCTCACGTTTTTGTATGAGACCCGGCACATTACGGCATCCGGGCACGAGACCACGGACACCGACCCGGGGATTGCCACATCCCGGGACGACTACTCCCTGGAAGCCTACATCCTGGGGCAGGACCATTACCAGATCGAGCTTATGGCGGGCCTGGACCAGGTACCGGAAGCCGGAGCGATCGTCGTCGTGTCCTTTCCCAAGCCAAAGGACGGCTCCGGCTTTCCGGCTCGGGTTTTCGCCATCCTGCCGTGAAGGCTCGGCCGTAACATCGCCCGCACCGACCCCATTTCGGGAATGCCGCCGGGGAATGCCAAGGCCCCGGCACCACGCCGGAGGTTTCCGGTCCCGGACCGGGCTTCCGCGCCGCCACTCGTCCGGCGGCCCGCCTCGCCCCGCTCCCCTGCCCAAACCCGAGGCCTGATAAAGCCAACAAGCGAAGGCCGAACATGATCCGTCTCCGGGTGAATTCCCGACTTGACGGGAAACGGCTATCGCAAAGCTTCGGCCTTCTCCCTGGCGGGCGATGCAGGATACAAAGCCGTGAATATGGAAAATTTATAGTTGATTTAAGTAGTTATATTCAGATTCCTGAACGGCGGCAAAGCATTGATCAATAGCTCTGCTCCTCAAACTCCTTTTCTACCTTGCCGACCCGTCCTTGCCGAGGCCCAGGATCTCGTCTTTCTTTGAAACTAGCTCATAAGCAAACAACTCGTAGTTACGCTCCCTTTTAGAAGATGTTGACCAATTGGGTGATAGGATCTTCAAGGTGGAAACGGAGCCGAAGTAGGCTTTTTCAATGCAGGTGAACTCGAGGTCCAGGGCCTTTGAGTTGGTGGGATCGGTAATGGTGAAGGCGTATTTCACATTGCGGCCCGCCGGGAGCGGCACAACACCGAGGGTCATGATCATTGTGCAGGCCTCCGGAGTGGCGCACAGAACCGGAGGGGGGCCTGAACGCAGATTTACAACGAGGTCCGGTGGAGTTTCGAGGGCACCGGTGAGTTCGACTCTTTTAAAAAGCCCGGTTTTCGTGAATAAGTTTTTCAGTTGCTCTATTGCATGCTCAGAAGGATGCTTTCCGTCATCACCGCCAGGGTTGTTGGCTATTCCGACAACGAGTTGCGCACAGGGTGAGCTGCGAAGCTCTGCGCGCTGCTGCGGCGTCAAAGACGGAGGGATTTGATAGACGATCGCACAGCCCAGGACGGTCATTAGAAAAACAGCACAGGCCAGTATTTTCCCCAAGGCAATAATGCCCTCCATTCCAACAACGCCCATATATCCATGTAACGGAAGCCCTCTCAAGCGCCTGCTTGGGCGCCCCATGCAGACGAGCAGATCGGGTGGTTCGGGAGGCATGGCCGGGTTCCCCCCACAAGCTCTTTCTGCCCATAGAGCGAGCGCTTCCGGCTATCTATCTCCAAACGACGGGTGAACCTTGCACGAGGCGCAAGAACCATCCAACCTACCCAACTAATCTGTTGTTAGCCCCCCCCTTACTTTACGGCTA
Source organism: Thermodesulfobacteriota bacterium (assembly GCA_040753055.1). GTDB lineage: Bacteria > Desulfobacterota > Desulfobacteria > Desulfobacterales > Desulfatibacillaceae > JBFMHL01. The sequence continues at coordinate 808 of JBFMHL010000325.1, read as the reverse complement.
TTATGCCTTCGCTGGGGGTCGTTTGCTCGCTGCTCCGTCGTTTCCAGTTTTTCGCAAAAACTCGTTTAAAACGGATGTAGTCTCAGTTAGCCATGCGAAAGCCTCTTCCCAAGTACTACATCAGTGAAACGAAACCCTTGAAGAGCCCGTACGCGACTCGCCTTCTTCCCGGGAGTTCCAGCCACTCGAGGGGTTCTGTAATGGCCAGTTCATTTTCGATATCTGCCCTGCAAGAAATTAGCGTCTGATATAGCTCCTTCGAGTCGGGGATGTAGAGTTCGCAACGAACTTTGTCCTCTCGCGAGTCAACAACTAATGAAATATGGCAATCGGACCTTCCGATGGCCACATCAAGTCAATGCCGCGGCCATGGAGTGAGCAGCTTTAGGCTCGGGTGATTGGTTGCCGCAAACTCTTTCAGTTGTTGTCAAAACTCAAGTTGTTTCGTTTTCGTGTCTGTCAAGTCACCATCTTGCGTGCTTGTTTCTATGGCACGCTTCCGCTCATTCGGTCTGGAAATTACATTAAATTTTGGAGCTGGCGGAGAACTTTCAATTTGACACAATTCTATTGCAACAAGGACGATCCATACGATAAATTCTGCATCAAGTCCAGCAGCATATGTGATCAATTGGCCAAGACGACCATGATCTGTCATCTCAAGTTGGTTTTCGATGATAATCTTCCTTACTGTATTCTTTTCCTATGCAGACGGAGGGGGCAACGGCTTTGCCGCCAAGCCTGCGTGCGGCTGGGCCGCCTCTTTATTTCCGAGGCTTTGCCGCGACCATGACAGGGCTTTCTTTGG
>JBFMHL010000324.1:0-24959 GCA_040753055.1 Thermodesulfobacteriota bacterium | reverse complement strand
CTCAACCTTGCGGTCCCCCCCCCCCCCCCCGCCCCCACTCCCCCCTTTCCGGAAAACTTTTCATTGTATGGGGGGAGGTAAGCGACACATCACCGGCGACGCGAGACCAAACAAAGCCCGAATACCGAGGGCCGGCATCTCCCTGCTTATGCAGCGGGGACGGAAAAGAAAATAGACGACGACCCGCCCTTACAGGGAAGAGGATTAATAGCAGGCACAGGTAAAAGGAGCACTTCATGGCCCTACTGGCTAAAGATCCGACCAATGTCATCATCACCGGCGTAGGCGGGCAGGGAAACGTGCTTGCCTCCCGCATCCTGGGCAACCTGCTCTCCATGCAGGGGCTCTCCATCACCATCGGAGAGACCTTCGGCGCGTCCCAGCGCGGCGGCTCCGTTGCCAGCCATCTGCGGGTGTCCGCCAAGGGCGCCTGGTCGCCCCAGATTCCCAAGGGACGCGCCGACCTGGTGGTGGCCCTGGAGCCCATCGAAGCCCTGCGCATCCTGGCCGAATACGGGAACAAAGAGGTCACGGTCATCACCAACACTCGGTCCATCTTCCCCGTGGGCTGCATCTCCGGCGAGCTTGCCTACCCCACCATGGACCAGGTGAAGGGCTGGCTCAACGAGTTCAGCAAGAAAGCCTACTTCATAGACGCCACCAACGAGGCCATGAAGCTGGGGAGCCCCATCTTCGGCAACATCATGATGATCGGCGCACTCTCCGCCGTGGGCACCCTGCCCGTCACCCGGGAGGGCTTCTTCACGGCCGTTTCCGCGGCCATGGCCGCTTCCAAGGTGGATATCAACATGCAGGCCTTCGACATCGGCGTTGCCATGATCCAAAACTGACGGACCTTCACAGAGGAAAGAACGCCTTTTCCGGTGCATCCTTGGCCGCCGGGCCTCCGACGTGCCGACGATTTCAATCCAAGCCTGTGAAGGACCGGGCCTGATCCTATGAACGTTGACCTGTTCCGGGTGATAGACAAGTACGCGGGCGTTCCGGCCTGCCTTTTCCTTTCGGCCCTCCACAAGGCCGCGCCTTCCGCCCTTTGCCTCGCTCCCTCCGTTCCGGTCAAACGCATCCTCTTCGTGCAGCTCTCCGAAATGGGAAGCCCCATCCTTGCCTACCCGGCAATGGTCCACTGCAAGGAAAAGCACCCCGACGCCGAGCTCTTCTTCCTCATCTTCGAACAAAACCGCGCCAGCGTGGACGTGCTTTCCGTCATTCCCGGGAAGAACATCCTCACCATCTCCATCAAGAGCGCCTGGGCCTTTCTTTCCACCCTGCAGGAAACGGTCTTCGCCCTGCGCCGCCTGTCCATTGATACCGTCTTGGACTTCGAGCTCTTCTCCCGCTTCTCGGCCCTCATCTGCGGAGCCAGCGGCGCAGCCCGGCGGGCGGGCTTCCATGCCTTCCACCAGGAAGGCCTCTACCGCGGGAGCTTCCTGACTCACCCGGTGCTTTACAACCCCACCCAGCACATGACGAAAAATTTCCTGGCCCTGGCCAAGGCCCTGGAGCATACGGGCGAGGTTCCCATGGTCAAGGAGGCCATCACCGGCCCTTTTCCCGTGCCATCGTTTCACCCGGACCAGCGCGACGTGGACAGCGTCCGGGCTAAAATCCTGGATCTCTGCCCCCAGGGCCGCGCCGAAAAACTGGTGGTGGTGAACGCCGACGCTGGCCCTCTTCTCCCCTTCCGGGCCTGGCCTGTCGAGCACTATGCAGAGCTTTGCCGCCGGATTCTGGATCGCGAAAACGCCGTGGTCGCCCTCATGGGCCTTCCCGACGCCGCCGCAACCAACCGCCTGGTGGCCGAGGGCCTGCCCCGCGACCGGGTGGCCAACCTCACCGGGAAGACCACCTTTGCCGAGATGTTCGCCTTGCTCTCCATCGCCGACCTCCTGGTCACGGCCGACTCGGGCCCGGCCCATTTCGGAGCTCTCACACACACGCCGTCGGTGGTGCTGTTCGGGCCCGAAACCCAACTCCTTTATGCACCCATCGGAAGCGAGGCTGCCTGCCTTTCCTCCGGGCTCTCCTGCAGCCCCTGCCTTTCGGCCTACAACCACCGCAAGACCCCATGCAAGGACGCAGTGTGCATGCGTGAGCTTTCGGTGGATACCGTGCTCGCAGCCGCGCTCGAAAAGCTCGGCGGCAAATCCATCCGGGAGACCAAGGCATCCTGAAGCGTGTGTCCTCCTTGATTCCTCCGCGTGTAGTCTTATGTTGCGTGGAGTTGGGAGCGATCGCCGTATGCCCCGGTCTTTGGGAGCGCCGGGCGCCTGAGGGCCTTGCCTCGCCCCAATCCGGCGTGAATCATCGCCATCGCCCGGTCTTTGTGCGCCAGAATCTCTGCCGTACCGACCACCACGGGCAAATAGGCTCCAAACATACTTGAATTTTCTATATATTTTTTATCGTCTGGGAAGGTTTGTGCCACCATTTCAGGCAACAGCAGCAAATCACCCTTTCCGGGACGCGCATCAAAAAGCTTTGAGGAAAAAAGGGGGGGATGCGGGGGAAAATGGAGTGGCCGGGCGGCGGAGCCGCCTGGGGGTAAAAAAGCCCCTTTTTTATAAAGGGTTCCCCCCCTAAAATCCTTTGCCTTTTCCTTGTACCGGTAACTCCATGCAAAATCCTACCCATGCCCATCATCGGGGCGCCCACGCGGTTGGGGCCGAGGCCTTCGGCTCCGGAGCCCGGCTCCTGCTGAATCACCCCGACGCCCTGAACAGCCTGGACCTCTCCATGGTGGAGGACCTCTCGCGGCACCTTGCCCGGCTGGCCCGCGAAACTTCCTGCGCCTTCGTGCTTTTGTCCGCCCCTCCCGGACGAGCCTTCTGCGCGGGCGGGGATGTGAAGATGATCCATGACGCAGTCGTTGCGGGCGACCTCGCCTCCGTAGACCGCTTTTTCGAAACCGAGTACGGGGCGGACCTGGCCATCCACGAGTTTCCGAAGCCGGCGGCGGCCCTGGCGGACGGCATCTGCATGGGGGGCGGCCTGGGGCTCGTGGCCGGCTGCGACGTGGTCGCAGCCACGGAGGACACGGTCATGGCCATGCCCGAGGCCCGCATCGGCTTTTTCCCGGACGTTCTGGCAACCCGATGGCTGCAGGACAAGTGCCCGCCGGGCTTCGCCGAGTACCTCACCCTCACGGCCGCCACGGTTTCGGGAAAGGAATGCGTATCCGCAGGGCTGGCCACGCACTTTCTGCCCTCCGGCAGGCGCGAGGAAATGGACGGGCTTCTGCGGGAGCTTGGGCCGGCATCCTCCCGGAAGGCATTTGTCCGGGCCTTTGGCGAGGCCGCCCGGGGAATCTTCGAGGAAGTTCCTCCCCTGCCCTCCGAAACCCGCGCCTGGCTTTCCGCCTGCTTTTCCGGCAAGGGATCGGTGGAGGAGATCTTTCAGGCGCTGGCCCGGGACCGGGAGTTGCCGGAGAAGAGCCGCGAAGCGCTTGCGCGGATGGACGCGCTATGCCCGTCTTCGCTGGTCTTTACCCACAGGCTGCTCAGGGAAAACCGCAACCTGCCGCTTGTAGAGGTAGCGCAGCGCGACCTTGCCGCGGCCCGCTTCCTGACCCGGCGCGACGACTACAGGGAAGGCGTCCGGGCTCGACTTCTTGAAAAAGGCCGGCAACCCGCCTGGAACCCGGCAAAGCTCGCCGAGGTGCGGCTGCCGGCTCCCGGCGATAGGTAACTTTGCGCCCGGCCTTGCGGAGCCCGGCCCGATTCCGGTATACAGGCCTGAAAGCAGGGAAATTACAAGGAGGATAGATGGCCCTTTCCGTTACCCAGTTCCGCTATGGCCCGGACAACCTGGCCTACGTAGTGTTCGGCGCTTCCGAGGCCCTGGCCGTGGACGGCGGCGCGGTGCAGAGGATACTCGCCTTTTGCAAGGAAAAGGGCCTTGCGCTACGCTTTGCGGCCAACACCCACGGCCATCCGGACCACACTTCGGGTACGGCCGAGCTCGCTGCGGAAGCGGGCGCCGAGATCCTTTCCAACCCGCGCCTGAAAAAAGAGGGCTTCGTGACGGTGGACGGGGAGCGCGTCCGGGTTATCTCCACGCCCGGCCACACCATGGACTCCCTGTGCTTTCTCGCGGAGAGCTTCCTGCTCTCCGGCGACACCCTCTTCAACGCCACCATCGGCAACTGCTTCTCCGGCGATATCGCGGCCTTCTACCGCTCGGTTGCGACCCTCATGGCGCTTCCGCCCGAAACCCTGGTCCTGGCCGGTCACGACTACGTGGAGGAGTCGCTGGCCTTTGCCCATCACCTGGAGCCGGGTAATCCCGCCATCGAGGCTTATGAAAAAAAGTACGACCCCCGGTTCGTCCGCTCCACGATAGCGGACGAGCTTGCGGTGAACCCCTACTTCCGCTTCAATCAGTCTTCCATCATGGCCTTGCTTAAAAAACGCGGGCTTCCGGTGGAGACGGAGTTCGAACGCTTTTCCTCCCTCATGAAGGTGGCTTGACAAACACAAGGAGAATTCATGCGGCAGATCGTAGGCCAGGACGGCAGCGCAAACTTCGGGATCTTTGACGAGCCCGTGGGCTTCAACCACGAGGATTTCATCCTGCGGGACTTTTTCGGCCGCGAGATAACGGGGCTTCGCAAGAAGCTCGCGTTTCACGCCTTCCACTACCTGGGGCTCTGCGGCCCGGACTTCATCTTCGGCGTGGCGGCCGTGCGTTTGGGTTACATGAACGTGGTCTTTTCCTACCTGTACACCCGGGAGAAGGGTCTGGTCTTCGAGTACGAAACCAAGGGCCCGGGAATGGGCAGGCTCTCCTTTCCCGCCAACCCGGACGAGCACGCCATCACCTTCCGGAAGGGAAAAACCCGGCTTGCCATAGAGAAGAGCCACCAGAGCCAGTCCCTGTCCCTGGACGCGGTCTTTTCCGGCCGCCTGGCCGTTTCGTTCATCGCTCCCTACGGGCTTTCCCTGTACAAACCCCTCCGAGTGCTCAACCCCTCCGAGCCCTTCCGCTTCACCTTCACGGAGAAGTGCTCGCCCATCGTGCCGGAGAAGATCTCCATCACCCTGGACGGGAAACCCCTGTCCTTCGACCCCGGCACCGTGAACGTGCTCTACGACTGGTCCGGCGGCTACCTGCGGAGGGAGACCAACTGGTACTGGGCGGCCTTCTGCGGGCCGGCGAACAAGGGAAAGGCCAGCGTGGGCGCCAACTTCGCGGCGCTGGTCAACGAGAGCTTCTACCCGGAGAATGCCTACTGGATCAACAAGGAGCGAACGAGGCTTCCCCGGGTGATCTTCGACTTCTCGCCCGTGGATCCCTACCGCCCCTGGAAGGTCTTCACCGAAGATAAAGCCGTGGACCTCGTCTTTACCCCGCTTTCCGAACGGAGCCAGAAGATCAACGCGTTCGTGCTGAAGACTTTCTTTCGCCAGTTCTTCGGAACCTTTTCCGGCGCCCTGGCCGGTTCCGACGGAAAGCCCGTCCGGGTGGACGAGGTGCTGGGGCTCGCCGAGTACCACCGGGCTCTGTGGTAGGTTTTGGGCTTTCGCACAATGCGATCGAGGAAAGGATGAAAACATGCCCGCCAAAGTGTACTTTGCCGACTTCCGCGCCCGCAGCTTCGGGGAAAACAAGGTGAGCAAGCTCAAGAAGCTCTTCGAGAAGGCCGGGCTTTCGTCGGTCCTTGCAAAAGGGGACCTCACCGCCGTGAAGATGCATTTCGGGGAGGTGGGAAACGACACCTTCCTCTCTCCGGTGCTGGTCCGCGCCGTGGTGGACAAGATCCGGGAAACCGGCGCCAAGCCCTTCCTCACCGACACGGGAACACTCTACACGGGAAAGAGGAAAAACGCCGCGGACCACATCAACACCGCGATCTCCCACGGCTTCGCTTACTCTGTCGTGAACGCGCCCGTGATCATCGCAGACGGACTGAAGGGCGACTCGGTGGTCTCCGTGGAGATCAACAAAAAACGCTTTTCCAAGGTGAAGATCGCCCGCGACATCGTGAACGCGGACTCCATGATCGTCCTTTCCCACGTGAAGGGCCACGAGCTGGCGGGCTTCGGCGGGGCCATCAAGAACCTGGCCATGGGTTGTGCGCCGCCGATGGGGAAGAAGGAACAGCACTCGGCCCGCTTCTTCGTCAACGAAGAAAAGTGCATCGCCTGCGGCGAGTGCGAAAAGAACTGCCCCACGGGAGCGGCCCAGCTTTCCAGCGACTTCTCCACAATTGATAAGGACCGCTGCATAGGCTGCGGCGAGTGCGTCACCGTCTGCCCGGAGAAGGCCATTGACATGGACTGGGCCACGGACATCGCCGAGTTCATGGAGCGCATGACCGAGTATGCCCTGGGCGCGGTCATCGGCAAGCCCGGCAAGGTGGCCTACGTAAACTTCATTATGAACGTAACCCCGGACTGCGACTGCATCCCCTGGTCCGATGCGCCCATCGTTCCGGACGTGGGAGTGCTGGCCTCCTTCGATCCCGTGGCCATTGACAAGGCTTCCTGGGATCTGGTGAACCAGCAGCAGGGAAACGCCCACTCCCACATCCGCAAAAACCTGGACCCGGGCGGGGACAAGTTCACGGGCCTGTGGAGCTACACGAAGCCGGGAATCGCCATCACCCACGGCGCCGAGATCGGCCTGGGCTCCCCCGAGTACGAGCTGGTGAAAATTTAATAGACCCGGAAGAAACGTAAAGGGGGGAAAGCCGTTTGTTCACCAAGGCTTTCCCCCCTTCCCTTTCCACAGGCCTTTCTCTCCATTTTTTTTGGTAGCTCATAGAAGCTGTTTCAAAACGCCGGATCACGTTTCAGGGCAAGGCGCGGGCCGACGAAAAAACGGAGCATACAGTTTGTATGTGGCATTTTGAAAAGGCGAAGGAACGCCGTCCTGGAACGTCAGATGGGGTTATGAAACAGCTTCTACTCTTTCCGCCGCAGGTTGACGGGGTGCAGGAGCCTGCGGAAGTAGTCGGGCAGGCCGGGGGTTCGGGCCAGGTACAGGTCCAGAAGCTCGTCCAGGAGGATCAGGGTCAGCCCCCAGATCCTCCGGTCCCCGGACTCGTAGCAGGGCAGCGTGAAGGTAAGGCCCGCGAAGCGCCAGAGCATGGTGCCGCGGTTGGCCGGGTCGGCCAGATAGGAAAGCGCCACCCAGTGGCGCTCGGCAGCCTCGGCGGAGAGGCTTGTGCTGACCCGGCTTTGCAGGAAGAATACGAAGGGCGTGACCACCATGGGCGAGAGGCGCCGGTGGGTGCGGGTGGGGATGTCCGAGAGGCGGGCAACATAGCGAAGGTCCGTGCGGCAGAGGCCGGTCTCCTCGCACAGCTCGCGCAGGGCGGTTTCGCGCGCGTCCGCATCGTCCGTCTTCACCAGGCCGCCTGGGCAGGCCATGTCTCCGGACCAGGGGTCCCCGGCCCTCCTGGCCCTCTTGATGAGCAGCACGCAGGGCCCGCGGTGTGCGTCGGCGAACGAAACCACCACCGCAACCGCCGCCCGGGGCAGAACCTCGCGGCCGGGAAGCCGAACCGGGCTGTGTGCTTCCAAGCGCTGGGAAAAATCCTCTTGCTCCACCTTGCGTCTTTCCGTGTACAAAACGTTCAAAGCACGCCCGTATTGACCCCGCGGCCGTTGTCGGATAGATCTTAGGGCAAACGACACCCGTCACCCCGAGAGGACCTATGGGCAAGAAAAAGCCGTTCCGGTTGCTCTTCCCGATTTTTGCTTTCCTGGCTCTTCTTCTGGCCTTCGGGGCCAATGCCGCTGCCGAAAACATTCTTTTAAACGGCGCGCAAAAAACCCGAATGGCCTACCGCATGGTGCAGGAGGTGCGGCCCAAGCCCGACACCGGCAAACTTTACCTGAGCTACGTCGTACCCGAGTCGTTTTCGTCGGCGACCAACGAGCAGAAGATCACGGACCTGGCCATCACCTTTTCCCGCAACCCGGACAAGAAAGAGGAAAGCACCGACCAGCGGGGAAACCGGGTGCTCACGGCCTACTTCACCGGCCTGAAGCAGCCGGTGACGGCCAACATCTCCTTTGTGGCCGAGAACACGGTGAAGCTCGCCCCCCTTTCCTCCCGCGCCCCTTTTCCCCTGGCAAAGGTCCCGGCCAATATCGAGGCCTATCTGGCCGCTACGGAGCAGGCGGACGCAAAGGACCCGGCCATCGCGGCCAAGGCCAGAGAGATCACCCGCTCGGCCACGACGGAGTTCGACGCGGTGCAGCGGGTTCTTTCCTACGTCGTGGACAACATGCGCTACGAGCTCATCCCCGCTTCCTACAACGCTGTATGGTCCTTCAAATCTGGCCGGGGCAACTGCCAGAATTACTCCCACCTGGCCGCGGCCATGCTCCGCAGCGTGGGGGTGCCGGTGCGGGTGATCAACGGCGTCACGCTGGACGAGCCTTACGACATCAACATGAAGAACGCCGTCCTCACCATGAAGATGGCCAAGGGCCGGCACTCCTGGATCGAGGTCTGGTTCCCGGACCTGGGCTGGACGCCCTTCGATCCCCAGAACACCCAGATGTACGTCTCCTCCCGCTTCATCCGGGTGGAGGCAGGCCTGGACAACAACGAAACCAGCAAGGACGGCCTGATCCGCTGGACCCAGCCTCCGTCTCGGGACGGGCGCCCCGAGTTCAAGGAGGAGATCTCGGACTCCTTCCTGGCCGACGATGCGGGCCTGTCCGGCGAGCGGGCCTCCTACGGCCCTACAAACCTGCTTTTGACTCCGCGGGTCTCCGCCGCCTTCGAAAAGGTGGAAGCCCCCGCTCCACCGCCGCCCCCGGTTCCGGTGCAGGCGGACCGGCTCAAGCTCATGCGTTTTACCCAGCCCTACGTCTTCGGCAACCTGGCCTTTCCCGAGGGGGTGGACTTCTTCAACTCCCGGGGACCCACCCGGGACGAGGGCAAGACCTTCGCCATGCGGAAGAACTTCCTGGTGGAGACCGCCGAGTACGTCACCACCCAGGGCCGCCAGTACGCCCAGGCCTTCATTCTGGACAAGCCCATGCTGCTTTCCTCGGTGGGGCTGGCGCTCCACTCCTTCGGCGGCGAAGGCGAGATGTGGGCCGAGATTTTCAGCGATGAAAACGGCATGCCGGGAAAGCCCGTGGCGGCCTCCGATCTTCTGGAATGCGCCTCGCTTCCCTTCCGCCCGGGCTACTTCTGGGTGGACTTCTCCTTCAAAAAAGCCGAAGTGCGCCTTTCCCCGGGCACCTACTGGATCGGCCTGGGGTTCACCGGAAGCCCCATCGTGAACTGGTTTTACTCCTACGGAAGGCCCGTGGGCCCGGAAAACGGCACGCGCTACAAGACCATCTTCGACCCCACATGGAGCCGAAGCATGGCTTTCACCTTCAACTACCGGGTTTCCGGGCTCACGCCCGAGGGCTGATTCTCGGAAGCTCCGGCCAGAAGCGCCTCGGCGCGGGTTGCGAGCAGCCGCTTCTCGAAATAGAGCTGAAGTAAAGCGAAGCGCGACTCGGCATAATAGAGGTTGTAATCCCCCAGCTGGGTGACGGTGATGGTGCCGGCGCGGTACTGCTCGCGCGCGTCCTCGTAGTTCCGGCGCGCCAGTTCCACCGAGTCTTCCTGGATCTGCACCCGCTCGGTGATGGAGGCCAGATCCACGGAAAGCGCCTGGGTCTGGGCGGCCAGGTCTTTTTTCTGCTTGCTGTAGGTTTCCCGGGCCTTTTCCTTCCGGGCGTATGCCTGTGCCCGTTTCGCCTGCTTGGCCCCGCCGTCGTAGAGGTTGAAGCTGGCGGAAAGCCCCAGGGTCCAGGACTCGTCCATGTCGTAGGAGTGGTCCCCTTGGGTTTCGGCGGACCCCACCACGGCCAGAGAGGGGAAGAAGTCACCCCGGGAGATGTTGTAGGAAAGGTCCGCGCCCTCCATCTGGTTGCGGGTGCTCATCAAGTCCAGAAGGTCCTCTTTTCCCAAAAGGCCGTCCACCCGGTCTATCATGGGCTGGATCTCCGGAGCCGTGGCAAGGTCGCCCTCGGGCACCAGGAGATCCCCGCCCATGTCCCTGCCCAGGGCCGCATTGAAATCCAGCACCGATTTGGTGTAGGAGGCCGCCGCCGCCTTCTCCAAGGCCTGGATGAAGTGCAGGCTCTGTTTGATCTGCCGCACGTCCAGCTTGGTGACCATGCCCGCTTCCCACAGGTCGTTGGCATCCTGGAACTCGGCCCTTTTCTGGGCCACCCGGTCCCGGTTGATGTCGGTGGAGGCCTTGTAGAACAGCGCAGCATCGAAAAGGTTTTTAACCCCCGCCTCGATATCCCGCAAAGCCGTTGCTTCCACGAATCCGGCCTGGGTTTTCAGATTTTTTTCCAGCGCCAGGCTGTTGCGGATCCGGGAGCCTGCGTAGATGAGCTGGCTGGCGGAAAGGCCCGCCGCGATGTCTTGGGTGGGTGGGTTGAACAGGGTGTAGGGAGGCGGATAAGGGGACTGGTTGGTGCCCAACGCCATCCAGTCGCCGGAAAGCCCGATCTGGGGCCGGGCGAGGGAGGAGGCCTCCTGCCCCGACGCCGCCACCTCGTTGGCCGCCTCCTTGGCGATGCGGACGCTCTCGGCATGGGAGAGCGCGTAGGCAACGGCTTCGTCCCTGGTGATGGCCCAGGATGCGTTCGGGAAGGCCCACACGGCCAAGAGAATAACCAGCGCCGGGAGGGCCAAGGGCGCAAGCCGCGACCCCGCGGCGCAGACCCGTTTGCTTTTTTCCATTGCAGCAATCTCCTTTGAATACAAAACCTGCCCGCCTTTCTTGAAAAACAGCCCTACCTCCGGATCCTCGCGCGAACTCCGGCCCGCATGGCCCCGGCCTTCTCGGCCATGTAGCGTTTCAATCTTTCAAAGGCCTCGTACTCCACCGGGATCATGACGAGCGTGAGCGCCGTGGAGGATGCCAGGCCCGACACGAAGGCCGTGGCCATGGGCGCCCAGGAGATGGACTTGTGGGGGATGCCGATGGCCATGGGGAGAAGGCCCAGGAGCGTGGTCACGGTGGTGATGAACACGGGCCGCAGCCGGGCCGCAGCCGACTCCATCACCGCGTCCCGCAGGGAGCGCCCCCGTGCAATGCGCTTGTTCATGAAGTCAATGAGCAGGATGGAGTTGTTCACCGCCACCCCCGCCAGGCCCACCACGGCCATGAAGCTTCCGATGGTGAAGGTGGTGCGGGTGATGAAGAGGCCCAGGACCACCCCGATGAGGGCGAAGGGCACGGCGGAAATGATGATGACGGGCTGGAAGTAGTCGTTGAACTGGCTGGCCAGCACCAGATAGATGCACAATATGGCGATCAGGAAGGCCAGGGAGAGCGAGGTGTAGGACCGGCTGGTGGACTCGAACTCGCCGCCGTAGGAAAGCGAGACCCCCGGAAAGCGGTTGCGGTTTTCGTTGAAGTAGTCCTCGATGAGCTTGCGCACGCGGGCCGAGGAAAGCTTGGAGCCGCTCTTGATGTCCGCGGCGACGGTGATGGTGGGTCTTCCGTTGTAGCGGGAGCGCATGTTGGGCTCGGCAAAGTACTCGGCGGTGATGAGGTCGGAGAGAAGGATGGGCGAGGCCGCGTTCTCCACCACCGGAACCGCCAGAACGTCGGTGGGGGCCGCAAGCCCGATCTCCGCCGCGTTCCCGGTGTCGGAGGAGCGCGCCACCCGCACCACCAGGTCCACCTCCTCGTCCAAGGAGCGGAACTCGCCTGCCCGGAACCCCGACAAGGCTCCGGCCGCCAGACCCACCACATCCCCGGTGGCAAGCCCGTATTCGTGGATCTTCTCCTGGTCGGGAATGAAACGAACGGCCCGCTGCATGTCGGGCCGGTTGTCCTCCAAGTCCCGGATCTCGGCCAGGTCGGGACTTTTCTTCATGTAGTCCTCGATGGCGTTCGTGGCGGCGATGGCGTCCTCCAGGGTCATGGCCGTCACGCGGACGTTCACCGCCTTGCCCGAGGGCGGGCCGTCGCCCTCCTCGAACACGCGGATCACCGGCTTGACCGGCTCTTGGGCGTAGCGGCGGTCCACGAACTCCCGGATCTTGCGGCGCATGTAGTCCAGATGCTGCATGGGGTCGTTGCCCGGGTTCTCCGGAAAATTCCGGGTCTTTACCTCGGGCAGGGTGACCACCACCTGGCCGTAGTAGTTTCCGGTCCGGTGCTGGTAGTCCTCGCTTTCGTAGAAGCCGGAGGTCCCCTCGGCGCTCTGGGCCGCTGCTTGGCCCATGGACATGATGTAGCGGGAGATATCGCGCACCACCGCGTCGGTTTTCTCTAGAGCCGTTCCCACCGGCATGCCCACGGTCACGTGGTAGCGGAAGTAGTTGCCGGGGAAGAACTTCACCTTGATGAGGGGCGCGATTCCCAGGATGGAAACCACCAGGATGCCCATGCAGAAGATGAAGAGCCCGAAGGCCCCCAGAATGGCCAGCCCCTTGACGCGCAGGAGGACGGCAAGCAGGCCCTGGTAGGCTTTCCACAAGGGAGCGAACAGACCCGTGCGCAGGTGGTGGTAAGGGTCTTCGTCCTCGTCCACGGCTTCGCCGTCCAGCTTGCGGGGGCCCCAGTCCAGAATGTGCACCGGAAGGATGAACATGGCCTCCAGGAGCGACGCGCAAAGGGCGTAGGCCACGGTCTTGGGCACGAAAGAGAAGAACTCGCCCGTGGAGCCGGACATGATGAGCATGGGCACAAAGGCCAGCATGGTGGTGAGCATGGAGGTGATCACCGGCACGATGACCTCGGCGGTTCCGTCCACCACCGCCGTTCTCCGGTCCTTGCCCGACTGGAGGTGCCGGTAGACGTTCTCGATGATGACCGTGGCGTCGTCCACCAGGATGCCCGAGAGGAGCACGAAGGAAAAAAGGACGATGTTGTTGAGCGAAACATCGTTTAAACGCAGAATGACGAAGCAGCAGAGGTAGGAGAACGGGACTCCCACGGCGGCCAGCATGGCGTTGCGGAAGCCCAGGGTGATCCACAGGAGCACCACCACCAGCGCCATGCCCATGAGGAGGTTGCCGCCCAGAGTGTTCACCGAGTCCCGGATCTCCAGGGTCGAGTCCTTGTTGAACACCACCCCGATGCCCTGGTCCGCATGGGCCTTGGCGAACTGCTCCGCCACCTCCTTCACCTTCTTCGCGATGGTCAGGGCGTTTCCCGTCTTCTCCTTCAAAACGCGCATGCGGATGGCGTTATCGCCGTTGATGGAGGGGACCTCGAAGGGGTCGCGGTTGTGCAGGCTGGCGCTCACGGTGAGGTCGCCCACCCGCACCACGTGGCCGTCCACTTCCCGCTTGACCACGATGGAGAGCACCTGCTCCTGGGTGGAGAGGCGTTCGCCGGCGTCCAGCTGGAACTCGATGCCGTCCTCCCGGAAGCGGCCCGTGGGAAGCTTGGTGTTGGCCGAGGCGATGGCCTTCGCCACCTGCCCGAAGGTCACATTGAAGCGCCGGAGCGCCGCGGGGTCCAAGTTGACGTGGAACTCCTTCTCCACCTCGCCTTCCAGCTGGGCGGAACGCACGTCGGGAATGGCCAGGATGCGGCTCTTGAGCTCATCGGCCACGAGCTTAAGGCTTCGCTGGGGAAGGTCGCCCGTCACGTTCACCATGATGACGGGCTTCCACGCGTCGGTGTCTATGTAGAAGAAATAAGGCTCCTCGGCCCCGGCGGGAAGTTTCTGTTTGACGTTCAGGGTCCGGAACCGAAGCTCGTCGTAGAGGTCGCGATAGTCGGTGTCGTCTATGAACTTCACCTGGACCGAGGAGAAGTTGCGGTAGGAGCTGGACTGGATGTACTCCACCGAGTCCATGTCCTGGAGCGACTCCTCGATCTCGCGCGTGACGAGCTGCTCCACGTCGGCTGCGGGCGCGCCGAAGTAGTTGGTGTGGATGAAGACCTTTCCGATGTCCACCTTGGGCAGGTTTTCCACCGGCATGGTGAAGAGGCAGAAGGCGCCCGCCACGGTGAGGATGACGAACACCACGTTGATGAAAACGGTCTGGGAAAGAACAAAACGTACGAAGGATTTCATGGGGTACCCGCAAAGCCCTCCGGGCGGGGCTTTCAAAAGGAAAAGGCTAAAGTCGTTCGGGCGGCCGAGGTCACTTGCCCGCTGCGGGCAAGAGCTTGGTTCCCGGCTTGAGCTTGCCGTCATCGGCCAGGATGACGTTGGGGCCCGAGTCGGAAAGAACCAGCACGTTCAGTTTCTTTCCGTCGGCCAGCGTGACCCTGGGATTTTCGTACCGCTCGGCCACCGCCCTCTTGTCCACCAGGAGCCCCTCCGCCTGCACGGAAAGGGCCAGGGAGAACTTGAGCCCCCCCCGGTGCTCGCCAGGATACTTGCTGACGGCCACCTCGATGCAGCGTTTGCGGGTCCGCTCGTCGAACTCCGGGTTGATCCAGTTGATGGAAGCCTTGACCGTTTTCCCGTCCAGTTTGGCGTCGAACAGGGGGCCCAGGGCCTCCATGGCCGAAAGCTCCCCGTCGGTGATGCACAAGGGAACCGTGAGCCGCGAGAAATCGGCCACCTTCCCCAGGGGTTGCCCGGCCGCGACGTTTTCGCCCGGCTCCACCATCCGAGCCACCACCGTCCACCCGGGGCCTGCCGTAACATCGTGCCTCCGGCGGCGCTCCGTGAGCTCTTGCAGGGTGACGTCCAGGGTCCCGCGCTCGGACGCGATGGTCTTGGCGTCGAGCTTCGCCTGGGCCAGCTCCTGCGCCGCCGCGTCCCTCTTGATCTCAGGGGCCCGGTCGGACTTGTACAGCGTCTCCACCCGGTTGAACTCCTTTTCCAGGTACTGGATCAAGCTGCGGTTCTTTTCCGCGGCCGCGTCCAGCTTTGCGATGGCCGCCTTCGTGTTTTGGATGGAGAACTCGATGAAGGTGTGGTCAATGGCCACGAAGGGCTTTTTTCCGATGGAATCGCCCACGTCGTAGTTGACCGCAGAAACGCGGCCCGGCACCTCCGAGGAGAGCACGGTGGTGCTGTCGGCGCGGGTGTAGCCTGTAACCACCACCTCCCTCTGTGCGCGAGAGACGGTGTAGGTTTCCTGGGCTATCGCCCCGACGGGCACGAGAAGGCAGAACAAGAGGAAAACGGACAGTGCTTTTTGCATGGAAATCTCCGCCGTAAATGCGAATTCGAGCCAGCCCATGGCTATAGCGCTCTGCGGCACGCGGGTCAAGTGCGCCGCCCCCGACGGCGTTTTGTCTTGCCGTATGGACGGAGCGGCAAAGTGGTGGTAAAACGCTTCCACACCCGCCGCAAACACGCGCCGGCAATACATCGGCATCAGCCCAGGGAGGCCCCGCATGCAAGAGCAACAAACCCACTCCATCGCCATCGGATACATCCTGTGGATCTTCGGCTTCACCGGCTCCCATCGCTTTTACTACGGCAAGCCCGTCACCGGGACCATCTGGCTCTTCACCCTGGGGCTTCTGGGCATCGGCTGGCTGGTGGACCTCTTTCTCATCCCCTCCATGGACCGTCGCGCGGAGCGCCGTTACGTGGATGGGCCCTTGGATTACAATGTCGCGTGGATCCTCATCACCTTCCTGGGGGTGTTCGGCATCCACCGCTTCTACTTGGGAAAGTGGATCACCGGGATCATCTACCTATGCACCGGGGGGCTTTTGCTGGTTGGCGTGGCCTATGACTACTGGACCCTGAACGAGCAGATAGACGAGATCAACCGGGCGTCCTGACGCCGGGTTCATATGCGCCGGGCCAATCTCGGGACAAAGGATTACTTCGGGGCGAACATCGGGGGAAAAATGAAAAAGGCTTACCGGGTGCTGCGCATCGTTCTGCCCGTTCTGGGCGTTTTGCTGGGCCTCATCAAGATTTTGGGTTTGGGAATAGAGGTCAAGACCTTCGACTCCTTCGGGTATGCGTCCTGGTTCCGTCCGACCGTGGGGGCGGCACAGGCGTTCTTCGGACTTTTAATCGCACTTCCCCTCACGGAAGTGGCAGGAATTTTGCTTTCCATTTCCCTCCTGGTGATGATGGCCGTGCTCATGGCTACGCACGGCCTCCCCGGCCTCGCCGCAGTTCCCTGCGCCGGCATCGCCACCCTATGTTTCTTCGCCTGGACCAGGCGAGCCTCCCGGCAATAGATAGCCCGCAGTCTCGGAAAAAAGGCTTTTGCGGGGAGGGCGCAACGGAGCCGAAGGCCGGCGCATCCGGCTTCGGGTTTACAGGCTCCCCTTCGGACAGCCGCCTATCCCCATCTCCTGCGCCCTTTCCCTTGTTCCGCGAGGCTCGTTCCCATGAGGCTGGAGGCGCACCCGAAGCGGGGCACGCCATGCGGCGCCAACGCCATTTTTTCCGATGAAAAAAGAAAATTAATTGAAAACCAATATCACATCTCTCATGGCCGTCGTCTGGAGGATAGCCGCGCGATGAACTCGGGCCTCGTTTTCGATCCCGATTACGACGTCGAGGAAGTCCTCTGGACCCAGCCCGGATCCGTTCTGGTGCGCGCCCGCTCTCAAAAACGGAGAAGGGCTCTTCTGCTCAAGGCGGCCCGGGGCGAACCGCCTCCCCCGGTCTTGCAGGCCTGGGAGAGGGAGCTCTCGATCCTTAGGGGGATCAATGGGGCCGGGCCGGAGTCCCCCCTGGGCCTCGAAGTTTGGAAGAAGAGGCCGATCCTGGTTTTACCCGATCTTGGCGCACGGCCCCTTTCCTGCCATGCCCCTCTTGCCTTCTCCTCGCCGGAACGCTTCCTGTCCGTTGCCTGCGAGTTGGGAGACATTTTGCGCAGGCTTCACCGGCAGGGAATGATCCATCAGTTCCTCACGCCCGAAAACGTGCTGGTAAACCGGGAAAGCGGCAAGGTGGAGCTCATCGGCCTGGTGTTCGCCTCCTCCTTCTACCGCAAGGCCCGGGGAGCCTTCGACCTCCGTATGCGCGAAGGCGGGCTCTGCTGCGTCGCCCCCGAGCAGACGGGTCTGCTCAACCGGCTCATGGACGGACGAACGGACATCTATGCCCTGGGGTGCCTGTTCTACCAAATGCTTTCCGGGCAACCCGTAATCGATAGCGAGGACCCGGAGGAGATCATCGCCTTCCACCTTTCCGGCCGCGCGCCTGCATTGACCGAGATCAATCGCGCAGTTCCGGTGCCGCTCACCGGAATCGTGGAGAAATGCCTGCAGAAAGAGCCGGACGAGCGCTATCAGACCATTGCCGGGCTTTCGGCGGATCTTGCCCTTTGCCTGGACAGCCTGCGGCGCACGGGGGAGATCGAGGCCATCACTCCGGGGCGGCAGGATGTGAGCCCGTTTTTGCGCCCTCCGGGCCGGATGGTGGGCCGCAGGCCGGAGAGGGATGCGCTCGTCAGGGCGCTCTGCTCGGTGGCGTCGGGAGCCAGGAATACGGTTTTCGTGGCCGGGCCGCCGGGCGTAGGCAAGACCGCTCTGGTCGCCGAGATCGCTCCGGCGGCCGCCGGGAAAAAGATGATCATGCTCTCCGGCAAGTTCGACCCGGTGGTGAACAACCGGCCCTACGCGGCCATCTGCCAGGCCATCTCCTCCTGGGCGCTGTCGGTGCAGTGGGAAGGCCCGGACCGCGTGGAGAGCTGGAGCAGGAGGCTGCGCGGAGCCATGGGCGGCCTGGGCCGCGTCATTACCGACCTGGCGCCGGAGGCCGCTCCGCTCCTGGGAGATCCCCCTCCCCTTCCCGAGTTTCCCCCGCGTGAGGCCCAGGGAAGGTTCCTGCTGGCCCTGTCCCGCTTCTTCTCCATCCTCGCCTCCGGCGAAGGTCTGGTGCTCTTCCTGGACGACCTGCAGTGGGCCGACCCGGCCACTCTTGCCTTCCTTTCGCCCGCCGCCACCGGCGCTGTAGCCGGCCGCTTTCTTCTGGTGGGAGCCTTCCGCGATACCGAGTATCCCCAGGACCGCTTTCTACGCGACATCCTGTCCCAACACACCCTGCCGGGGGAAACACTGAGCCTCATCTCCCTCTCCCCCCTGGGGCTTCCCGAAACCAAGCTCCTCATAAACGAGCTTTGCGGGGAAGCCGCGCCAAAGGAGGAAGCCCTTTTCTCGCAGGTCTTTTCCCGTACCTCCGGCAACCCCTTCTATGTAAGGGAGCTTTTGCAGTCCTTCCTCAAGAACGGGAGCCTCCGCTTCGACGAGGATCAAAGGCGCTTTTGTTTCGAAGAGGAAAAGGCGGCCAGCAAGACCGAAGTTCCGGATCAGAGGGCCATCTTGCGGGAACAGATCCTCTCGCTCCCGGACCGATGCAGGGAGACGATCTGCGCAGCGTCTGCCGTGGGAAACTCGTTCAGCCCGGAAGCCGTGGCCCGGATCATGGGAAAGGAATCCGCACAGGTGGAAAAGGACCTGGCGGAAGCAGCCCGAAGGGAGTTCATCCGACCCGTCTCCGGCCTGAACGGCGGAAGCTGGATGGCATTCTCCCACGACCACGTCCGGGAAGAGGCATACGCCCAGCTGCCGCCGGATGCCGCCGCCGCCATGCACCTCTCCCTGTCGCGCATGGAGGTCCACGGAATGGACCCCGACGGCGCGGTATTCTTTGCGGCGGACCATGCCAACCGCGCCAGGGATCTCATCGCTTCCCGAGAGGAGCGCATGGAGGCGGCCCAAAAGAACCTGGCGGCGGGCCGTCTTGCCAGGGAGGCCGCCGCCTTTCTTCCGGCCTGGCGCTATCTCTCCTCCGCCGTCTCCTTCCTGCCCCGGGACGCCTGGCAAACCCATTACGACACCGCCCTGGCCGTATACACAGCGGCTGCGGAGGCCGCCTACCTGGCATCGGACTTTGAGGTGGCCACCGGGCTTTCGGCGGCGATCGCCCGGGAAGCCCGTCGCGGCATGGACCGGGCTCGGGCCCTCCACGTGGCTTTCCTGGCCCAGGTGGCGAAGAACCGCCTTTCCGAGGCCCTGGAGACCGGACTTTCCGCACTCTCCGCCCTGGGATTCAACGTTTCGGGAAGCCCGGGGCCGGCGCATATCCTGTACTACTACCTGAAGGTCAGGCGATCCCTGCCCAAGCGGAAGTGGAAGAATCTCCTCTCCATGAAGGAAACCGCCACTCCCGAGCAGGCGCTGGCCATATCTCTTTTCGCCGACATGGGAGTGGCCGCCTTCGGGACCCGGCCCCTCCTCACCACCGCCTGCATCCTGCACGAGATGGCCATTCTTTCCCGCGCCGGGCTGTGCCCGGAGGCGGGCTCGGCCATGGCCGCCTACGGATTCTTTCTGGACCAGGTGGGACGGGCCGAGGACGGCTACCGGGCGGGCCTGCTGGCGGAAGAGCTCCAAAACCGCTGGCCCGGCCATCCCTCGGAAGCGGCCACCCTCTGCATCCTGAACTCCCTCATCCGGCCCTGGAAGGAACCCTTGCGGGAGAGCCTTTCCGGGCTTGCCCGCGCCTACGAGTCCGGTCTGCGCGCAGGCAACTTCGAGTGGGGAACCATGGCCGCCTGGGTGTGGTGCTACCAGCTCTTTTACGCCGGATTCCCCCTGGCCCAGGTGGACCGGGAGATCCGTAAGGTGCGGGATCAGTTCGCAGCAATGGGCCTGGAAAAGGAGGTCTTTTACCTGGACCTGGACCATTTCTGCGCGGCCCGGCTCACCGGCTGCAAACCGGGGGAGATGACCCGGGGGAAGCAGGCCTATTACGATCCGGAGGCCGAAGCCCGGCTCCTGGCCGCGGGAGACCAGATCGCCCTCTACATCTTCTTCGTCAACAAGCTCCAGATCGAGTACTGGTTCGGCGAGTTCGAAAAAGCGGCGGAGTCGGGCCGCAGGCTGGACCGATACCTGCAGGGTGCCATCGGCACCCAGGCCCTTCCCGTTGCGACGATGTTCGATTGCCTTGCCGTGCTGGCCGGCCCGGAACCGGAAAAGAACGCGAAAAGGGTCGAAGGGAAAATGGGGCAGCTGGCCAAGTGGGCCCGGCGCTGCCCTGCCAACAACCGCAGCAAGCTTCTCCTGGTGCGGTCCGAGATGGCTCGGGTTGCGGGAAAGGACAGGGAGGCGGAGCGCCTCTATCGGCAGGCCGCGGAAGAGGCGCAGAAAAACTCCTTCATCCACGAAGAGGCGCTGGCTCTCGAGCTTTTCGGCAAGTTCCGGCTTCTTTCCGGCGACATAGCGGAGGGGAAAAACCTTCTGGCGCGGGCCCGGGCCGCTTACGGCCTGTGGGGCGCCGCCGCCAAGGTGGAAGACATGGACCGCAAGCTGGGCATGCTCTTTCTGCGGGCCGGAGAGTCCATTCTTCCGCCTGCGGGGAAGAACGGAGAGCCCGGCATGGCCAAGCTTTCCGACCTTTCCGCGCGGCTTTCCGAGCTCAAAAGCCTGCTGGCCAAAGCCTCTCCCGAGGAGCGGGCCCGTATATTCCTCGAACGCCTGGGAAGGCTTTGCGGAGCCAGCGCCGGAGCGCTTTTTCTCGTGCACGGAGAGGATCTTGCGCCGCTGGAAACCTGGGGGGGAGAAAACGCCCGGCAAACGCCCGTCCAGGCCCGAGGCGCTCACGAACTGGCGATGTTCACAGCCCGCAAAGCGCTCTGCTCCGGCGATTGGGTGAAGATCGCCGACATGCGGACCCATGAGCTTCCCGGCAGCATCCGCGGTGAAACCCAGCCCGAGGCCCGCAGCGTCCTGGCAGGACCCCTGGCCATGGACGGCCGCAAGTGCATCCTCTATCTGGAAAACCGCTTCCTCGCCGACGCCTTCGATCCGGTCAGAATCAACCTGGTCAAGGCCGCCTCCGGACTGGCTTGACCCCGCCCGCCGCGCTTAGCTAAGGAGCTTCCTGGCCGTCTCCACCACGTTCTCCTTGGTGAACCCCAGCTTTGCCAGGACCACGTTCCCCGGAGCCGACGCGCCGAAGCGGTCAATGCCGATGCTCGCCCCGCCCGCGCCGGTATAGCGCTCCCAGCCCATGGTGATCCCCGCTTCCACGGAAAGCCGTTTCGTGACCGCAGGCGGCAGCACCTGATCCTGGTAGGCCTTGGGCGTTTTCTTGAAAAGCTCGAAGCTGGGCATGGACACCACCCGGCAGCCGACTCCCTCCTTGGCAAGCTCCTCCCGCGCAGCCAGCGCCAGCGGAACCTCCGATCCCGTTGCGATGAGGATGATGTCCGGCTCCTTTTCGGAGTCCGCCAGCACATAGCCGCCCCGCCCCAGGTTCACGGCCGGCGCGTAGATCTTCCGGTCCAGGATGGGGAGGTTTTGGCGGGACAGGATCAGCGCCGTGGGCCCCTCGCGGTTGATCATGGCCTGGCGCCAGGCTTCGGCCGTCTCGGCCGCGTCCGCGGGACGGATCACCGTGAGGCCCGGTATGGCCCGCAGGCACATGACGTGCTCGATGGGCTGGTGGGTGGGGCCGTCCTCGCCCACGGCCACCGAGTCGTGGGTGAACACGTAGACCACGGGAAGCCCCATGAGGGCGGCCATGCGGATGGCGGGCCGCATGTAATCGGCGAACACCAGGAAGGTTCCGCCATAGGGATGCACCCCGCCGTGCAGCGCCATGCCGGAAAGGATCGCTCCCATGGCGTGCTCCCGGACGCCGAAGCGGATGTTGCGGTTTCCGTAGTGCATCTTGTCGAAGTCGCCCTCGCCCTTGATGAGGGTGTTGTTGGAGGGCGCAAGGTCCGCGGAGCCGCCCATGAGCGTGGGCAGGGTTGCAGCGAGGGCGTTCAGCACCTTGCCCGAAGCGGCCCGCGTGGCCACGGCCGGCTGGTCCGGCGTAAACGCCGGAATGGTCTTGTCCCATCCCTCGGGCAGGTTGCCGGAAAGCACTTGCACGAGTTCCGCGGCCGCGGCCGGATGTGCGGTCCGGTAGGCCTGCATGCGCTTGTCCCATTCGGCCTCGGCCCGGAGGCCCTTCTCCACCTGCTCCCGGCAATGGGCCAGCGCCTCCTCGGGCACCAGGAAGGCGGGCTCCTTGGGCCAGCCCAGGTTCTCCTTGGTCAGGCAGATCTCTTTCTCCCCCAGGGGCGCGCCGTGGGCTTCCGAAGAGCCCTGCTTGTTGGGGCTGCCGCAGGCGATGGCCGTGCGCACCATGATGAGGGTCGGCCGGTCCTTGTCCTCCTTGGCCTCGTCAATGGCCGCCGCCAGCGCGGAAAGATCGGTCCCGTCCGCCACCTTGACGACCTGCCAGCCGTAAGCCTCGAAGCGCGCGCCCACGTTCTCGGTGAAGGTGATGTCGGTGGAGCCCTCGATGGTCACCTGGTTGTCGTCGTAGAGGCAGATGAGCTTGGAGAGCCCCAGGTGCCCGGCAAGCGATGCCGCCTCGGAGGAAATCCCCTCCATCATGCAGCCGTCGCCCGCCAAAACAAAGGTATGGTGGTCCACCACGGGATGCCCGGGCCGGTTGTAGCGCATGGCCAGGAAACGCTCGGCCATGGCCAACCCCACCGCATTGGCAAAACCCTGGCCCAGGGGGCCGGTGGTGGTCTCCACGCCGGGAGTGTGGCCGAACTCCGGGTGGCCGGGAGTCCTGCTGCCCCACTGGCGGAAGTTCTTGATATCGTCCAGGCTGATGTCGTAACCCGTGAGGTACAATACGCTATAGAGCAGCATGCTGGCGTGCCCGGCGGAGAGCACGAAGCGGTCGCGGTCCGGAAAGGCCGGGTTCTTGGGGTTGTGCTTCAACACCTTGGTGAACAGGGTGTACCCGATAGGCGCCATGCCCATGGGTGCTCCCGGATGGCCGGACTTGGCCTTTTCCACGGCGTCCATGGAAAGGGTGCGGATGGTGTTGACGCAAAGCTGATCCAATTCCTCGGGCTTCATACGCCGGCCTCCTGGGTTTTGGTGATGGTGCTGGGGTTCATGTGCTCCTCCTGGGCGGACGGCCCCGGGGGGCGGCCTTGGCAGGAAAAATCTCCCGTGCGTGGAAACGCAAAACGGCACGTAGCACAGGACCTGGCGCTTTGCAATCGGCAGGGGCGGGAGAGCCGGGACCGGCAGATCCGCCCCCGCCTCCACCTTGACAGCCCGGGGAAAAGCAATTAACAATCGCGGCGCGCCCGGCCCCGGCCCGGCAAAAGCAAGCGTCGCCGCCGCGGGGAACCCGGTTAATCCATGCAGCCATTATGGTAAGCAGGCACCATGAAAAACATCCGCAACTTCTCCATCATCGCCCACATTGACCACGGCAAGTCCACCCTGGCCGACCGGCTCATCCAGAAGGTGAACCTGGTCTCCGACCGCGAGTTCCGCGACCAGATCCTGGACTCCATGGACATCGAGCGGGAGCGCGGCATCACCATCAAGAGCCAGACCGTATGCCTGCCCTACACCGCGGCCGACGGCAAGGAATATATCCTAAACCTCATCGACACCCCCGGCCACGCGGACTTCACCTACGAGGTCTCCCGTGCGCTGGCCGCTTGCGAGGGCGTGCTGCTGGTCATAGACGCCACCCAGGGCGTGGAGGCACAGACGCTGGCCAACCTCTACCTGGCCATGGAGCACGACCTTACCGTCATCCCCGTCATCAACAAGATAGACCTCCTCTCCGCCGACGTGGAGCGCGTCAAGGGCCAGATCGAGGAGGACCTGGGGCTGGACCCCGAGCTGGCCATCCCCATCTCCGCCAAGGAAGGCACCAACATCGAGGCCGTGTTCGAAGCCATCGTGAAGTACCTGCCCCCGCCCAAGGGCGACCCGGACGCGCCCCTTTCCGCCCTCATCTTCGATTCCCACTACGACGCCTTCCGGGGCACCGTGGTCTACTATCGCGTCATGGACGGCACCATCCGCCAGGGCGACATCATCAAGTTCATGAGCAACGACGCTACCTATAAATTAGAAGAGGTGGGCGTCTTCCAGCTTACGCGCATCAAACGGCCCGAGCTCGCTGCCGGAGAAGTGGGCTACATGATCGCCGGCATCAAGACCGTTTCCGACACCCGCTGCGGCGACACCATCACCCACAAGTCCAGGCCCGCGGCCTCGCCCCTGCCCGGCTTCCGGGATGCCAAGCCCGTCGTCTTCTCCTCCATCTACCCCGTGGCTTCCGACGACTACGAGGACCTGGCCGTCGCTCTGGAAAAGCTCAAGCTGAACGACGCCGCGCTTTCCTACGAAAAAGACTCCTCCGCGGCACTGGGCTTCGGCTTCCGTTGCGGGTTCCTGGGCCTGCTGCACCTGGAGGTGGTCCAGGAGCGTCTGGAGCGCGAGTACGACCTGTCGCTGATCCTCACTGCCCCGTCCGTGCGCTACAAGATCCTCATGAACGACGGCGAGGAGATGATCATAGACAACCCGGCCCTCTACCCGGACCCCTCCAATATCGAAAAAACTTACGAGCCCTACATCAAGGCTTCCATCATCGTGCCCGACCGCTACATGGGAGCGGTCATGAAGATCTGCCTGGACCGCCGCGGCACCAACAAGAGCTACCAGTACCTCACCTCCAACCGCCTGGAGATGGTCTTCGAGCTTCCGCTGGCCGAGGTCATCTTCGACTTCTACGACAAGCTCAAGACGGTCACCCAGGGCTACGGGTCCTTCGACTACGAGATCATCGACTACCGCGACTCCGACCTGGTGAAGCTGGACATCCTCATCAACGGCGAGAAGGTGGACGCCCTGTCCCAGCTCGTCCACCGCGCAAACGCCCGCGCCCGCGGCGTCCACGCCTGCGAACGCTTGAAGGAGGAGATCCCCCGCCAGATGTTCAAGATCGCCATCCAGGGCGCCATCGGCGGCCAGATCGTAAGCCGCGAAACCATCTCCCCCTTCCGCAAGGACGTGACCGCCAAGTGCTACGGCGGCGACATCACGCGGAAACGCAAGCTCCTGGAGAAGCAGAAGAAAGGCAAGAAGCGCATGAAGATGGTGGGCTCGGTGGAGATCCCCCAGAGCGCCTTCCTGGCGGTTCTCAAGACAGACACGGAGTAAGGCAAAAGATAAACTGACGAAAAGACTCTTGGGGGAACCTTTTCTTTCGTGGAGAAAGAAAAGGTTCCCC
>JBFMHL010000323.1:0-15847 GCA_040753055.1 Thermodesulfobacteriota bacterium | reverse complement strand
CTGGCCAAACGCATCTGCGAGTATTTGAAGAGGCCGCTGGGGCAGGCTGTGGTCAAGAATTTCTCCGACGGCGAGATCGAGATCGAGATCGCCGAAAACGTCCGAAGCAAGGACGTTTTCGTGCTGCAGAGCACCTGCGCTCCGGTGAACGACAGCCTCATGGAGCTCCTGCTCATGATGGATGCTCTGGCCCGCGCTTCAGCCAAGCGCATCACGGCCGTCATCCCCTACTACGGTTACTCGCGCCAGGATAAAAAGGTGAAGCCGCGCGTGCCCATATCGGCCCGCCTGGTTGCCGACCTTCTCACCGTATCCGGTGCCCAGCGCATCATCACCATGGATCTCCACGCAGGCCAGATCCAGGGCTTCTTCCGCATTCCGGTGGACAACCTCTTCGCCGCCCCCAAGCTTCTGGCCGACATCCGCGACCGCTTCGTGGGCAAGGACCTGGTGGTGGTTTCCCCGGACGCGGGCGGCGTGGAGCGCGCCCGGGCCTTTGCCAAGAGGCTCCATGCGGACCTGGCCATCATTGACAAGCGTCGCCCCAAGCCCAACATGGCCCAGGCCATGAACGTCATCGGCCAGGTGGCGGGCAAGACCGCCATCATTCTGGACGACATGGCCGACACGGCCGGCACCATGATGCAGGCGGCCAAAGCCTTGAAGGAGCGGGACGCGGAGTCGGTGCACGCCTACGTGTCCCACCCGGTGCTTTCCGGCCCGGCCATCGAGCGAATCGCGGCGTCTGCCATCGAAACCTTTGTGGTGACCGATACCATCCCGCTGTCCGCCGCAGCCCAGAAGTGCAATAAAATCAGGGTTCTGTCCATCGCAGGGCTGGTGGGAGAGGCCATTATCCGCAGCCACCGGGGCGACTCGGTGAGCTCGCTCTTCGTATAAGAGCATTTTTCCCTTATCCGGCGCAGGCAAAAGACGGCGCCGCGTAAATTCTCGAACCAGGTAAAAGGAGGAAGTTTTCTTGAAGACCTTACCCTTGCAAACAGCGGAAAGGACCGCCACGGGCAACGGACCCAGCCGTGCTCTCCGCAGGAGCGGGAGTGTGCCCGCGGTCCTGTATGGCCCGGGCCGGAGCTCCGTGAAGCTTTCCGTGGTCCGGAAGGAACTGGAGGACCTGCTCAAGAAGGCGGGTGCGGAAAAGGTGATGCTGGACCTCTCCATCGGAGAGGGCGGCGAAACCCGGAAAGCCATCATCAAGGAGATCGCACGCCATCCCGTCTCCCGGGTGCCGCTCCACGTGGATTTCTATGAGATCGCCGCCGACCGCAAGTCGGTGTTCATGGTGCCCGTCGCCGTCAGGGGCAAGGCCATCGGCGTGGAGATGGGCGGAATGATCTCGCTCATCCGGCGCGAGCTGGCCGTTCGGTGCCTGCCCAAGGACGTTCCCGTCGCCATCGAGGTGAACGTCACCGACCTGAACCTGGGCGACGCTCTGCACGTTCGCAACCTCACGCTCCCCGAGGGAGTGGAGGTGCCCAGCTCCAGCTTGAACTACACCGTGGTCACGGTGGTGGGCCAGGGCGAGAAGGCGGCCCCGGTGGCCGCGGAAGGAGAAGCGGGGGAAGGCGAGGAGGAAGAGGAGAAGAAGTAGCCTCGCGCCTTGCCGACCACCATGGAGGAAACCCGAAAGCACCTTGTGGTGGGCCTGGGGAATCCCGGCTCCGAGTATCGGGACACCCGGCACAACGCGGGTTTCCGGGTTGCCGATCTTTTTGCCGAAAGGCACGGCATCGCCCTTACGAAAAGCGGATTCTCGTCTTTATATGGAACCGGAAGGGCGGAGGGAGGCTGGATCGCCGTAGCCAAGCCGACGACCTTCATGAACCGGAGCGGAACCGCGGTATCCCAGCTCATGGGCTTCTTTCAGGTGAGCCGGGAGAACCTTTTGGTGGTACACGACGACATTGACCTTCCCTTTGGGACGGTGAAAATCAAAGCGAAAGGAGGGCACGGCGGACATAACGGAATACGGTCCATAATGGAGGCTTTGGGCGGCGGGGATTTTTTCCGCATTCGGGTGGGCGTGGGACGCCCTCCCGATGAACGGCCGGTCGCAGGCCATGTGCTTTCAGGGTTCGACGCCGGGCAGAGGCAGGCGATCGAAGACCTGTGGGCCCTGGCGGCGGAGGCCGTGGAAGTTCTCTTGCGGGAAGGTTCCCGGGCCGCCATGAACCGATTCAACAACCGATCAGTAATTGCCGCGCCTTCGGCCCCGTCGCCAACGGACCAGTGACGGGAATGCGCGGCCGCAAACAAAAAGGGAGGAATTCATGGCGATTTTGGACATGGCAGCTCAGAACATTCCCCTTTCCTGCACCCTCGTGGGCGTCTTAGGCGTGCTCTTTGCGCTCGCCATGGCTGCGGTGGTGCGTTCCGCCCCGGCCGGCTCCGAGAAGATGCAGGCCATCTCCAACGCGATCAAGGAAGGCGCCATCGCCTACTTGAACCGCCAGCTCAAAAGCATGTTCGTAGTCGGCGTCGTTGTGTTCGGTCTTCTGTTCATCTTCCTGGGCTGGAAACAGGCCTTGGGATTCGCCATCGGCGCGACCGCTTCCTACCTGGCCGGCATGATCGGCATGCGCGTCTCCGTTGTTGCCAACGTGCGCGTGACCGAAGCCGCCAAGAAGGGCCTGGCCGCCGGTCTGGCTCTGGCTTTCAAGGGCGGCTCCGTGACGGGCATGATCGTCGCCGGTCTGGCCCTTACCTCCGTTGCCGGTTACTACACCTTCCTGCTGGGCTTGGGCGGTGAGAACGCGGCCCGCGAGGCGGTGGTGAGCCTGGTGGCCCTGGGCTTCGGCGGCTCGCTGATCTCCATCTTCGCGCGGCTGGGCGGCGGCATCTTCACCAAGGGCGCCGACGTGGGCGCGGACCTGGTGGGCAAGGTCGAAGCCGGCATTCCCGAGGACGACCCCCGCAACCCCGCCGTCATCGCCGACAACGTGGGCGATAACGTGGGCGACTGCGCCGGTATGGCCGCCGACCTGTTCGAGACCTACGCCGTGACCGCGGTTTCCGCCATGCTGCTGGGGCACCTGCTATTCCCCAACTTTGAAATGGCCACCACCTTCCCGCTGGTGCTGGGCGCCATCTCCATCGTGGCCTCCGCCATCGCGGTCTTCTTCGTCCGCCTGGGCAAGAGCGAGTACATCATGGGCGCCCTGTACAAGGGCATGTTCGGCGCCGCCATCCTGGCCGGCATCGCGTTCTTCTTCGCCGTCAAGAAAATGATGGTGGGAATGCCCAACGACATCCAGCCCATCAACCTGTTCTACTCCACCATGGTGGGTCTCGTGCTGACGGTCCTCATCGTCATCATCACCGAGTACTACACCGGCAAGTACGGCCCCGTGAAGGGCGTCGCGAACGCCTCCATCACCGGCCATGCCACCAACATCATCGCCGGCCTTGCGGTCTCCATGAAGTCCACCGCCGCCCCCGTGATCGCCATCTGCGCCGGCATTTTCCTGGCCTACCACTTTGCCGGCCTCTACGGCATCGCCATGGCGGCCATGTCCATGCTGTCCATGACCGGCATGGTCATCGCGGTTGACGCTTACGGCCCCATCACCGACAACGCCGGCGGCATCGCCGAGATGGCCGAGCTGGACGAGTCCGTCCGCGCCGTCACCGACCCGCTGGATGCGGTGGGCAACACCACTAAGGCCGTCACCAAGGGTTACGCCATCGGCTCCGCCGGTCTGGCCGCCCTGGTCCTGTTCGCCTCCTACGTGCAGGAGTTCGCCCTGCAGGGCGGCGGCGAGAAGATCGCCTTCAACCTGTCCGACGTGCGGGTCATCATCGGCCTGTTCATCGGCGGTCTGCTTCCCTACATGTTCGGCGCCATGGCCATGCAGGCCGTGGGTCGCGCCGGCGGCGCCGTGGTCGAGGAAGTGCGCCGTCAGTTCCGCGAGATCCCGGGCATCATGGAAGGTACCGCGAAGCCCGACTACGCCGCCTGCGTGGACATCGTCACCGCCTTCGCCCTGAAGGAGATGATGATTCCCGCCCTGCTGCCCGTGCTGGCCCCCATCGTGGTCGGCCTGCTGCTTGGCAAGATCGCCCTGGGCGGTCTGCTCATCGGCTCCATCGTCACCGGTCTGTTCGTGGCCATCTCCATGACCACGGGCGGCGCAGCGTGGGACAACGCCAAGAAGTACATCGAAGACGGTCACCTGGGCGGCAAGGGCTCCGACGCCCACAAGGCCGCGGTCACGGGCGACACCGTGGGCGATCCATACAAGGACACCGCCGGCCCCGCCATCAACCCCATGATCAAGATCCTGAACGTGGTGGCCCTGCTCATGGTCCCGCTTCTCATCAAGATGGGGTAAGCATCACCAGTAGCCTGCAGTAAGAAGACCGAGGGCCGGGGGAATTCCCCCGGCCCTCTCTTTTCGGGGTTCTTCTATAGTAGCAGGTGCCTCTCTTCTCTTTTTCAAACCTGGGCCCCGGCCTGCGCCGGGGTGACCACAGCCGCCCAACTCGCGGCTATTTTCAAGCTGTCGGCACCCGATTCGCCGTGAGATGCATAAAAAACGAAACATCCTTTCCCTTCAATTTCCTCCTTGCAATCCATAGACGAACTTTTTTTGCCCTTTCCCGACACGCCTTCCGAGCCTGGCCTCATCCATCCCTTAGAAGAGCACGGAATAGCCGGATACCGGACCATTACCATCATTTACCTTGTATCTTGCCGAAAATCGTTGAAGCAATGTTGCAAAAATGATAGCCGTAAAAAAATACAAAAAATGCGATGCGAAGCTTGGGGCGCGTCTCTGGAGGCCAAAGACGTCCTCCTGGCGCAGCAAAACCGGGACCGGAAAGGATCTTTCAAGCTCTTAAACGCCTTTCCGTATTTTTTTTATCGCCGACGATGCGCTCTCACAGCAGTCAACAAAAGGGGGGGTCATGGATAAAAATAGCTTCCCGGCACTAGCCTGTGCCTGCTTCCTGCTTTTCGCCTGCTTCGCCCCGACGGCTCTCTGCGAAACCATCATCGACCTGGCGGCCGGCGACCAGGATCTCACCGTGCAAGGCGGTTCGGCCTCGGACCAGCTCACCGTCACTGGGTGCCTGCTGGCAGCCGATGTGAATGGCGACGGCGTGGACGACCTCATCGTGGCAACCCCCTACGCAGATCCGGCAGCGAAGTCCTCCGCGGGCATGGTCTACGTATACTTCGGGGGCACCGGCCTTTCAGGCCTGAAAGACATCGCCGGCACCAACGGCGCCGCTCCCGACCTGGTCATCAAGGGTGCCGTCGCCTCGGACCTTATCGCCCAGTATGGCGCGCTGGCAGCCGGGGACGTGAACGGGGACAGCATCGCCGATCTCCTCATCGGGACCAGCGCAGCCGATCCACAGGCGCGCAGCACCGCGGGCGCCGTCTACGTCATTTTCGGCAAGGCGGCCCTGCCCTCGGTCATCGATCTCAACACCGCCTCCGCAGATGCCCACCAGGACGTCACCATCTACGGCGCCTTGGCGAGCGACTACCTGACCTACGAGGGGGCCCTGGCCCTTGCGGACGTGAACGGCGACGGCATCGCAGACATCCTGATCGGGGCCTACCGTGCGGACTACTCGGGAAGGGTGGACGCCGGGGCCGCCTATGTCATCTATGGCAAGGCCGGCCTGCCCGCGGTCATCGATCTCAACACCGCCACCGCCGACGCCCACCAGGACGTCACCATCTGCGGCGCCGGGGGCGCCGACTACCTGACGAACCAGGGCTCCATCACCTCCGGCGACGTAAACGGCGACGGCATCGCAGACATCCTCCTGGGCACCACCGCGACCGATCCCGCCGGCAGATCGAGCGCAGGGACGGCCTACGTCATCTACGGCTCGGCCGGCCTGCCGTCCCTCATAGACCTGAACACCTCGACCGGTTCGGCCCACCAGGACGTCACCGTCTACGGCTCGGCCTCCAGCGACCAGCTTGGCTCGGGGGAAGCCCTGCTTGCTTCGGACGTGAACGGCGACGGCATCGACGACATTCTGCTGGGAGCCAGCTACGCCGATCCCGTTGCGCGGTCCGCCGCGGGTGCAGCCTACATCATTTACGGCTCCGCGGCCCTCCCCACCACCATCGACCTCAACACGGCCACCGCCGACGCCCACCAGGACGTCACCATCTACGGCTCGGCCGCCAGCGACTACATCACACGCTTCGGCAACTTGAAAGTCGCGGACGTAAACGGCGACGGCATCAATGACATCCTGATAGGCTCCCCCTACGCCGATCCCCCCAGCCGGGCCAGCGCGGGCGCGGCATACGTCATCTACGGCTCCGCGACCCTCCCCGCCACCATCGATCTCAACACCTCCACCGCCGACGCCCACCAGGACGTCACCATCTACGGCCGGCAGGGAGCCGGCCAGCTCACCATAGACGGCGCCATGGCGGCAGGGGATGTAAACGGCGACGGAATCGCCGACATCCTCCTGGGCGGGTCCTACGTGGACGCCAACAGCCGGGGGGACTCGGGAGAGGCATACGCCATCTACGGCTCGGCCACCCTCGCCTCCCTCATCGATCTCAACACCGCCACCGCCGACGCCCACCAGGACATCACCATCTGGGGCTCGGCCGCCAGCGACTACCTCACCTCCGACGGGGCGCTTGCCACGGGCGACGTAAACGGCGACGGCATCGACGACATCCTCCTGGGCGCGGGCTCCGCCGACCCCTCGGCCCGCTCCATAGCGGGCTGCGCATACGCGGTCTACGGCGAGAAGCTCTATGACGCATCCGAGGTGAATAACTACGACCACGCCCTGGCTTGCATGGCAAGGTCCTACGGCACGGCGCGAACCAAGGTCGCCTTCACCTCCGGTACCGGCCCCAGCCTCACCACGGTGACGCTCACCCGCAACGACACGGGGGTGAACATGGCCGACCTCTCGAAAGTGGCGGACGTGAACTGGACGGTCACCACCGACCGCACGGGCTATGCAGCGGACGTCACCTTCCACTACCTGGAGTCGGAGATCGCGGGGCTGGCCGAAGCGGACCTCAAGCTCTACCGGGCCGACAGCCTGGGCGGGACCTACTCCGAGGTGGCCGGCGCCGTCTTCGACACGAGCCTGAACACCGTCACGGCCTCGGGCCTCACGGGCTTCTCGGTCTTCATCCTGACCGTGCCGGGAGCGCCGGAGCCTGTACCGATTCCCCTCTGCTTTGTGAACGCGTTATCGGCAGATAGCTCTTTTCGGGGTTTCTTCCGGGCCGCGCGGCCCCTCCGCTGAGGCCTGGGGGCCGGGATATTCCGACCGGCCCGGCGCGTACGATAACAAGAGGGCCGGGAGAAATCCCCCGGCCCTCTTGTTTTTAGCGGCCCTTCGCCTTGCGCCGCCGGGTTTTGGTCACGCCACGAGCTTGGCCGTAAGCTCCCGGCAAATGGCAATGAAGTCGTCGAAGTTCTGCCGGGTGTTCCAGATGGCGGTGTCGACGCGGAAAGGAATGACCGTGGGCGCCGGCTCGTTCGTCACCGGGTCCCGGTTGGGGATGCAGAACTGGGTGAAGGCGGCCGCCTCCGGGTCCGGCGGCCGGGTGAGGCCCGTGGGGCCGTAGCCGCCCATGCCCACGTGGTAGCCGTACTCGGAAAACATCCGGTCCTGAAACGCCCGTGCAAGCCTGGGGTCCTGCTTCTGGGACTTTTCAGGGAAGGGGTTGAAGGCCACGATGCCGGACTTCATCTCCGGGTCGCGGATGGGCTGGAGCAGGGCTTCCTCGCCGAAGGCGGCCGCAATCCCGCTGCGCGTGTAGTCGGAAAGCTCCAGGATGTAGGACTCGATGCGCTTGCGGCCCAGCGCGTCCCAAAGCTGGCAGGCTTCGCCCAGAGCCCGCCAGTCCGCGGATTCGGGAAAGCCATACACGCTGAGCGCCGCGCCGATGTCCCACCCCGACGGCCGGGACCCGTCCATGGGACCGTCCAGGTCGCCGCTCCGGACAAGGTGGAAGCGGGGCAGGGGCAGGAGGTTCGCCGAAAGCTCCGCGTTCCGCACGTAGAGTATCCCGGTTCCGCCCGGCCCGCACTGCCACTTGTGGCCGGCGATGCCCCAGAAGTCGATGCCCATCTCGTCCAGCTCGGGCACGAACATGCCGCCGTAATGGGCCCCGTCCACCGCCGTGATGATGCCATACTCCTGGGCCAGCTTCGCGATCCTCCTGGCCGGGAGCTTCTGGCCGTTGGGGTTGGTGGGGCAGGAGAAGAATATGAGCTTGGTTTTGCCGGGCCGGATCTGCCGCCGGACCGACTCCACCACCTCCTCGGCGGTGGCGCCAAGGCCCATGGGAACCCCGAACTGGCGGATGCGCACGTTGAAGTGGCTGGCCATGCGCAGCACGATGGCGATGCAGTTGTGGTACTCCATGGTGGAGCACAGGATCTCGTCGCCCGCCTCCCAGTGCTGGCCGTTCATGATCTGGCTTATGGCGTCCGTGGTGTTCCGGGAGATGGCGATCTCGTCCACGCGGGCGCCGTAGCCCTTGGCGATCTTGGCCCGGGTTTCGGCGGGCGGCTCCAGGTACACGGGAAAGGGAACCTCCGCGATCTGGTCCAGGCCCTCCTTGAAATGCTTCAGGATGGGGATGGGCATGGAGCCCTTCTGGCCGTTTACGATGTATTTGTCCTGGTTTCTGAGCAGGAGGGTTTTCTTGAACTGCGCGAAAAAAGGCTCCTCCGAAGCTAGATAGGCCGATGGAGCGGCAGCTCCCTTGCCGGGGGCGGGGACGGCGGGCGCCTGGACCGGCGCTATCCAGCAGCCGGGGAGGCTGCTCATCATGGCCAGGGTTGCCGCGGCTCCGGCTCCCAGGCCGGCCAGAAACTCCCTCCGGGTGGTCCCGCCGGCCTCGTCCCGCGCCGCGGGGTTTTCGCACTCTTCCACTTGGGCCCAGGGCTTGTTTTGCATTGTTCCCCCCTTCCGGATAAAAAGATCCGTGAACGAGCCGCGGCAAGAAGGAAGCGGCTATCCTGTTTTACGCCCGCTTCCCGGCCGCAGAACGCCCCCCCCGGGTCCGCCGCCCGGCCGCCAAAGGAGGTCCCCATGCTGCGCCTGCTTTTGTTTGGAGTCCTGTCCCTGGCTTTTTTCGCACCTTCCGCCCAGGCCGCTTCCATCGCCGACGAGTGGGACAAGGCAGTGCCCCCGCCCGCCCCCTCGCTTTCCCCGGTTTCCGTTGACCCGGCCCGCACGGCGCTCCTGGTGCTGGACATCGAGGAGCTTACCTGCAACGCCGCGCGTAGGCCCCGCTGCCTGGAAACCGTCCCGGCCATCGCCGGGCTTCTTGCGCGCGCCCGGGCCGCCAAGATGGCCGTGGTCCATTCCCAGACGCCCAAGGGCACCCCGGAAACCATCCTGCCGCCGGTAAAACCCCTTCCCGGAGAGCCCGTGGTGCGCTCCTCCGTGGACAAGTTCTGGAACACGGACCTGGAGAATATCCTGCGGGAAAAGGGCGTGGACACGGTGATCGTGACGGGCACCGCAGCCCACGGAGCGGTGCTGCACACCGCCACGGCCGCCGGGTTCCGGGGCTTTACCGTGATCTTGCCACTGGATTGCCTGTCCGCCGAGGACCTCTATACGGAGCAGGCCTCGGTGGCGCTTCTCCTGACCGGACCGGCCACCCGGGGAAAGATCACCGCCACCAAAAGCGAAATGATCAAGATGCCTTAACGGCAGCTCTCCGGGATCTTTGCCTGCGCTCCAGGGCCAGAAGCGTGAGGGTCTGCTGCATGGCGGACTCCACCCGGTCCGCGCATTCGCGGACATAGGCCGGGTCTGCGGCCGCTTCCGGGCCGCTTCGGTCGAACCGGACGGGCTCCATCACCTCCATGAGGATGCGAGACGGATAGGGGATGAGAAGGGGCGGCGGGCCCAGGGTGATCCCCAGGGGCATGCTCAGGGTGAGCGGCCAGGCTGAAATCCGGAAGCGCTCGGGAAGCTTCAGCATCTTCGCCAGACTCCGCATGTCGCTCAGGATGTAAAACACGGCCTGGGCTCCGGCCGCCACCACGGGCACGACGGGGACGTTTTCCCGCAGGGCCAGCTTGATGTAACCGGTACGGCCTCCGAACACGATCTTGTCCCGGTCCCGGAAAGGCCGGCAGGCGTCCAGGTCTCCCCCGGGGTAGGTGAGAACCTTCTTGCCCGCCGCAAATACCCTGCGGGCGTTTTCCTTGGAAGCCCGCATTCCTCCGGCAAAGGCCGCCAGCCTCCGCAGCACGGGCGCGACCACTCCCAGGTCGTGCTGCAGGGCGTAGGGCATGGCGTCCATGCCGTGCACCTTGTAGGCCTCCGCCAGGAAGATGCCCGTGTCCAGGGTGTAGGTGATCATGTTGTGGTTGCCCACATAGAGCGCAGCTCCCTTTGGAATCCGTTCGACGCCGCGGACCTCCGCCCGGAAGTACTTCGTAAGCGCCCAGCCGATGGGGGGGATGAGCCAGTCAATGAGGTAGGGGTTGCGGTTCGAAAGCGAGTCCGGGTCAAAGGTGCGGGCTCTTCCGTCGCGGCTTGGCAGAGTCATGGGAAGCTCGATTCACAAGGGGAGCGGTCATCGCCTTCCCGCAAGCAAGACCTCCCCGGAAAGGCGGCGGGGGGGAAAACGGCCGGGTGCAGCCCTTCCCCCCATCCCCTCATGATAACAAACCGATCCTTCCGCGTCACCCCGTAGTTTCCGCCCCGCGGGCTTCGCCGGAGGCGGGGAGGTAGGGGGCACGGGACCGCAGCTCGGGCGAGCGACGGCATCCCGCCCCGGAGCCCCGTGC
The DNA here is from genome assembly GCA_040753055.1 of Thermodesulfobacteriota bacterium. Lineage (GTDB taxonomy): Bacteria > Desulfobacterota > Desulfobacteria > Desulfobacterales > Desulfatibacillaceae > JBFMHL01. Next base: position 5,060 of record JBFMHL010000323.1, on the reverse strand, counting down.
GGGCAGGGCTCGCAGGGGCTCCTCTTTTCCGCCCCAAGATCAAGGCAGAGCAATGGTCGTGACCCAGGCCGTCAGAAGCGGGCTTATTCCCTTGGGGTCGCCGGCGGGCTCGGTGTTGGGCCCCCGGACGTCGCCCGGCCGGATATAGTTCCGGATGGTGAGCTTCATGGACTCTCCCAGGGGCACCTCATCCTCGCTTATCTCCGTGCAGTTTCCTTCCGGCACGGCCGCGCAGCTCCGGCCGATGTACCAGAGGTAGAGCTTGTCCTGGTTGCCGAAGGGGTTCGGCCCCTGAGGAAAAACCTGCTGGGACTGAGTCAGCTGCCGGTCGTCCACGTTGTCCACGCCCGTGGACACCAGGGCTCTGTAGATGGAGAGGGCCGTATAGGTGGCGTTTCCCGTCCGCGTTCCCAGGGTACCTGCGATGGCATAAAGGAATTTCCCCCCGTTGCCGTCTTCCAGGGGCAGGTTGGAGCTCATGGCGTAGGAGGTGTCCTGGGTGTCACCCAGGCAGTTCATGGTGTTGCGGATGCAGTCCGGCCCCACCAAGTCTATGGGGTATACGCGCTGTAGGTCCAGCATGCGGTCGTTGGCCCCGGGCGGGTTGGGGGCCGGGCCCAACGCCCAGGCGGCCCGGACGTTGTTGTTGAGCGCGTTGAGATCGTTGCTGAGATACAGTTCGCTGGTGTCGAAGCGCTGCTGGGGGTGTAAAAACTCGGGCCAGGGCTCGGGCGCCCGGTCGCCCCGTGGGTCCCGCACCCGCAGGACCACCAGGGGCAGGTCCTGGCGCCATTGATCCCCTTCTTCCTGGTTTTCCGGCAGGGAATAGCGGATCAAGCTCATGAAGTCGTCCGCCTCCTTTTCCAAACCCACGGTAACGGGAGGGGCGATGGGCTCGGTGAGGATGTCGCGGCCGGAGACGCCGTATTGGGCCAGGGCCTTGCGGACAGCCGCATCCATGGCTTGGTCCGGGGTGATGATGAAGCAGCGCACCTGGTTGAAGAAGGAGCCGGCCTGGCGCTCGAAGACCACGTTGTTGCTGTTGTTGCTGATGCTGGAAAAGGAAAAGAGCCGCCCGCTGGGCGCAGGGCCGAAGAACCGGTCCAGCATGAAGGGGAAGAGGGCGGCCATGGTCTGGTACACCGTGTTGGTGGTGTCCACCGTGCCCTCGCGGGTATACTGGTAGCTCTGGAACCCGAAGTAGCGGGCCGGTGGCGGCATGACGCCGAAAACCAGGGTCGCCTCCCGCGGGTCGAAGCGCCGGATGGACAGGAAGTCGTCCGGGTTTTCTCCGAACACATCCACGGTGGTGGGGTCAATATATTCCTCGGGCCAGGCCGGAACGAAGGGAATCACATAGGGCGCAGTGGGGTTGTTGCCGAAGCACTGGCCGGTTGCGGCAATGGCGCAGGCGCAGTCGGCGATGGTGAAGAGCTTCATGTAGCCCTGGGCCACCTCGTAGCCCTGGCTCTCCAGGCTTCTGGTGAGGGCCAGGGCCAGGGCCTGTATGGCCGGCGGGACCTTGTTGTTGCCCAAAGGGGCTAGGCTCCTCTTGGTCGCGGAGTCGCAGGCGCAGAAAACCACCACGAGGATCAGGAAAAGGGCGGATGCCGCAAGCCTAAGCCTTGTCATCTTCATTCTCCCATCCTTTCCGCCGGGAAGGAACGCCCGGGCAAACGGATCTTTTGCCTGCCGCGCCAGGCTGCGAAAAATTTGGGCGAACTTTTCCCCTGAGGCCAGGGAATCCGGCCTACCGATGCTTGGACAAACGACGACACGCGGCCGCTGCCCCCGGTGGACTGCCCGGAAAAGCCCACTACATGTTGTGGCGCTGCCGATCTAGGAAAATCATTCTAATAAACTATTTTTTCTTCATATCACATGGAAAGAAGGGAAATCAATTGGAGTGAATACCACAATATATAGATAGTGGGCGCGAGGGGGCTGGGAAGCGGCGGGCACGAAGAAGGGTGGAGGCAGGGGTTATCGCGAGGTTTATTCCACCGCAAAAGAGGGCCGGAATCGCCCGTTGCTTTGCGGCGGCGATACCGGCCCTCTTGGTCAGAGGAGGCCTACTGCCCGGCCTTCTTCTCCTTTTTCAGCTTGCGCTTTTCCTTGGGGTCCAGCTTGGGCTTCTTCTTCTCTTCCCGTTTGCCCTTATCCTTCTGTCCCTTGTCTGCCATGGGCTCCTCCTTGTGGGGGGTAGGTGAACGGCCCGGCCCTCGGGCCGAATGCATGAACCCTGAACTTTTTGTATACCCCAGTAACGCCCGGCAAATCAAGCTGTTATCTTGCCGCAACCTGCGACTTGACATTTTTAATCATTTGATTTAATCATTTGATTAAAAAATGCATCGGGGAGCGGAACGCGCATGAGAGAAAGCCGGAAAGGAAAAGGGGCCGCAGCCCCGGCCCGGACCAGAAAGGCGGAGGGAGATCCCTCCCCGCCCGCCGAAAAAATATTGAAAGCGGCCGAGGACGTGTTCGCGGAAGCCGGATACAAAGCCGCCACCACCCGCGAGATTGCGGCCAGGGCCGGGGTCAACATCGCGGCCATCCACTACTACTGGGGAACCAAAAACGAGCTGTGGTATGCGGTCGTCTACAACGTTCTCTCCCGCATGGCCGACCTGGCCCGAAGCCTTTCGGGAGTTCCCGCCCACGACCTGGAAAACGGCATCCGGCAGGCGGTGGGGAGCTTCGTGGACGTCTTCGCCGACAACCCCAATTACGCCCGGTTGCTCCAGCACCGCACCATGGAAGGCGTGCGCCTGGAAAGCGCCAAGGAGCTTTCCCTCCCCGTCCTGAACCAGGGCCTCGCCTTCCTTGCCGAGCACGGCAAAGGCCGGGCCGAAGCCCCCTTCGATCCTGCCCTGGTTCTCTTCGGCCTCCAGGGGGCCCTGCGGATCTTTTTCCAGGAGCGGGAGTCGGTGAAGCGGATCTTCGGGGAAGACCCGTTCCGCATGTCCCCCGGCTTCCGGCAAAAGATCAAGGATCTCGTCTCGGCCATGGCCCTCTGCCTGGCCGGCATCGGTCCCGGGCCGGGGACCGGGGCCAGGGAGCGTAAAGGAGATCCGTCATGAAGACGCTGGCCCGCTTGCTGGAGCAGTTCTCCGACACTCCCCGGAACATCGTTCTGCACGCGGACGTTCTGCGGCGGGGCGTGCGCCCGACCGACGACCTCTGCGCCGCGGGCCAAAGCTCCTGCATCACCGGCCTGGCCACCAAGCTCCAGGGCCTGGCCGGGATGACCCGGGCGACTCCTCCCAGCCAGTTCCATTTTGTCGCCGACGAAACCACGGTGGACATTAAAATTGACGCCGCAAGCCCCTACGAGATCAACCAAGGCGAGGACGGCGCGCATCACCTGTTCTGCGGCGGGGAGAGGCTTGCCGAGGTGCGCTTCACCCCCCGGCCTTCCTACACGGACCGGCAAACATCGAACGGCGAACCCTGCGCGGCCCTGCTCATGCAGCGGGGGCCCTTCTGCCTGCTGGTGAGCCCGCTCAACTTCTGCGCCTACTATAAAAAGGGGCAGGCCTGCGCCTACTGCATCCTGTCTTCGGCCATGGACCTGGGGGTGGAGGCCGGGCTGGCCCCGGCAGTTCCCGATCCGGGAACCATCGCCGAGGCGGTCTCCCTGGCCTCGGCGGACGTTCCGTTGAAGGACCTGAAAATCTGCGGCGGGGCGCTCTACGACACCAAAACGGAGGCCCGCCACTACAAGAAATGCCTGGAGGCGATCCTTTCCCGCGTGGATGCTCCGGAGGAGATCAGCATCTTCTCCCAGGCATTCGACGAGGAGGACCAGAAGGACTTGAAAAGCCTGGGCGCCACCAACGCCCTGTTCAACCTGGAGGTTTGGGACGAGGACCTGTGGCCCAGGCTCCTGCCCGGAAAGGCCAAGGCCGTGGGCCGCGGGGAGTGGATCCAAAGGCTCACGCGCGCCGTGGACATTTTCGGCCGGGGGCACGTGGGGAGCGGCTTTGTGGGGGGCTTCGAGTGCGGCCCGGGCCTGAAATCCCGGGACGAGGCCCTGCGGTCCTATCTCGCCGGCTTCGCGTTCCTCATCGAGAGGGGGATCGTTCCCTGGTTCACGGTCTGGACCGATCCGGCTTCCCCGGACGCGCCGCCGCCCACGGAGTTCTTCCTGCGCCTGGGCCAGGGGCTCCACGAGCTTCTGGAAAAGCACGGGATGTACCCGGACCTGGGCTTTCCCCGGATGGGCGTGAACCCGCCCACCCTGGGGCTCTACTGCTACTACTGCTTCAGCATGAGCTTCACCCGCGACTACCCGCGCTTGATCGGACGGAAAAAAGCGGGCGGAGCCGCCCTTCAATAAGCAAGGGGCCTTTCCCGGACGGGAAGGGCCCCCGAATGTTGACAACCCCTGAAACCTCAGGTTGTTGAAAAACCCTAAAATCTCAGGCTGTTCCTGGTCGCACCGGCCTCAGTTGGCCGACAGCTCGGAAACCGCGTAGGCCCCGTCGCCCGACACCGCGCGCAGGCGCAGGTAGCGGGCCTTCACGGGTTCGAAGGCCAGGGCCGCGTCGTACTGCCGGTCGTTCGGGTCCGAGGAGAAGGTGTCCATGCCGGGCTCGATGTTCCCCATGTCGGCCGTGATGGTGAAAAGCTTCTCGTACTTCTTGCCGTCGCGGGAGTACTCCACAGCGTAGTCGTCGTTGTTGTCCACCTGCAGGGTCACGGAGCTGACGGTCATTTCCTTGCCCAGGTCCCAGGTGAAAACGGTTTCCTCCGAGGTCCAGAACACGCACTGCTCGCTGTCCCAGGGCGTGCCTTCCATGGGGATCTTCCCGTCCGAGGCCAGGGCGACCGGGTTCTGGAACTCCCCCTTGCCCGCCGCCTTGGGAGCCGGCACGGCGGCCTTGGTGGATGCCGTAACCGGCGCGGCGGCCTTGACGGAAGCCGGCGGGGGCGCAGCAGCCTTGGCGGACGCGGCCATGCCCTTGTGCGCCTCGTCAACCCTGGCGCTCACTTCCTCCGCCTCCTTCCTGGCCTGGTCCGCCATCTCCTGCTGGGTGGGCAGCGGCACGCCCGCG
>JBFMHL010000322.1:0-37331 GCA_040753055.1 Thermodesulfobacteriota bacterium | reverse complement strand
GAGGGCGGACCGGGGAGAGGAAGCCCTGGACCGGAAAACCGGGCGGGGCAGGGCCGAAGGGCTTTTCCAAGCCCGGAAGCGGAGCCCGGAAGCCCGCGGGAAAAGGCCGGCCTCCCAAGGACCGCGGGAAATCCTAGCCGGAAACGATCCGCACGCTTCGTTGTGGGGCGCCAATGGACCTCAAGGGAAAAAGAGCGCTGGTGCTGGGCGGAGTGCGGAGCATAGGGAAGTCTGTCGCCCTGTGCCTGGCCCGGGAAGGGATGCGGCTTGCGATCAACTGGTTCGACTGGGAATCCAGCGTTCCGGAGCTCGAGGCCGGACTGTCCGCGATCACCCGGGACTTCATGCTCCTGCGGCAAAACCTCCTGGAAACGGAAAAGATACCCGCCCTGGTGGACGCGGCGGCGGATGCCTACGGCGGGCTGGACGCCCTGGTGCTGAACATCGAGCGCGGCGGCTGGCCCAAGGTCCATGGCCCGTACACAAAGGAGCAGTGGGACCTGGAGGTGGAGACCACCCTCCGCGCCAAGCAATGGGTCTTTGATGCTGCGCTCCCCCATCTGCTGAAAGAGAAGGAAGCCGCCGTGGTGGTGCTCACCTCCATCGCCGCCGTGGTGGGGCGTAGCGGCCCGGCGGCCCCGGTCTTCTCCGACGGTTACGCGGCCGCCAGCCTGGCCGCCCGGTCTCTTACCCGCAGCTTCGCCCGCAGGGGCGCCCCGATGGTCCGGGTGAACGAGCTCATGCTGGGATTCATGGACACCCGCCACGGACCCGGAACGCGGGGCTGGGAGCTCCTTTCCGACAAGGAAAAGCAGGACATCCTGGACCACACCCTGCTTAAAAGGACGGGAAATCCCGAGGAGGCCGCACAAGCGGTCCGCTTCCTGCTTTCGGACGCAACCTTCATGACCGGCGCCACCCTGATCATGGACGGCGGCTTTCTCCTGGGCGGAGACGCGGCCTCTTCCATGCCCCCGGGGGTGGTGACGCACGGCGAAAGCGTTTTCGGCAAATGAAGAAACCAGGGTCTGCAGCCGCGTTTTTCAAAAGCACCGGAGGGATGGCCCTGCTTTTTTTTCTCCTGGGCGCCCTCGTGCGGGCGGCGCACCTCCTGGTCGTCTGGAACAACCCCTACTTCGCAAGCCTGGCCATTGACGCCCGGGCCTACCACGAGAAGGCCCTGTCCATCCTGGCCGGACACCTGGTGGGCGACCGGGTCTTCTACCAGGACCCGTTATACCCTTACCTCCTGGCCTTTCTGTACTGGATATTCGGGCCCGCTCCCGCCGTGGCCCGGGTGTTCCAGGCCTTGCTGGGAGGAGGAACCTGCGCGCTCGTTTTCCTCTCCGCCCGCATGCTGGCCGGGACCCGCGCCGCCATCGCCTCGGGAGCGGTTTTCCTCCTCACCGGAGTGTTCACCTTCTACGATTGCCTGTTGGGCAAGGAGGCGGTGAGCCTTTTTCTGCTTTCCGCATTTCTGGCCCTGCACCTGTGCGCGCTCCTGACCGGCAGGGCACGGACCTTCCTCTTTTCCGGGATGTGCCTGGGAGCCGCCGCGCTCACCCGCGCCAACGTTCTCCTCCTGGCTCCCCTGTTCGCCCTCCACGCCCTGTGGGCCCTGCGTATGGGGATGGGAAGGCGGATCTGGGCGGCCGCTCTTTTCTGCGCGGGAACGGTCCTCCTGATTTCCCCGGCCACCCTCCACAACTACCTGGCCCAGAAGGATCTGGTCCTGGTGACCTGCCAGGGAGGCCAGAACTTTTATTATGGAAACGGCCCCCAGGCCAAAGGGGCCTTTGAAAAGCCGGACCGGGTGCGCCTGGTTCCCGAGTACGAGGAGGAGGATTTCGCGCGGGAAGCGGCCCGCGCCACCGGCAAGAAGGACATGAAGCCCTCGGAGATCTCCAGCTTCTGGTTCAAGAAGGGGGTTGAGTACATACGGGAGCACCCCGGGGCCACGGCCCGCCTGTGGGCGAAGAAGGCGGCCATGTTCCTGGCAAGCTACGAGATCCCGGACAACTACTACTATGCCTTCGCACTTTCCCGCTCCCGCGTGCTGCCCTACCTGTTCGTGCCCTTCGGGGCTCTGTTCTGCCTGGGCCTCTGCGGGATGGCTCTGCTCTGGCCCGACCGGGTGCGTTTCTTCGTCCCCGCCATCTTTTGCGCCGGGTACTTCGCCTCCCTGGTCCCCTTCCACATGGCATCCCGCTACCGCCTGCCGGTGACCCTGGTCTTCGCGGTCTGCTCGGGCCCCTTTCTGGCCTGGACGGTCACCGCGGTTCGCAGCAGGAGGGCAGGGGCCCTTACCGGGGCGGCAGCGGCCTGCGCCGTGCTGGGCGCCCTCACCTTCTTTCCTTACCCCTTTGTACCCAAGGATATCTCGGAAACCTTTTCCGGCCCTTACAACGCAATGGGTGCGGCATCCGCCGAGGCGGGCGACTACGAGAAGGCCATCTACTATTATTACAAGGCCTTGGCCATCGTTCCCGATTACTCCCCCAGCCTGTACAACCTGGGCGGGGTCTACATCGCGCTGAACGATCCCGACAAGGCCGCGTACTGGCTCACCAAGGCCAAGGACCGGGACCCCTTCATGGTGGACGCCTACGTCAACCTGGGGAACATCTATCTGGCCCGGAACGAGCCGGAGCTGGCCTGCCCGGTCTTCGAGGAGGGGTTGCGCCATAATCCGGGAAACCCGGAGCTTTATGAGGGCCTAGGGCTTTGCCTGCATCAGAAAGGAAGATTCGAGGACGCGGCAACGGTTTTAAGGAAGGCCCTGGCGGAGCGGCCGCGGGACCCCAAGCTCCGCTACAACCTGGCCTGCGCCCTGGCCCGTGCCGGGAAGAAGGACGCGGCGCAAAAGGAGCTGGATGCGGCTGTTGCGGAGAATCCGGACTACCGCCAAAAAGCTGCGCAGGACCCGGACCTGGAGCAGCTTCGCGAGCCGTCCGGGGACGAGGAAAAGGCCGGCGCCGCCCGATAAAAGCTCCTTATTAACGGGAGCAGAAAATATTTCTACGGGCTTTTCTGACGGCCGAAGGCTTTTCAAGTTGTGGGCAAGCTTGCAGGATTGCGCGAATAGAATTGGCTGTTGCTCCCCGTAAGATAAAAGATTCATCCTGCGACGAAGGAAGAAAAGGAAGGGGGGGATTACGAACGGAAAGAGGGCTCGAGGAGCGGCGGCTCGACGGGGGAAGGGCTTTTCGCCGGAAGACGCCGCGCACTTCTCCTTCCGGCCCCCCCCAAAAAACCGCGGGCGGGCCGGAAACCCGGCCCGCCCTTTTAAAGCGGATATACCCTTGCACCAACTTTTGTTCTGAAAGCCCCGCGGGATTATGCCGGGCGCCAAGGTTGCGGCGCCGGGCTCATGCCCGGTTGCTTTTCCTGCGAGGCCTTTGACTTTCTCGCTTCCCTGAGGAAGCCGAATGCCGGTGCGGTCGGGCCTGTAAAGGCGATCTGCCGGCGAAAACTTTTACTGTATGCAATCGGATTTACGGTGCTCCGGGTTTTTGTTGCTGCGTGCCCGCCGAACTACTGGTTCTGCTGCGGCTGGGCTTCACCCGCCTGAGGAGCAGCCTCGGGGGCCGGGGCCTGGGCCTCTTCCACAACCGTCACTTGCTCGGTCACGGTCACGGCCGTGGGCTCGGCTTCCGCCGGCGTCATCGCCGTAGGCTCAGCGGGAGCGGGCTCGACAGCGGGCTCGGGCTCGGGGGCAGGCTCGGGCTGAGTCATGGTCTGCTCGGGAGCGGGAGCCGGCTCTTCCTTCTTGCCGCAAGAAGCCACGACGGCCACTGCCAGCAGAAGGCACAGGAACGTGATGATGAGCCTCACCCTGGGTTTGTTGATACCGAACGTACGCATCCTTTGTTCCTCCTTTTGTTGTTTACCCTCCGAAAGCAACAGGCACCCGGAACGGATGCCATTAACCCGCTAATATAATTAAAAATAAAAAAAAATCAAGAGAAACCTTTAAAAACTCTCTTTTTAAGTGCAACATACTGATTTTGATTGATAAAAAAAGGTGCCTACGGCGGTGGTTTTGTCATTTTCAGGGCCTAAACGACCCGATAACCGAAATTTGGGTTCGAGCTCCCTTGGAAGGCACCGGACCGGGGGAAACGGCCCGAGGAGGGCAGGTCAGTTCATCCAGCGGATGACGCGCTTTTGATAGTCGATGTGGTAGCGGATTCCCGAAAGGAAGGTCATGCCCAGGAGGCCGCGGTAGGGCAGGGAGGAGGGGCCGGGAAGAATCAGGGCCTGGATGCCTTTCTTGAGATGAGGACCAACCTTAATGTAGTCCAGCGTCACCAGGCCTGCGGGCATCACCGCCCCCCCCACCCCCTGGATCGCCACGCGGGGCGGGTTCACGATGCGGAGCCTGTCCCCGACCGAGGTGTCCAGCACCAGGGCCTGGGCGCCCGTATCCAGGAGGAGAAGCACCTGGACCCGGTTGCCCCGGAAGCAGACCTGGGCGGGCACCAGCACCTGGTTGTTGCTGATGATGACCCGGGTTTCCGGAAAGGTCTGGGTTTCGGGCCCGGGAGCCTCCTCCGCAGGGGCGGATTCCTTTTGCGCGGAGGGAGGGGGCTCGGGCCTGGGTAGGTTGGGCAGCTCTTCACGCGTTTGCGCTTCGCGCCGATACTCTTCCGGCACCTTGTCCAGCCCGTCCACGAAAAAAAGCCGGCCCTCCTGATCGCGGTACCGGTAGATCTCGGCGTCTCCCGCCCCGGCCAGGGCAAGGAGAAGAGCCAGGGCGGCAAGAAGGATTGTGCGGGCCTTGTGCATGGCAAGCCTGGTTTTCCGGGGGCCGAGGCCCTTTTTCCCCTAGTGCAGCACCGTTTTGTTGAGCAGGCCCGCCATGAGGGCGAGGGTGTACTCGTAGTCGGAGCCGAACCTAAGCCTTGTCACGTCCGATGTCTTGAAGCGGCGCACGTCGTTCTCCCACACCGCTGTCGGGCTGATCCAGTGCAGCGTCAGGAAGTCGTCCGAGGCGAACTCCACACGGCCCACCTCGCAGGACTCGGGGTCGGCCAACTCCCGGTACAGGGACACCAGGGGGAAGTTTTCGCAGACGCTCGTGAGGAGCGAGCCGAAGCTCGTCAGGTCCACGCTGGGGGGAAGGCTGGGAACCTGTCCCCGGGCCGCCAGGGCCTTGATGGTAAAGTCGCTGCGCAGAAACCGGGTCTTGAAGCTCGTCACGTCGGACAGCCAGAGAACCTCCCATCCGTCCAGGTCGAAGCGGTCCGTAACCGTGTTCAGCAAAAGGAAATCCCGCGACATCTCCAGGGCGAAGCCGAAGGAGTAAGTGTCTTCGGGCTCTATGTCGTGTCGGCCCACCCGCACGAGCGCTTTTTGCCCGCAAGCGTTTTGAATCTTCTTGGTGAGAATGTCCATTGCCCGCCTTCCCGCCGAAGCCTTGTCCTCCAGATCAATCCGCTCGATGCAGCATCGGCCGTCCGGCGGGGAAACGCCTTCCCGCAGCCCGGATGGAGGGGCATTGCATGGACCGGTGGTCTATGTGTCAGACGTTATGTAGATTGAAAAGGGATGTTGGGAGAAGGAAATAAGCCTTGTAGGAAAAAATGCTTGGCTTCTTCCCTTGCTCTCCCTATCCTCTTTTTTGGGAAAAACTGCTTTCCTCCCTTGCCGTGGCTTGCCGCAAAGGCATCCTGCTCCTGCTGTTCCGTTGAAACAGATCCCGCAGAAAATTCTCAGGTCCCTCCCGGCCTACTTGAAGGGCATCTCCATCGTAAGTTCGCCGCCCGGCTCGGAGTCCGAGGTGAGGTGGGGGTATCGCTTCTCGAACACCGTCTGCATGGCCACGTTGTCCCGCAGCACGGTGGCGGAAAAGCCCCTGTACCCGTTTTGCCTCGCGATCTTCTCCAGGGTGGAGAGCAGGTAGCTGGCGATCCCCAGGCCCTGGTAGTTCTCCCGCGTGACAAAGGCCACCTCCGCCAGGCCAGACTTGTCGCCCGGTGCGTAGGTGCCCATGGCCACGATCTCCTTGTATCCCCCCTTGGGCCCCAACCCGATGAGGGTCAGGTTCTTTTTATAGTCCTGGCAGGCCCACTGCTTTTGCACCATCTCGTGGGGAAAGAGCTTCTTGCTGTGGAAGAAGCGGTAGTAGATGCTTTCGTCTCCCAGGCTGTAGAGGAAGTCGCGGTAGGCCACCTCGTCGGAGGGAAGCAGGGCCCGGAACTCCACCGTCCGTCCGTTCCGCAGGCACACGCTGGTCTTGTAATCCTCCAGGAACAAAAGGTCGTCCTCGGGGGGAGGGAGCTGGTCCAGGAAGATGTAATGCCGGGCCTTGGCGGCTTCCACCAGCTCGGAGCGGAACTTGGGGTGGGCGATCTGCGCCAGCTCCATGACCCGCTGGTAGATGCTCTGCCCCTGGAGCTCCGCGATGCCGTACTCGGTCACCACGAAGTTCACGTCGCCGCGGGTGGTGGCCACGCCCGCGCCTTCGGAGAGATGGGGCACGATGCGCGACACCTGCCCGTTCTTGGCCGTGGACGGGATGGCGATGATGGAGAACCCGCCCGGAGACATGGAGGAGCCCCGGAGGAAGTCCACCTGGTCGCCGATGCCGGAGTAAAACACGTAGCCCATGGAGTCGGTGCACACCTGGCCGGTGAGGTCCACCTCCAGGGCCGAGGAGATGGAGATGAGCCTCTCGTTCCGGGCGATGACCACCGGGTCGTTCACGAACTCCGAGCTGCGGAAGTAGTAGAGGGGGTTGTTGTCAACGTGCTCGTAAAGCTTGCGGGTGCCCATGCAGAGGCTGGCCACGATGCGGCCGGGCATGAAGGTCTTCTTCCGGTTGTTGATGACCCCAGACTCGATGAGGTCCAAAAAGGCGTCGGTGATCATCTGGGTGTGTATTCCCAGGTCCTGCTTCTGATCCAGGTACTTGAGGATGTAATAGGGGATCTGGCCGAAGCCGATCTGTAAAGTGGCGCCGTCCTCCACCAGCTCGGAGACGTAGAGGCCGATCCTGCGGGCCACCTCCTCGTCGGTGACGGTGGGGAGGGCCTCCACCAGGGGCTCGTCAAAGGGAACCAGGAGGTCAATGTCGTTTACGTGGATGAAGCTGTCGCCCCAGGTGCGGGGCATGTGCCGGTTCACCTGGGCGATGACGAAGCGGGCGTTCTCGGCCCCGGCCCGGGTCACGTCCACGGAGACCCCCAGGCTCACGTAGCCGAAGCGGTCCGGCGGGCTCACCTGGATGAGCGCCACGTCCAGGCCGATGCGCTGGCTGGCGAAGAGCTTGGGGATCTGGGAGAGGTAGGCCGGAACGTAGTCAATCTTGCCTTCGAAGGCCGCCTTCCGCATGTCGTTGGAGATGAAGAAGAGCTTTAGGGAAAAGCGCAGGAGGAAGTCGGGATCGTCCACGTACTGGGCCAGGGTGGAGGAGAGCATCTGGTAGCAGGTGATGTCCGCCAGCTCCTTGTTCTTCACCATCTCGTGGATCAGGCGCTGGGGCTCTCCGCAGCCGGTGCCCAGGAAAACCCGGCTTCCCCTCTTGATCCGGGACACCGCTTCCTCGGGCGTTGCCAGCTTGCCGGCGCAGTTTTGTTTGATCCAGTCCAGGTATTCCATGCCAGTCCCGAAAAGGTGATGGATGATTCTGAAGATGAGCCGTCCTGCTCCCCGGCCGCGCCCTTGGGATCAGACGCTCTGCTCTTTCCCGCCGTACCTGGCCCGCAGCTTGGGCTTCTCGATCTTTCCCGTGGGGTTGCGGGGCACCTCGCCGAAAAAGATCCTTCTGGGCCTCTTATAGCGGGGGAGATCCTCGCAGAAGGCCAGAATCTCCTCCTCGGAGAGCTTCTCGTCCTCCTTGATCCTGATGATGGCCGCAGGGATCTCGCCCAGGCGCAGGTTGGGGATGCCGATGACCGCCGCGTCCGCCACCTTGGGATGGGCGTGCAGGAAGTTTTCTATCTCCACGGGATAGATATTCTCGCCCCCCATGATGATGACATCCTTCTTGCGGTCCACCAGCCAGAGGAAGCCATCCTCGTCCACACGGGCGATGTCTCCGGTCATGAGCCAGCCGTCCCGGAGCGTTGCCGCCGTGGCTTCGGGATTTTTGTAGTAGCCGGTCATCACGCCGGGGCCGCGGACGCAGAGCTCTCCGGGCTGGCCCGGCGCGACGGGTTTTTCCTCGCCGTCCACGATCTTGTATTCCCAATCAAAGCCCGGCACGCCGATGGCTCCCACCTTGTGGGTGTTCTCCACCCCCAGGTGCACGCAACCCGGCCCCGTGCTTTCCGTAAGCCCGTAGTTGGTGTCGTACTGCTGGTTGGGAAAGACCTTGCGCCACTCTTTGACCAGGGACGGCGGCACGGGCTGGGCGCCGATGTGCATGAGCCTCCATTGGTCCAGCTTGTAGTCGGAAAGCTTCACCTCGCCGGAGCGGATGGCGAAGAGGATGTCCAGGGCCCAGGGCACCAGGAGCCATACAACGGTGGCCTGCTCTTCGCTTACCGCTTCCAGGATCCACTCCGGGGAAACGCCTTTTAAGATGACCGCGCGGGCGCCCACGATGAAGTTTCCGAACCAGTGCATCTTGGCTCCGGCGTGATACAGGGGCGGGATGCACAGGAAGTTGTCGGAACGGGTCTGGTTGTGGTGGCGGTTCTCCAGGAAGCAGGAGAACTCCAGGTTGCGGTGGGTCAGCAAGGTGGCCTTGGGTCTGCCGGTGGTGCCGGATGTGAAGTAGATGCCCGCCGGGTCGCCCAGCGACATTTCCACCTCGGGAAGGGGCAGGCGGCCGGCGAGAAAGTCGTCAATGTGAATGGCGAACTCAGGGCACAAGGGGCGATCGCCGCAATAGATGTAGGTCCCCACATGGTTGTCCAGGAGGACCTTGGCCTCCCGGATGCGTTCCGTGAATTCGGGTCCGAAAATCAGCGCCTTGGCCTCGGCCGTGCTGATGCAGTACCGGATGTCCTCGGCGGAGAAGCGGAAGTTGAGGGGGCAGGCGACCGCGCCTGCCCGGAGGATTCCGAAGTAGACCGGCAGGAAGGAGAGGCAGTTCATCATGAGCTGCGCCACCCGGTCGCCTTTTTGAATGCCCAGGGCGGCGAGGGCGGCCGCCAGCCGGTCCGACATCCTGTCGAATTCGGACCAGGTGAGCAAGCCGCGCCGATTCCTCTCGGGCTCGCGCTCCACCAGGGCTACGTCGTTCTTATACATCCGGCCGTTGCGGGCCAGTATCTCGGTTATGATCACCTAGTGCGCCTTTCCACAGAAAAGTGGGCCTGAACAAGGCCTTGCTGGGGCAAACTACTCTTCAGGCCCGCCGCCGGTCAAGCTTTTGCCTGGGGAATATATTATTCTACATGAAAACCGAAGGTTTGGCAATGCCGGATGGCAGGCGTGCGAAGAGGGGAGCGGATGCTCCCGCAGACGGCCGGATGGATGGTTTCCGGTTGTTTCGCATGATTCCCTCGGGCTTATAAAGCATGGAAAGCCCCTTGGAAATCAGGCGGCTGCAGCAGCCTACGGGAAGCTTCGAACGGAGATGGGCATAACGCCCATGCGCTGAAAAGCTTTGAGGAAAGGGGGGAGGGGGCGCGGGGAGAGGGGGGAAAATTCCCCTTTTTAAAAAGGGCTTTTCACCCCTCCCCCGTAAAGTCTTTTTTTAAAACAAGCTTCCCGGGGTGAAGCCGGGCGTGCCCATTCGGAGGCTGAGGCCGAAGCGGGTGAAGTACTTGCCCTGGGGGGCGTATGCGCCCATGAAGGTTTTGGCCTGGAAGTCCGCCAGCGTCACGCGGCCGTCGCGGTTGAAATCGTAGGACAGGTCGTCGTCGAAGGGGAGGTTGGCGTACCTGCCGACGGCTTTCCGGAAGGTTTCCTTGGAGTACTCGGGAACGCGGCCGCAGGTTTTGGTGAAGTCCTTGCGGGCCATCATGTGGCGGTAGACCAGGACCGGGAATGCTTCCAGGCCGCGGGGCAGGAAGTTCATTCCCACGGCGTTGACCCGGTAGCGCAAGGTTTGGTCGTCGGGCCCGGTGACTATGTAGATATAGCCGTCGGGGGCTACTTTGGCTTCGGTGTCGCACACGGCCCCCGTGGTGAGGGTGGAGAGAGCGCCGGACATGTTCATGGAGAAGTATCGCACCTGGGGGTCCGGGTCGGGAAAGGACCGGTAGGCGTCCCCGTCCAGGGATGTGTCCGGGTACGTGGGTGGTTTGAAGCGGATCACGGCCACTTCTTTTCCCGGAAGGACGGAAAGGCCGGCGCACACGTACTTGTTGTTCTCGTTGGGCAGGAGGCCGCCCGCGCGGAAGTTGTAGAAATCAACGGAGTCGCCGTTCTCGGTGGACTCCACGTCCGAGGTGAGGCCCGCGGAGAGAACCTCCGCGGCCACGTCCAGGACGGTCTCGGCAATGGGGGGAAGCGGTGGCTGGGACAAGGGGGCAAGGAAGTCTCCGTCCGGCCCTTCTTTGAGCTCGAAGGTTTCAATGCGGGGCAGAGGGACCCAGCCGTTGATCTTGCATTCATATCTGGCGCAGCCCGAAACGCCGCAAGCCACCGTGTCTTCGGGCCCGCTGGCCGGGCAGGTTAGGCCCAGGTAGGGATTGAAGGGGTCCCACTGGTCGGGCAGGTAGAGGCGGTACATGATGAGGGGAAGCTCCACAACCCGGTCCTGGTTTTCTCCGGTCTGCTTTCCCAGGACGCCCAGGTAGCGGATGTTGGGGAAGTCTCCTTTGTCGAAAACCGCGCTGTGGTCATTTTCGGTGCCCGGCACAAACCAGATGGTGTACGTCCGTTGCTCCGGAGCCTCCTGGCGGTCTTCGCCCGGGGAATAGGGGTTCACGCACCCGGGGTCCGGGATGATCTGCCTATCGGCGATGCTCAGCAGGGGGTCGCGTTCGGCAAAGTCGTAGACATTGTAACTCATGTACCGGGCATAGGGGAAAATGCCCGTGATCTTTACCACCAGGTTTTGGCCGAGTGTTCCGGTGGCGTCCCAGGGAAAGATGGAGTAGGCGCTGCGTGCGTCGGGCACCAGGGGGGTGGTGTAGGGAACGGAGGCGTCAAAGCTCTTGTACCAGAGGTTTCCATCGTCGCAGCATGCAGGGTTTGGAGCAAAGCATGCAAGCCCTGCCAGAACGGCCAGGGCCCAGGCAAAACCCCGTGCCATCGTCCGGAATTCGGTGGTCGTTTTTTTTACGGTCCGTTCTGTGCTCATTGCGCCCCCCTTTTTGCTCTGGATGGTCCCGGAAGAGAGAAAGCATTATCGCTTTTTGGGGGCAGAATAGCGGGGGAGGGGGGGCCGCGCATCCGGGCGGATAGAACCGAACAGGGGAATTTTCCGATTTGCGAAAGCCGGAAAATCGGGGCAAGAGAATTCCGAGAAAATTATAACAACTTTATTTTATATTAAAAAAAATTCCTGAAATATGATTTGAGAGAATTTTACCGACAGCTAAAAAGTTTTGGAGGAAGGGCCTCAGGCAAGGGGAGCTTCCTGCTTGCGGTACTTGTTGGGGGTGACCCCTGTGAGCTTCAGGAAGGCGGAGTAGAAGGTGGACTGGCTGTTGAACCCCGCGGCAAAGGCGATGTTCAAAATGGTTTCCTCGGGCTGCTCCCGGAGCATCCTCTTGGCGTGCTCGATCCGGAACATGTTGATATAGCTTCGGAAGTTTGTTTGCAGCTCGTTGTTCAAAAACTCGGAAAGCTGGTGGGGGGTGACGTTTACCCGGCGCGCCAGCTTGGCCAGGCTCAGGTTTTCCTCCCGGTACAGGTTTTCGGCATCCATGAGCCGGGACAGGCTCTGGCCCAGGCTGGCCGTGTCCACTCCCTCCAGCCGGGACCGGAGGTAGCGGCCACGGATCATCTCTTCCTTCACGATCTCCAGGACGTGGGGAAAGCGCAATACCACCACAAGGAGCGCCAGCACCATGAAATTCAGCATCACCATGGCCGCCTTGAGCATGGACACCGTGTCGAAGACCGCGTAATTGACCAGGAAGACCGCGCTTAAGAGGCCCAACATGGCGGTCAGGAAGGCGATCCGGACCACGGGGTTGTCCACGGCCAGGGGTCGGTTGCCGGACTGCCGTACGAGGAAAAGGCCGACAAAAAACAAGTGCAGGCAGAAGATGGACGTCCGCACCACCGAAAACAGGTTGACCCCCGTGACAAGGCTCCCCATCATGATGGAGCGGACGTCCTGAAGGCGGACCGGGGCGGAGGAGAGCTGCACCCGGATCTCCACCAGGAAGAGGGCGGCCGCCGGGATGAGGGTCAGCAGGTACTTGCGGGTGAGCTCCATCTCGTCGTGGACGAAGAGGCTGCGATAGATATGGACCGAGATTACGGTGACATAGAGAAGCGTCAGGTTTCCGAAAAACAAGTAGGGCCGGGTGGCGAGCAGGCTTTGATGGTAGTAGGCGAGGATCAGCTGGCCCTGGGCCAAACCCAGGCACAGAAGCAGGACAAAGCGCAGGGGGCTTTCGTACTTGCGTTCCCAGGGCATGCGCAGCGTGAATGCCATGAGAACATAAAGCTCTGCTCCGAATGTCAGGAAGCTGCGGATCAGGTTGTCTAACATTCCTTTGCCCCGGGGATGGGTTTTTGCGCCGCATTTTCGGATGGATATGGTAAAGTTAACAAATCTCCCCGGTTGAAGTCAATTTGGGGCGCGGGAAAAGGAGCGCCGGGGTCGGCCGAAGGTTTGCCGGAGAGGCCCCGATACATGGTCTTGCGGGAGGCGGCATGAACGAAGAACCCTATGTTCCCATAGCGGTGCTGGACTCTGAAGTGGAGGCGCGCCTGATTTCGGCCATCCTGCTGGAGGAGGGAATTCCCCATCTTCTCTTGAGCTACCGGGACACCGCCTACGACGGCATCTTCATGCTCCAGAAGGGCTGGGGCGTCTTGCGGGGCCCGGAGTCGGAGAAGCAAAAGGTGGAGGACATCCTTGCCGATATCCGCAAGGGAGGCATTCAAACGGAAGACCTGCCGGAGTACTCCGATGAGGATCCGGAAGGAGAATCTGAAGATTAAAATAATATTTAATTTCAAGTATTTTATTAATAATTATTAAAGTAAGAGATTACATTTGATTTCGAGGGATGTGCTGCCCGAACCCCCAAATGCCCTCGCGTTGGCGCATCGCTTTTCCGCCAATAATTCGCGCTACGCTCTCCCGGCCCGGCAAAGAGAGCAGCCTCCGGGCCGAAGGTTCTACAAGGCATTTGCTGTTTGGGCCTGCCTGTGATAGACATGCCGGTGGTTCCGCAGGGCCCGCTGGCCCTATGGCGCTGCAAAGAACTAAAAACTGTTTCATAACCCCATCTGACGCCCCAGGGCGGCGTTCCGGGCCTTCTCAAAATGCTCGCATACAAACGGTATGCTCTGCATTTTCGTCGGCCCGCGCCTTGCTTGAAACGTGATCCGGGGTTTTGAAACTGTTTCTAAGAGCCCGGGATGCGCGGAATACTCCGTGACGGCGCGCAGCCGGAGCAGGCCCCCTATCGTAAAAATGCAGCAGCCCTCGGTGATTCCTCCGCCGGCGTTCTCTCGGGCGGGATCATCCGACCCGCATCCCGGGCGGCCCCGCCCGATTGTTTTTCAAACTCATTCATACGGGAGCGACCCATGAGCCACCATCGCGTTTCGCCCCAAGACTTCGAAAAGGCCCTGGCAAACTGCCGTCCCCCCAACGTGGTGAAGCTTTTCCCCAACTCCCGCGCGCTCATCGTATCCAGCAAGGCCCTGGACCGGGCCGCCCGGGAAAAGGGGAAATCCGTGGTTCTGGCGGCCAACGGACGGAATATATTCGTGATCCGTGGCGTGCTCGCGGCGGCCCAGCGGGCCAACTCGGGGGTCATCATCGAGATCGCCCGGTCCGAAGGCGGGGCCGACGCCTACTGTGCCGTCAACTACTGGAACATGGCCCGCCAGGTGGACGCCCTGGCCAACGAGATGGGGTTGACGGTGCCCGTGGCGGTCCACGCCGACCACTACGGCATCAAGAAAACATCGGACCTCGAGTACGCGCGCCAGGAGATCCCCACGCTTTTCGAGGCGGGCATCACCTCCATCGCCATTGACGCCTCCCACCTGAAGGAAGACGACAACCTCCTGGCCAACATTGACCTGGCCCGTTTCGTGCCTTCCTGGGCGGGCCTGGAAACTGAGGTGGGCGAGATCAAGGGGGCCTCCGGCCTTTCCACCAAGGAGGACGCGCTCTACCACATTCAGGGCCTGAACGCCAACGGGGTTTTCCCCGACTGGATCGCCTTGAACAACGGGACCACCCACGGCATCGAGGCATCGGACTCGGGCATCCAGGTGGACCTCACGGCCAGGATCCACGAGGCCATCTCCCCCTACAAGGTTTCCGGCGCCCAGCACGGGACCTCCGGAAACTCCACGGAAAAGCTTCGGGAGATCACCCGGAAGACCCGCACCACCAAGGCCAACGTGGCCACCGCCTTCCAGATGATCTCCTGGGGCGTGAAGGTGAACGACTACGGAAACGCCGAGCTGGACGACCAGAAGCAGTTCGTGAAGGAGCCGGACAAGGGCATGAGCCCGGCCATATGGGAGAAGATGAAGGCCTTTGCCCAGCAAAAGGGCTACAAGGCGGGCGACTGGAAAAAGCTGAACCTGCCCTTCGAGACCTGGCTCATGGCCCAGGAAACGAAGTTCCGCGAGCGCATGGCAAAGGACGTGGAGGACTTCGCCTACCACCTCATGACCCAGGTGTTCAACTCCACGGACACCGCCCCTCTGGCGATATCGGCGCTCCTGTCCGCCGGAACCCACGACCTGGGGGCCAAGGCGGAGCGCGTCGAGAACCCCGCGGAATGGACCGAGGCGAAGATCCGGGAAAAGGCCAAGCAGTTCGTCCACGACGACGGCCCCAAGGGCAACTACGACGACTGATCTTGCGAGCCGGGGGGGGCCGGAGGGGATCTCCCTTCCTCCCCGACAAGGTTCACCAAATGCTGCCCAAGAACTATTGCACCCGTTGCGGGGAAAGGCTGACCACCCGTTTCACCGAAGGGCGGGAGCGCCCCTTTTGCGAGGCCTGCGGGGTTCCGGTGTACGAAAACCCGGTTCCCGCCACGGCCATCGTCGTGGTGGACGAGGAGGAGCGCATTCTCCTGGTCCGGCGGGCCGAGGACCCGAAAAAGGGAGAGTGGTGCCTGCCGGGCGGGTTCATGGAGCTTTCCGAGTCGCCCGAGGAGTGCGCGCTCCGGGAACTCCTGGAGGAGACCGCGCTGACGGGCGGCATCGGGGATTTCCTGGGCGCCACCATCAGCCCCAGCGACCGCTACGGAAACGTGCTCCTGCTGGGCTACCTGGTGCGGAGCTTCCAGGGCGAGCCGGCCGCGGGCACGGATGCTTCGGACATTGCTTTTTTCGCGCGGGAGGAGATGCCCCGGCTGGCCTTCGACAGCCACGAGCGATTCACCCGCATATACTTCGCCTGCTTTTCCTGCTCCTGCGAGGGGGAGGGACAAGGATAGAAAAACGAAAAAGACCTCCTCCCGGCACTTGGGCTAAAAGCGCTGGAAAAGGTTTCCAAAAATTAGTGGACCAGACCTCTATTTTTAAAACAGACCCAACAGACGAAGGACGGCCATGCCGGTTTACGAGTACGTAGCCCTGGATGCCCGGGGCAGGAAGCGCGCCGGGATCGTGGACGCGGAGAGCCCCACGGCGGCTCGCCAGAAGCTCCGGGAGGACGGGGTCTTTCCCACCCAGGTGCGGGAGTCGTCCCAGGCGGCGGCTACGTCACCCAGCCAGAGGCAGTCTTCGTTTTCCGGGCTTTTTTCCCGCGTGGGGGCGAAGCAGCTTTCCATCATGACCCGCCAGCTTTCCACCCTCATGGGTGCGGGCCTGCCGCTGGTCACGGCCCTGAACATCCTGGTGCCACAGACCGGGCATCCCAAGCTTCAGAGGGTGATGGCCCACGTGAAGGACGCCATCGTGGAAGGAAACAGCCTGGCCGACGCCCTGGCCATGCACCCCAAGGTCTTTCCGCCCCTCTACCTGAACATGGTGCGCGCGGGCGAGGCGTCGGGGGCCATGGAGCTGGTGCTGCAACGGCTGGCGGACCTGGCCGAGCGCCAGCAGCAGGCCCGGTCCCGGGTGCGCAAGGCCCTGGTCTATCCCGCCTTCATGACGGTCTTCGGGGCCGTGATCTTAACGGTGCTCCTGGTCTTCGTGGTGCCGTCCATCACCACCCTGTTCGCCCAGGTGAACCGGGTGCTGCCGCTTCCCACGCGGATGCTCCTGGGCTTCTCCGGGTTCCTGCGGGGATGGTGGTGGGTCATGCTCCTTCTGCTCGTTGCAGCCGTGTTCTTTCTCCTCCGGATGCGCAGGACGGATCGGGGAAGCCTGGCCATGGACCGCATGATGCTGGCCGCTCCCATCTGGGGAGGCATCGCGCTCAAGCTCATCGTGGCGCGTTTTTCCCGCACCCTGTCTTCTCTTTTGTCCAACGGGGTGCCCATGATGGCGTCTTTGGAGATCGTCCGGGCCGTCGCCGAAAACCGGGTGGTGGCCGACGCGCTTTCCACGATCTCCGCCAAGGTAGGGGAGGGCTCGGGCCTGGCCAAGGCCCTGGCCGCGGAGAACATCTTCCCGGAAGTAGCGGTGCAGATGATCGAGGTGGGCGAGCAGAGCGGCGAGATGGAAAACATGCTGGATAAGGTGGCCGACCTCTACCAGGGCGAGGCGGAGGAGGCCATTGACTCCCTCACCACGCTTCTGGAACCCTTCATGATTTTGGTGATGGCCGCCGTGGTGGGCTTCATCGTTCTGGCGGTGCTCCTGCCCATCGCGGAGATGAGCAGCCTGGCCACCTGAAGACCCGGAAGCCGCGTGGGGAAAACGGGAAAGGAGTTGCGGAGCGAAGGAGATATTCCTTTTTTCCTCGCGCCGGACGGCTCCCCCGCGTTCCTGATCAAGCAGAACTTTTTACATTACTTTTGCATACGCATTCGGATCTCGATGGGTATACTATCCCGCGGAGGGGATGAAAGCGCCGGAGCAAGGCGAGCGGAAGGATGCTCGGCTCTTCCGGCCCAGGGAAGCTGGGAGGCTTGTTTCATGAAGCGTTATGCATCGGTCAGGCAGTCGGGCTTCACCTTGCTGGAGCTCATGGTGGTCATCGTCATCCTGGGCATCCTTGCCGTGTTCATCGCCCCCAAGTTCATGGACGCCCCGGACAAGGCCAAGATCTCCAAGGCCAGCGTGGAGCTGGAGTCGCTGGCCACGGCGCTCAAGCTGTTCAAGCTGGACATGGGGCGCTATCCTACCACGGAGGAAGGCCTGGAGATTCTGGTGACGCCTCCCCAGAACACCGAGGAGGCCGCCCGCTGGCGCAAGGGCGGGTATCTGGAGAAGCCTTCGCTCCCCATGGACCCCTGGGGCCACCCCTACGTGTACATTTTCCCGGGAAGCCGCGGCGATTTCGAGCTCCTGTGCTACGGGGCCGACGGCCAGGCCGCAGGGGAAGACGTCAACTCGGACATTGACTACTGGGACATCAAGTAAAGCGTCCCCGGCCCGTCTGCAGGGGGCGACGCCCCGCCGCCGGCCTCCCGGTTCCGGGCGGCCGGTCAACACTCCACGCATCGCCTCCGGCCTTTCTCTACAGGGAAGCCGCACCCCATGACGCCTTGCATCGTCTCCCCGAAGGTCCGCCGCGCTCTTGCGCCCCCGGGCTTCACCCTCATGGAGCTCATGGTGGTCATCGCGCTGTTGGGGACCATCTTCTTCATCACCATCCCCCGCATCGGCCGGACCGTGTCCGTGAGCGACCTGGACGAGTCCGCCCGGGCGCTGGCCGCCAAGCTCTCTGCAGCCCGCGAGCGGGCGTTGGCCACGGGCAAGGAGCAGCTCCTCCTCGTTGACATGGCCAACCGGCAGATCCGCTCCATCGAGGCGGAGAAGAAGAACGAGCTGGCCCTTTCCCCGGAGCCTGCGGGCGACGGCTTTCGCCTGCCCGGCGACGTAACGGTTTCGGACATCCAATGGAGCGACGGAAGCACCCAGGCAACAGGCACGGCCGAGATCCTGGTGACCCGGGAAGGCTACGCCCGTTACTCGGCCGTTCACTTCGCGGACGGCGACCTCCGCCTGACCGTGTTTTTGGAGCCCTTTCTTTCCGGCGTACGCATCGTGCGCGACTACGAAGCCATGGAGCCCACCGACTCATGAGCACTGCAAGGCCGACATCCGGGCGTCGCGGGGAAGGGGCCTTCACCCTGCTGGAGGTCATGGTGGCCGTGGTGTTCCTGGCGGTGGCGGTCACCGCCATTTTTCGCCTGCAGAGCTCGTCGGTGCTCCTGGCCGCCCGCACCAAGTTCGAGACCACGGCGCCCCTCCTGGCCCAGAAGAAGATGGCCGAGCTCATGATGAAGGACCCGGCGGGACTTGCGTCCGACACGGGCGACTTCGGCGACGACCACCCCCTTTACTACTACAAGGTGGAGGTCGTGCCCGTGGAGAGCGAGCTCATGGGCGAGACCGGCCAGCGACTGCGGAAGATCATGATATCGGTGTATTTCGGCGAGGAAAAGTTTACTTACACCTTGACGGGGTTGCGCCTTGTTAATGAATAGGTCCGAAAACCGGGGCTTCACGCTCCTGGAGATCATGCTGGCCATGTTCGTTTTCGCGCTGACGGCCAGCGTGCTTTTCGGCGCCTACCGGGCCACGCTCCGGAACGTGACCGCCACCAAGGAGAGCCTCTCCGGTTACGGAACGGCCCGCACGGCCCTCATGCGCATGGCCGAAGACCTGGAGTCGGTCCGGGTCACCTTGCCGCCGGTCTACAAGAAGCCCGACGCCGCCTTTTCCGAGCCCGACCCCCTGCGCTTCGTGTGCGAGCCGGACCCGGCCACCAGCATTCCGCGCCTTCGCTTCACCTCCCGCGCCCATGTGGACTTTACGGGCACGGGAAAAACAGGGACCGCGGAGATCGTCTACTACGCCGAGAAGGACAAGAACGGCCCCGGCTACCTCATCCGCCGCAGGGACACGCTGGACTTCGACCTCTTTCCCAAGGCGCCACGGGCCGACCCCGTCTTGTGCGACCATGTGAAGTCCCTTTCCTACAGCTTCCTGGACGAGGAAGGGGAGGGCAAGGATTCCTGGGATTCGGAGTCGGCCACCCAGTACTACGCCACGCCGGTGGCCGTGGCCATCGAGCTGGTTCTGTACAGCGAAAACGAGGAAAAAACCGCCGGGGTTTTCGACACCATGGTGAACGTTCCCGTGTACCGGGAGAAGATGGATTAGGGGTTTCAAGGGCGAAAAAGTGAAAGCATTGCTTGAAATAAAGCGAAGGAAGTGCCGCCAGTCGGGCATGGCGCTTCTGGTCACCATCGCCGCCGTGGCCATCTTGATCGCCATCACGGTGGAGGCCCACCGCCAGGTTCGCAGCGAGCTTCTGGTATCCGCGGCCAAACGGAACGAGCAGGAGCTCTCCTGGGAGGCCCGAGCCGGGCTCACCGCCGCAATGGCCATGCTCATCGAGGACAAGCGCAACACCAAGGCCGACACCCTCCAGGAACCCTGGGCCCAGCCCGAGGAGCGGATGCGCATGATGGCGGAGATGGGCCTCGGCCCCGAGGTGACGGTGGAGATCACCGACTGCCTGAGCCGCATCCAGATCAACGCCCTGGTAAAGCAGAACGGCAAGGACGTGAACGAGGCCCAGCAGAACCTGTGGGACCGCTTCCTGCGGCCCATCGTGTCCGAGCGCGACGATATGGATCTGAACGCCACCACGGACATCATCAACAGCATGAAGGACTGGCTGGACCACGACGACGACGATGCGGTGACGGGCGTGAACGGGGCCGAGACCGACTACTACGAGTCCCTGGACCCGCCCTACAAGGCGCGCAACGCTCCCATCACCGAAACGGCCGAGATGCTTTTCATCAAGGGCATCACCCCGGACCTTTTTTCCGGAACCGCCGACGCGCCGGGCATCGGTCCCAACGTGACCGCCTACGGCAGCCAGATCCTGGGGGAGAGCAAGGACAAGCTCCAGTATCCCGGAAAGATCAACATCTCCACCGCCCCCGTGGCGGTGCTCAAGGCCCTTCTGCCTCCCGAGGACCAGGATCTGGCCGAGGCCATGGCGGCCTACCGGGATTTGAGGGAGTCCAACACCTTCATCAACGACATCACGGACCCGGGCTGGTACAAGAACGCTCCCGGATGCTCGGAGGTAAACATTGACCCCAACCTGGTGACCGTAACCTCGGATCAGTTCGTCATCGTCTCCCGCGCGGTGCGGGGGGACTCGGCCAGCAAGATCACGGCCGTGGTGCAGAGGGAGAAGGACCAGCAGACCGGAAAGGGCGTGTGCCGGATTCTGACCTTCAGGCTTTCATGACGGACCCTCCCGGCAGGAAAAGAACGATCCCCTCCAAACGAGCCATTGCCTTAAAACAATCGGGGTGTTATAAGTTTATATTCGGGATTCGGCCGCCATCCCGGAGCCGGGAGGCAGCCTGTACCCGGCCCGCAGGAAAACCGCCCCGGCTCGATTCTCCGCCCGGAGATGCTTAGTGGGCCGGACGGCGATTGCGCCGACCATTTTGGAAAACCTAAAACAGATAGCTTTCCTTCATGCCGGAAAAGAAGCTGGGAATTAGCATAGACGCCGAGGCCGTATCGGCCGTGCTGGTGCGGGGCGGGCTCACCGCCAACCAGGTGCTGGCCTATGCCCGCGTGCCGGTGGACGGTGAGGTGGACCAGGACCGTGCCGTGGACCTGGCGCTCGCCCAGATCCGGGAGAAGGAAGGCCAGGATCAGAGCCAGGCCCGCCGGCCCCGGAAGAACGGAAAGGCTCCGGAGGAGCCCTCCCTGGGAAGGATCACCGCCGCCGCCAGCTTTTCCGACGCCGGGGTGAGCTTCCGCAGGCTCCGGCTTCCCTTTACCGAGCCCAAGAAGATCCGCCAGGTTCTCCCCTTCGAGCTGGAGCAGGTGCTTCCGTTCAAGGCCGAGGACATCGTGGCCGACTACCAGGTTTTGAAAAAGGACGAGGGCGCGGTCTGCCTGGCCTCCGTGGCCGAAAGCGCAACCGTCGCCGGCAAGCTCGGCTACCTCTCGAACAAGGGGATCTCCGCGGACATCCTCTCCGCCGCCGGACTGGCGGAGGCGGTGCTCTTCCTGGACGGCAGCGAGCCCGCGGAGCCGGGGATCTTCCTGCATCTTGCCTGCTCCGGAGCCACGCTGGTTCTTTTCTCCGGCGCAAGGGCGGTGTTCGTCCGGCGCATCCAGGGGAATTTTCAGAACGACCCCGAGGGCCTTGCCCGTCTCATCTCCTGGACCGTGTCCGCCTTCGGGGAAGCCACGGGCGAGGAACTCTCCGCCGAGATCCTGAGCGTCACCGGCCCGGGCACGGAGTGGCCGGGCTTCGTGGATCTCTTGTCCCAGCGGCTCTCTCTGTCCGTGGTGTCGCCCAACATGGCGGTTCTCACCAACACCACCGTTGCAGCGGACCCGGGCCTGGAGTGGAGGCCGCACCTCATGGACGGTGCGCTGTGCCTTGCGCTGGCCACTCCCTCCCAGGCCGCCGGTTTCAATTTGCGGCAGGGGCCCTTTGCGGTGCGCCGCCGCCTGGACGAGTACAAGGACGAGATTTTCCACGGGGCCGTGCTTCTGGTCGCCCTCCTGTTCATCCTCACCGCGGGCTTTTTTGCGGACACTTACGTCCTTTCCCGGGAGGCGGCCCGGTTGCGGCAGGAGGTCGCGGCCCGCTTCCACAGCCTGCTTCCCAAGGAGCCCGTGGCCGATCCGGTGCGCCAGCTTTCCGCCAAGATCAAGGAGCTGGAGAAGAGCCGGGGGCTTCCCGAGGAGGAGGGACCGGCCGTCCGCGCCATTGACGTCTTGAAAATCGTTTCCGAAAAGGTTCCGGCCAACGCGGACTTCACCGTGCAGGGGCTCACCTTCTCGCCCGAGGGGCTCCAGCTCTCCGGCGAGGCCGACGCCATCTCCACGGTGGACGAGGTGCAGAAGGCGCTCACCTCCGCCCGTATCCTGGACAAGGTGACCATCGTTTCCACCGACATTGACAACCGGACCAACCGGGTGCGCTTCCGCATCCGCGCGAACCTGGCGCGCCAGGAGTAGGTTTTCGCCATGTGGGACAAGCTGGGGAAGAGGGAGAAGGTGGTGCTGGCGGGCGGGGCCGCGTTCGTGATCCTGTTCCTGTGCTACCAGCTCATCGTGGCCCAGGCCGTGGCCTTTCACGCGCGGCAGAAGGCGGCCATCGTCCGGGCCCAAGTGGACCTGCGGAAGATGGACGAGCTCTCCACCCGGGTGAAGGAGCTCCTCAGCAAAAGCGAGCAGGCCCAGAACCGCTACAGTTCCCGGCAGCCAGGCTTCCGGCTCTTCACCTTCCTGGACCAGCTTGCGGGCGAGAGCGACGTGAAGAAGTACATCAAGTACATGAAGCCCACGCTCACGCCCATCCCGGACAGCGAGTTCAAGAGCTCCCAGGTGGAGATGAAGCTTGCCGGGCTCTCCATGGAGCAGCTCCTGGACTTCCTGTACCGAGTGGAAAGCTCCAAGAACCAGGTGGCCGTTCGCAGGCTCGCCATCACGGAAACGGGCAGGGGCGACCGGCTGATAGACGCCGTGATCCAGGCCTCCACCTTGGAAAAATCCTGATCCCATGATCATGCCTCCCAGACCGAAGGCATCATGAAAAAAACCGGCTTTTACATCCTGTACTCCTTGGCGGTCCTCCTTGTTTTCGGCTACCTGCTCTTCCCCGGCCGGACCATCTCCGACTATCTCCAGTCCCAGGTGGCCCAAAAGGGAAACGGCATGGAGCTTTCCATGGGGGGCATGGGGCTGGCCCTGCCCCTGGGGCTGGAGATGCGGGACGTGAAGGTGTCGAGCCAGGGCCAGACTTTGTTCACAGCCGGCCGGGTCAAGGTGACCCCCGGCCTTCGCCTGTTGATCGGGAAGCCAGCTTTTTCCGTAAAAATGAAGTGTTACGGTGGAACCATAAAGCTTTCCATGAACTCTTTGGAGCGCAACCTGCAGGGCCCGGTGTCCGTTCGTGTCCAGCTTTCCGGTGTGAATCCCAAGGACATGGGGCTGTTCACCAAGTTCACCGGCAGGACCATTGCCGGCACCGTGGACGGAGAAGCGAGCTACCAGGGGCAGATCGCCCAGTGGACCAAGGGAACGGGTTCGGCCGCGTTCACGCTTACGGAAGGCAAGATGGAGATGCTGGCCGACCTCATCGGCATCAACTCCTTTTCCGTGACCAAGGCGACCGCGGAGGCTGAGCTTTCCCAGGGGACGCTGGCCATCAAGAAGTGCGAGATGGAAGGCCGGGAGCTGAGCGGATCGCTCGCCGGGAAGGTGGCGCTCGCCGAGCCCGTCACCCAGAGCCGGGTGGACATCAACGGAAAGGTGACGCCCGCTCCGGCGTTGTTCCAGCAGCTGGGCTCCTCTTCTCCCGTGACGCAGATGCTTCGGAGCCAGATGGCCCGGACCGGGAGCATACCCTTTTCCATCACGGGCACCCTGGGAGCGAACGAGGTGGCGTTCCATTAAGGGCCTGTTTTGAAAGAAATGTGTCACATCGAGGTTGCCGATTCGCCCGGCCAGCAAGGCGCGCGACTGAGGAATAGCAAGCCTCTTCCGCAAGGAGCGCAACGCCGCTGGACGGGATGAAGCGGTAGCCGGATGCAACAGTTATTTCATAGCAGGCCCTTAGGGCGGCACGCGGGAAGTTTTCTTGCGGAGGGCAGGCGGGGCGGGTCGGATGAAACCGGCCCCGGGAGTTTGCGAGGTTTGCCATGATACGAAAAGCGCTCATTGCGGGAAACCTGATCGTCATCACCGTGGCGGCCTATGTCCTGGTCTCCTCCGTATACAAGTTCCTCACCGCGGGCATGACGGTGCTTCCGGGGCCGTCGGCCGCCATGGCGGCGGTCCGGCCGGAGCCCGTGGAGGTCCGCGCGCTTCCCCAGACCGCCTACCGAGTGGTGGTGGAAAGGGACCTGTTCAAGACCCAGGCGCCCAAAAACGACTCCAGCCTGAGCGCCGAGGATATTGACGCGCTGGCCGCAACGGCCCTGGACCTGGCGCTCCTGGGCACCATGGCCGCGGACCCGGAGTCGTCCTTCGCCATCATCGAGGAAAAAAAGAGCCGCAAGCAGGATCTCTACCGCCACGGCGACACGGTGTCCGGCGCCACGGTGAAGCAGATCCTGCGGGGCAAGGTTGTCCTCTCCGTGGCGGGCCACGACGAGATCCTGGAGATGGAGACCGAGGGCGAAGCCGGCCGCTCCGGCAAGACCGCCTCCCGGAGCATGGCGGCCTCGGCTCCCAGCCCCACGAACTTCCGGCTGAGCCGCATGGACCTGGAAAACTCCATGAAGAACATCAACCAGCTCATGACCCAGGTGCGCGTGCGGCCCTCCTTCGAGAACGGCCAGCCCAACGGTCTCTCGGTGAACCGCATCCGCCCGGGCTCCATCTTCGCCAAGATGGGGCTCCAGAACGGGGACGTGATCCAGGGCGTGAACGGGGCCGAGATCAAGAGTGTGGAGGATGTCATGAGCCTGTATCGGAACCTCCGCACATCGGACCAAGTTGCTCTGCAGGTGAAGAGGGGCGAGAACACCGAGGCGATTTCGTACTCGTTCGAATGATTCCCTAACGCTTGCCTGCCGCGGCGCCGCGCCGCTCCCGGGCCTCGACACGCCATGTACTATACTCACTTCGGCCTCAAGGAAAACCCGTTCAAGCCCACGCCGGACCCCCGGTACCTCTACCTTTCCCGGGGCCACCAGGAGGCGCTGGACCACCTCCTGTACGGCATCGGCGAGCGCAAGGGCTTTGTCATGATCACGGGTTCCGTGGGTACGGGCAAGACTACTTTGTTGCGGAGCCTGCTGGAGGACCTGGACGAAAACGTCCAGACGGCGCTTCTATTAAACCCCTTCCTCTCGGACGAGGACCTGCTTCCCGCGGTGTGCGAGGAGTTCGGCATCACCCTTCCCGATCCTCCCTCCAAGAAGGCCTGCCTGGACGCCCTGAACCGCTTTCTGCTGGAAAACTACGCGGCCGGGAGAAACGCGGTCCTTCTTCTGGACGAGGCCCAGAATCTCTCCCGGGACGTATTGGAGCAGGTGCGCATCCTCTCCAACCTGGAGACGGAGAACGACAAGCTGTTGCAGATCGTGCTGGTGGGCCAGGAAGAGCTGGCCCGGCTCATGACGCAGAACGACCTGCGCCAGGTGAACGATCGCATCGTGGTGCGCTACAACCTGGGGCCCCTGGACCAGGAGGATGTCCGCACCTACGTGCAGCACCGGATGACCGTGGCAGGGTCCAAGGGCAAGGTGCCTTTTGCGCCCGCGGCCCTTTCCGCGCTGTACGGTCTTTCCGGAGGGGTTCCCCGGAGGATCAACGCCATCTGCGACCGCGCGCTCCTGCGGGCCTACACACAGAACGCGGGCAAGGTCACGCGGGACATATTGTTTTTCGCAGCCAAGGAGACGGGCGTGGACCCGGGTTCCCTTCCGTCCCCCGCCAAGCGGGGGGGGGTCCTCCGCTACGCGGCGGCGGGCGCTGCTGGCGCGGTGCTGGCGGCGGGAGCGTTGTACACCTTTGTGAGCCTACGGGAAGGTCCGGGGACGGCTGCGCTTGCCCCCAAGCCCGCTGCAATGGCCGCCGCGCCGGTACAGGCGGCTCCTGCGGAACCGGCCCGGATCGCTTCCCCTGTTGCCCCGGCACGCGGTGAACAGGCTCCGGCCGTCGAGGATGCCGCAAAGGCTCCGGCGGGCTTCCGCCTGGGCTTCGAGAAGGCGGCCGTGATGCTGCTCTCCCTCTCCGGGGGGCAGCAGGCCTCGGGCGCCTTGTTCACCACCGACATTCCCATTGCCAAGGCGGCCCGGTTCTCCGTTCCCATGCAGGCCCGGCTGGCCGGACAGGACGGGGCCAAGGCCTTCATCGTCATCCCCTCCCTGGACGGGCAGGCGGCGCGGGTCATGGACGAGGCCGGGAAGGAACAGAGCATCTCGGTGCCGGAGCTTTCCCGGGAGTGGGAAGGCATGGTGTCCTGGTGGCTGCCCCAGCGTTTTGCCGTGATGCGGCTCTTTCCGGGGGCCAAGGGCGCGGATGTTCTCTGGATGCAGATGGCGCTCGCCCGCGCGGGGATCAGCGTGCGCCCCGACGGCGTATACGGGCCCGAAACCATCGGTGCGGTGCGCAGCCTGCAAAGCGAGTTCGGAATCGCCGAGGACGGCGTGGCCGGTTTCCAGACCATCGGAGTGCTGTACGGACTTTTTCCGGAAAAGACTTGACCTGTTCGGGGCACAGCCCCTCGAACGCCCTTTTGAGAGCAAGCCATGAGCACCATCCATGAAGCCTTAAGAAAGGCCAAGGAAAGCCGGGAGTCGTCCGACTCTCCGGCTTTGGACGACACACCCCCGGCAGCGCCCAAGAGTTCCCCAAGTCGGATCTGGCTTGTGTGCGCCGTGGCTCTGGGCCTTATTTTGCTTGCGCTGGCGGGCCTTTCATGGTTTAGAGGGGGCTCTGCCGGTCCGGGAAAAACGGGTGATACAGGGAGCCTTGCGGCGGCGAAAAGCGAGCCCGCAACCAAGCCCGCGCCTGCCCCGGCGGGTACCGGAAAGCAGGCGATAAAGCCCGTGGGGCCTCCCGCTGCCCCGCCTCCTGCCCCGGGTGTGGCGGTTCCCCCGCCGGAAGCCCCCGAGCCGCACGAAACCAAGGGTGAAAAAGAGGCCGAGGCACTTTACGAGCAGGCCTTGGCGGCGCAGAAAACGGGCGATATTCCCGGCGCGGAGCAGCTGTATCTGCAAAGCCTGGCCCAGGATCCATCTCTAGAGAAAAGCTTGAACAATTTGGGCGTGATCCTAATGGGCAGGGGGCAAAACGGGGAGGCAAGACGCAACTTTCTCACAGCCGTCCGCCAGAACCCCGCGTATGCGGATGCATATTATAATCTGGCCTGTCTGAGCGCCCGGGAGCAAAGCCTTCCCCAGGCGCTCGCTTTTTTACGCCAGGCGGTCCACCTGGACCCCACTGCCGGGAAGTATGCCAAAAACGATCCCGACTTAGCGCCGCTCGCCAGCATGGAGGAGTTCAAGGATCTCGTCCAGCCGGTTTCGAGCCTCAGCGGGACCCAGTCATCCAAGTGAGCGAGGAAATGAGGAAAAATTTCCAGGCAAGGGCGTTTTTTGCCCCCCACCGGAACGCCGGTGGCGGTTTTGCGGTTCTCGAAAATCGGGCCGGAAGGTCCGAGGCGGCCAGGGGCCAGGTTCGGGCTTTGGCCGTCGCGCTCCCCCGCCCGGGTCGGCAGCGCAGGATCAAAGCCGCCTGCGCGCTTTCCCTGCTCACGCTGCTGGTCCTTTTTCTGCTGTTTTGCCGGCCAGCCCAGGCCGCCCGCGTGACCGGAGACGATACACCCCAGGCCGCCCGCCCCGCCCCGGCGGGAGCGCCGCCGCCCGCCTCCATCCCGGATGCGGCCCCTCCGACTCCCGCAAACCCGGCGGCTGAAATGTCCCAGGGGGACAACAGCACGGAGCCCCGGCCCGCCGAACCCGGCCCCCCGCCCGGCCGCAAGCTGGACGCCAAGGACTTTTTCAACGTCAAGGATAAGGCCGAGCCCGCCCCCAAGACCGAGGCCGCCCCGAAGAAAGCCTCCGCGGAGGAAGAGAAGAGGCTCTACAACATTGACTTCAACGACGTGGACCTGGACAAGTTCGTCAAGACCATGTCGGAGATCACCAAGAAGAACTTCGTCATAGACAGCAAGGTCAAGGGCAAGGTCACCATCGTGAGCCCCACCAAGGTGACCGAGGAGGAAGCCTACCGCGTTTTCCAGGCCGTTTTGGAGGTACAGGGCTTTGCCGCCATCCCGTCCGGCGAGGTCATCAAGATCGTGCCTTCCGTGGAAGCCAAGCAGAGGGACGTGCCTACGCGGATCTCCACGAAGCCCGAGATCCGGGAAGACAAGGTCATCACCCAGATCGTTCCGCTCAAGTACGCGAGCCCCAACGAAATCAAGAAGATCTTTCAGCCCCTGGTCTCCAAGAGCTCCATCATCCTCTCCTACGACCCCACCAACACGCTCATAATCACGGATTTCCAGAGCAACGTGCAGCGGTTGCTGCATATTTTAAACGTCATTGACGTTCCGGGAACCGGCCAGGAGATCACCGTGCTGCCGCTGGAAAACGCGGTGGCATCTGAGGTGGTCAAGATCCTCACCACCTTGTTCCAGAAACGGAGCGCGCCCAGCTCCAAAGCCATGGCCGGCGGTTCGGACTCCATCAAGCTGGTGTCCGACGACCGCACCAACTCGCTCATCATCCTGGCCAGCGAAGCGGATACCGAGGCGGTGAAGAAGCTGGCCAACATGCTGGACAAGGAGATGCCCCGGGGCAAGGGCAGGATACGGGTGTATTACCTCCAGAACGCCACGGCCGAGGACGTCGCCAAGGTGCTCACCGGCCTCCAGGCCCAGAAGCCCGGAGAAGCGGCCAAGAAGGGCGAGGCGCCCGTCATCAGCAAAGACGTTGTCATCTCCGCGGACAAGGCCACCAACAGCCTCATCATCACCGCGGCCCATGACGACTACCTCATCCTGGAAGACGTGATCCAGAAGCTGGATATCCAGCGGGCCATGGTCTACATCGAGGCCCTCATCATGGAGGTCTCCACCAGGAAGAACTTCGAGCTGGGCGTGGAGTGGCGCGCCGGCTCCGACTTCGAGCTCCGGGGCGGCCAGGGCGTGTACTTCGGCGGATCGGGCGGCGGCGGCACCAACGGCGCCTACCAGATCTTCCCCACGCCCACGGTGACCACCGCGGGCCAGGTGGTGGCCAACTTCCCCACCGCCTTCTCCCTGGGCGTGGTGGGGGAGAACATCAAGGTGGGCGACGTGATCTTCCCCAACATCGGGGCGGTTCTGCGGGCCTACCGGAACGACTCCGACGTGCACATCCTTTCCGCGCCCCAGGTGCTCACGGTGAACAACGAGGAGGCCACGATAACGGTGGGCAAGAACGTGCCCTACGTGACGCGCCAGGAAACCTCCACCGCCAACGTGGACTACTCCACCTACGAGTACAAGGACGTGGGCGTGACGTTGAAGATCACCCCGCAGATCAGCCAGGAGCGCCTGGTGCGTTTGAAGATCTTCCAGGAGGTGACCCGGCTCATCGAGACGGGCCAGGTGGACCGGCCCACCACCTACAAGCGCTCCACCCAGACCACCGTATCGGTGAAGGACCGGAACACGGTGGTCATCGGCGGCCTGATTGACCAGAGCACCGACGGCGGCTCCTACAAGGTTCCCTGCCTGGGCGACATCCCCGGTCTGGGCTATCTGTTCAAGTCCATGTATGAAAACCGCGAACGGACCAACCTCTACGTCTTCATCACGCCCCACATCGTGGAATATCCCGAGGAGATGCGGCCGCTCACCGATAAGAAGAAGAACGAGATCAAGCAGATCGAGAACGAGGCGGTGAAGCTCTATCAGCGCCGGGGCGACCTGAACCTTTCCTTCGATGCCATGACCTACGAGGGCACCGAGCCGGAAGCCGGGCCCTACACCCAGGGATTCCGGGCGCCCCAGGGGCTGCCTCCCGTGAACGTGGGACCGGATGAAAACCCCGAGGACGCCGAAGCCGGCACCATCGAGGCCGAGGAGAAGGAGCTGAAAAAGGAAGAGCAGAAGGAGCAGCGCAAGGAGCAGAAGCTGAAGCTTTCCGGCGTCGGCCACGAAGGGGGCGCTTCTGGAGAAACCTCGATTTCCGAGGAGCCGGTGCGGTCGGAAGAGGTTCAGGTCCAGCCGGAGCCGGCGGAGGCACCCCAGCCCGCCGTTCCCATGGAGGCCCCGGAACCGTCCGGGGATTCCGAGCAGTAGAACAGCCGGAGAGAAAAGCGGCCCGAGCCGATATTTTCAGGAAAACGAGCCATGAGCGCGGAACTTGACGCCATTTTGGAAAACGAGTACGGCGTGGGCCGGGAGGTCCTGGCCGAAGCGCGCAGGCTGTCCGCCGAGAAGGGGACCTTCCTGGCGGAGGTGCTGGTGCAGAAAAAGGCGCTCACGGAAACCCAGTTCCTGACGGCCATCTCCCGGTTCTACGGTTTTCCGCTGCTCGCCGCGCTGCCACGCGACCTGCGCATGCCGGACTTCGCGGACCGCATCCCCATCCAGTTCTTGAAAAAGCACAAGATGGTCCCCTTTTACGTAACCCGCCAGGGGGGCCAGTATGTCCCGGCCACCGACAAGGAAGGGGGCGCGCTCACCCCGGCCGTGGCGGTGAACGACCCCTCCCGCGTGAACGCGGTGGACGATCTCTCCCGCGTCCTGGGCCTGGGGCCCGTGGTCACGGTGCTGGCTCCGGCCCAGGAGATCCAGTCGGCCATCAACATCGCCTATGACATGGCCCGGGACTCGGCCGAGCAGCTCGTCGCCGACATGGAGCAGGACACCGACGCGCTCATCTCCGAGATCGAGAAGACCGCCGACCTCCTGGACGACACCTCCGACGCGCCCATCATCAAGCTGGTCAACCACATCCTTTCTGAGGCGGTGAAGGCGCGGGCGTCGGACATCCACATCGAGCCCTACCAGACCATGCTGAAGGTGCGCTGCCGGGTGGACGGCATCCTCTACGACCTCATCACGCCCCCCAAGCGCATCCAGTCTTCCCTGGTCTCCCGCGTGAAGGTCATGGCCAAGCTGAACATCGCGGAAAAGAGGCTCCCCCAGGACGGGCGCATCGAGATCCGCATCGGCGACAAGAACGTGGACATCCGCGTGTCCACACTGCCCACCACCTTCGGCGAGCGGGTGGTGCTCCGGCTCCTGGACAAGTCCACCAACATCCTGGAGATGGCCGACCTGGGCCTTTCTCCAGCCCGGCTTTCGGTGGTCAACAACCTGATCCACCAGTCCCACGGCATCATCCTGGTGACGGGCCCCACCGGTTCGGGCAAGACCACCAGCCTCTACGCCATCTTGTCCTCCATCAACACGCCGGACATCAACATCATCACCATCGAAGACCCGGTGGAGTACCAGATCGAGGGCATCGGCCAGATCCAGGTGAATCCCAAGATCGAGCTCACTTTCGCGCGGGGCCTGCGCTCCATCGTGCGCCAGGACCCGGACGTGATTCTGGTGGGCGAGATCCGCGACCAAGAAACCGCCGAGATCGCCATCCACGCGTCGCTGACCGGCCACCTGGTCTTCTCTACGCTACACACCAACGACTCGGCCTCGGCCATCACCCGCCTGATTGACATGGACATCGAGCCCTTCCTCATCTCCTCGTCTCTTCTGGCGGTCATCGCCCAGCGCCTGGTGCGCGTCCTGTGCGACTCCTGCAAGGCGCCCTATGTCCCGGACGAAGCCACGCTCAGCCCCATGGGGCTCTCTCCCGAGGATTTCGCCGGGCACACCATCTACCAGGCCCGCGGCTGCCCGGAGTGCCTCAACACCGGCTACCGGGGCCGCATGGGCATTTTCGAGATCCTTCTGATGGACAAGGAGATCAAGTCCCTCATCCTTTCCACGTCCGACTCCAACCAGATCAAGGCCCAGGCCGTGCGGAACCGCATGGTGACGCTTCGGGAGGACGGGGTGCGGAAGGTGATTGACGGGCTCACCACCATCGAAGAGGTCTTCCGGGTGACCCAGCTGTGACGGCCCGACCCGCCATCGCACCGCATGCCGCCTTTCGCAAGACCGCGGGGAGGGCTCTGCGGCTCGCCCTGGCCGCCGCCTTTCTTTTCCTTTCCGCTTCCCCCGCGCTTTGCCAAGATTCCCTGCCGGCCGCCGCGGAAGGCCAGATGGCCTTTGCCGCGCACCTGATGAAGACCGGCGACTACTACCGGGCCGTGACCGAGTACCAGCGATTCCTGTTCTTTTTTCCCCAAAGCCCCCTCATCCCCGAAGCCAAGCTGGGCATCGCCCGGGCTTACATCCTGGGTGAGCAGTACCGCGATGCGGCCGACTCGGCCCGCGACTTCATTTCCGTTTTCCCGGAAAACAGGCTATGCTTCCAGGCGCGCCTGATCCTGGCGCAGGCCCAAGGCCGTT
This sequence comes from Thermodesulfobacteriota bacterium, assembly GCA_040753055.1. Lineage (GTDB taxonomy): Bacteria > Desulfobacterota > Desulfobacteria > Desulfobacterales > Desulfatibacillaceae > JBFMHL01. The sequence goes on along the minus strand of JBFMHL010000322.1, from coordinate 5,227 downwards.
TAGGCGACGCGGCCGGAGCGGCGGAGGAGTTCCTCCGGGCGGCCGGGAGCGCGCCGGATGTTGCCGACGCTGACCGGGCCTGGGCCGGGTTGGGGCTCGTTTATCTGGAGGCGGGAGACTTCTCCGGCGCCCGCGAGAGCTTCTCCCGCATCCGGGAAGGCCTTGCCGCCGGGTGCCCTCCGGACGAGGTGCAGAAACGGTTGGCCCTGGCCGATACGCTTCCCCATAAGAGCCCGGCCCTGGCCGGAACGCTTTCCATCGTGCCGGGCCTGGGCCAGGCCTATGTGGGGCGCTTCCAGGACGCCGCCTTCACCTTTCTTCTGGACGGCGCCCTCATCTGGGCGGCGGCCGAGAGCTTCCACGACGACCAGCCGGCCCTGGGCGCGGTGGTGGGCGTGGTGGCCGTCGGGTTTTACGCCGGAAACATCTACGGGGCCGTGTCCTCGGCCCGGAAGTTCAACAGGCGCGAAAGCGACAGGCTTATTCAGAGCGTGAAGCAGGCCTGCACGCCCAGGATCTTCGGCGGGATCTCCCCCGAGCCCGGAGGGCTCTCCGCCACGTTGGGCTTTTCCTTTTAACGCCGCTAGGGACCCCGGGTCCGTTTCGGCATTCCGTCGGTTTTGCAGGAGAGAAAGATGCGCGTTGCAGTCATTGCTCCCCCGTATCCCCTGGAGGAAGCTCCGGCGCCGCCCTTGGGCGTTTGCTACGTGGCGGCCGCCTTCGAGCGGGCAGGGGCGGAGGTCCGCATATTCGACTTCGTGGTGTCGGAGTACTCGGAGAAAAAGCTCCGGGCCCTCATGGACGACTTCCAGCCGGACCTGGTGGGCTCGACATCGGTGACCATGAACTTTTTCCAAGCGGCGGAGATCGTCCGCGCAGCCAAACGCATCCGGCCGGAAACGGTCGCGGTCATGGGCGGCCCCCACGTGTCCTTCTGGGCCAAAGAGGCCCTGGCCCGGTACCCGGAGCTGGACCTCGTGGTGAAGGGAGAAGGGGAGGGCACCATTGCGGACCTCACCCCGGTGCTTTCCGACCGTGCGGCCTGGGAAAAGATTCCCGGGCTCTGCTTCCGCAAGGACGGCGCGGTGGTGGACACGGGAGCGCGGGAGCTCATCTGCGATCTCGACGCGCTTCCCATGCCGGCGCGGCACCTCTTGCCCCTCTCGCGATACCAGGCCCTGGGTTTTCCGGTTTCCATCATCACCAGCCGCGGATGCCCCAACCAGTGCATCTTCTGCCTGGGCAGGCGCATGGTGGGCCGCAAGGTCCGCTATCGCGACCCCAGGCTGGTGGTGGACGAGATCGAGCATCTGGTCTCGTTGGGATTCGGCCGCATCAACGTGGCCGACGACCTCTTCACTTCCAACAAGGAGCGCGTGGCCGCGGTATGCGACGAGATCGGAAGGCGCGGGATCAACGTTGCCTGGAGCGCGTTCTCCCGCGTGAACACGGTGGACGAGGAGACGCTTCGTATCATGCGGAAGGCCGGGTGCGACTGCGTGAGCTTCGGCATCGAGTCCGGGGATCCGGAGATGCTCAAGCGCATCCGCAAGGGAATCACCCTGGACCAGGCCCGCCGTGCCGCCGAGTTGTGCAAGAAAACCAATATGCTGGCCCACGCCTCCTTCATGGTGGGGCTACCGGGCGAGACCCCGGAGTCCTTGGCCACGACCGAGGAGTTCGCCGTGAGCCTGGACATCATCTACGGCTACCACTTCCTGGCGCCCTTTCCCGGCACCACCGTCTACGAGGACCTAAAGGAGTATGACCTCAAGGTCCTCACCGACGATTTCTCCCTCTACGACGCCAACCGGCCCGTGGTGGAGACCTCGGCCGTGCCGGCAAGCGCAGCGGCCAGTTTCGTGAAGGCCCATGAGGATCGTTGCGAAAAGGAGTGGCAGCGGATTCTGGACGGATACGACAAGGGCACCAACACGCCCGACGAAAACCTGCGGGTGGAGGGAAACCGCAAGCTGGGGCTGGTCTTCTCCATCCTGGATTACGACTTCGTGGAGAAGTACGGAGCCATCCGGCCCGAGGACCTGAACAACCCGGTTGCGGCGCTCAAGCCGCTGGTTTCGGCCGTAACCCGCGAGACGGGGAAGCCGCCCGAGCTGGTGGAGAAGGTCCTGGCCGACTTTGTTCGGCGCGGCCTGCTGGTGGTTTCCCGAAATGGGGAAGGGGCCTGCTTCGCCTGGAAAGAAAATCCCGCCTTCGCCCGCTATGAAGAGAGGCCCTTGTCCGCCGCCTGTTGATTTAGGAGGACGCCGTGGAAGATTTTTCCGTCGCAGCCCAGCTCATGGCGCTTTCGGCCATCACCGCGCCCAAGAGCAAGGGCCAGAGCTACGTGGCCACCAAGGTGCTGGCCGGTCCGGATCTGGAAGCCCTGGCCAAGGCCATGGAGGAGTATGGCCCCCGATACGGCAAGAAGGACTTCGATCGCGACGCCAGGGGGGTCCTGAAGAGCTTCGCGGTTGTGCTCATCGGCATCAAGGACGCGCAGCCCGTGGGGCTCAACTGCGGGGCCTGCGGCTACTCCACCTGCAACGACCTGCTGGCCGCCGGCCGGAAGCAGAAGGAGTTCGTGGGCCCGGTGTGCGCGTTCCGGCTGCTGGACATGGGGATCGCCCTGGGGTCGGCGGTGAAGACCGCAAGCCTTCTCAACGTGGACAACCGCATCATGTACCGCGTGGGGGTGGTGGCCAGAGAGCGGGGAATCGTGGACTGGGACTTTGTGATGGGCATTCCACTGTCGGCCACCGGGAAAAACGTGTTCTTCGACCGGTAAGCGCTGCGCAGGGAAACCGAAGGCGATCCTGCAGGAAGGAATCCCGTTGCTCGATTTCTAACCCACGAGATTCGAGATAGCTTTTAAACTCCCTGATGAGCGGCGAGGCGGGCATGGGAAAAAAGGCGGGGAGCATGCAACCGGAAAGACAAAGGAGCATCCACGACTACGGCGGTCCGGTTCTTCTGGTCTGCCTGCTGGCCGCGGCGGTCTTTGCCTTTGTGGTGTTCCGTCCCTTTCTCACCATCTTCATCCTGGCCGCGGTGCTGGCCATCCTGGCCCAGCCCGTGTTTCGTTTCTTCTTGCGGCGGCTGGGCAAGCGGCGGAGCCTGGCCGCGATCATTACCGTGCTGGCGGTCGTCTTTTTTGTCATCGCGCCGGTGATCCTTCTGTTCTCTCTACTCGTCAACGAGTCGCTCCAGGCTTACCAGCTGGTGGAAAAGAAGATCAGCACCGGAGCGCTGGACCAGAAGTTCTTCGCCTGGCTCTCCAAACAACAGAAAAGGTATCTGCCCAAGCTCTCCGTTGATCTGTCCGACCTTTCGAAATCGGCGGCGGGATTGGCGGGGCGGGTTTCCAACACCATAATTGGGATGGCCAAGGACGTATTACAGGGGCTTTCGTCCGCCATGTGGCAGTTCGTGCTCATGCTGGTGGCGCTCTTTTACTTCCTGCGGGACGGCGACAGGGTGGTGAAGTACGCCATGCACCTGGCCCCTCTCCCGTCCAGCCTGGAGCGGGAGATTACGAGCTGCTTCCAGGATGTGTCGCGATCAGCCTTTTTTGGTACATTTTTGACAGCACTTATCCAGGGCTTCCTGGGCGGCATCGGATTTCTCATCGTGGGGCTTCCGCCCGTGGTATGGGGCGTGGTCATGGCGTTTTTCTCCATGGTGCCCTTGGTGGGCACGGCCATGGTGTGGGCGCCGGCCTCCATCGTCCTGTTCGCCATGGGAAAGGTGGTCGGCGGGATCTTCCTCATCTGCTGGGGCGTGCTGGTGGTCGGGGCCTCCGACAACTTCCTTCGGCCGATGCTCATGCGGGGAAAGCACGAGCTCCATCCCATGCTCATCTTCTTCTCGCTCCTGGGAGGTCTGGCCGCCTTCGGCTTTTTGGGAGTGATCCTGGGGCCGCTCTCCGTAATGCTCCTGATCGCGCTGCTTCGGGCCTATGAAGAGGCTGCCCGGCCGGTGCTGGAAGAGATGGACCGGAGGTAGCGAAATCTCCATGGAAGAAACGGAACCAACTCCCGCCCTCTCGCCGGAGGTTCTCTCCCGCGTGCATGTCTGCGTGCCCTTTCGCCGCCTGGTGGGGGAGTTCTTCGAAGTCACCGACAAATGGAAGGTGAATCTGGAGCTGGGCCTCGACGCACAGAGCCTGGACGGCTTCTCCCGAGAGGAGTTCGCTGGAGTGGCCGCAAGGCTCGCGGAACGGGGCGCCCGGATCAGCCTCCACGCACCCTTTCTGGACCTCTCCCCCGGCTCCACCGACGGCCTGATCCTTTCCGCCACCCGCAAGCGCTTGCAAGGCTTTGTAGAGACGGCGGCCCTGTTCGACCCCGTGATGGTGGTTTTCCACACCGGCTGGGACCACCGCCAGCATTCCTTCCGGCGCGAGGCGTGGATGAATCTCGCCGCCGGAACCCTGGCGGAGCTTGCCGAAGGGCTCTTTTCCAAAACCCGCGCGGGCCTGGCCGTGGAGAACGTTTTCGAGCGCACGCCCAAGGTTCTGATGGAGCTCTGTTCGCGGTTTTCCGACCCGCGGATCGGCTTCTGCCTGGATGTGGGACATGCCCGGGTGTTTTCCCGCACCTCCCTCCCCGACTGGATCGGGGCACTGGGAGACCGGGTGCTGGAGATCCACCTCCACGACAACCACGGAGAGGACGACGACCATCTGGCCCCAGGCCGGGGCAGCACGGACCTCATGCCCCTGTGGGAATTTTTGTCCGCGAGAAAACGTAAACCCCTGGTTACCCTGGAAGCCCACACCGAGAAGGACGTATTCGAGGGGTTGCGGTTCCTCGCATCGAAGATCCACTGCCTGTAACGCCCTATCCGGCCGCAAATCCCGGTTCCCGTCCTTGCCTGCGCATCCAGGATGATCATATTTATGCAACGGGAGTGAATTCTGGGCTCAGAGCCCGCCATTTGAAAGGAGCGCGTCATGGAAAAAACGTTTAAGGTCCCCAAAATTTCCTGTCACCACTGCGTGGCCGCCATCAAGAACGAACTCGTCACCGTCAAGGGCGTGACCAAGGTGGAAGGAGACCCGGGCAAGAAACAGGTGACGGTTTCCTGGAACGCGCCCGCGGACGAGGCGGCCATCCGCAAGGCAATGGAAGAGATCAACTACCCTGCGGACTAGAAGCGAATAGAGAAAAGGCGGAAAGAATTCCCAAGAGAGGGGGAGCCGGGTCCGGGGTGGCTGTACCGCCCC
>JBFMHL010000321.1:0-30395 GCA_040753055.1 Thermodesulfobacteriota bacterium | reverse complement strand
CCCCTGCGCCCCCTCCCCCCTTTCCGTAAAACTTTTTGAACCAGGTACGGAGGATATGGGGATGCGTGAAGATCAGCTGCCGATAGCGTTGCCTTTCAAACCGAAGTTGCCGGCACCATCTTTCCCTAATCGCCGAGCCCACACCATGGCTTTCTTTGGGAGGGGGTCCCCCCGAAAGGCCGTTCCCTTCTTCTAATCTTTTCCTTACTCCTTCGCCTTGAGCAGTTCCCGGGCGTGGGCGAGGGAGGTCTTGCTTTTCCCGTCGCCGGAGAGCATGCGGGCGATTTCGGCAACGCGCTCGTTTTGGCTAAGGCGATTGGCTGCGGAAATCGTGCGGCCGTCCTGCTCCTGTTTGCTGATATAAAAATGGGTGTCGGCGTAGCGGGCGATCTGTGCCAGGTGGGTGATGGCGATGACCTGGCGTTGCCGGGAGAGATCCTTGAGTTTCCGGCCCACGTTGTCGGCCACGGCGCCGCCTATTCCTGCGTCCACCTCGTCGAAGACCACGGTAGCGACAGCGTCTTCTCCGGCCAAAACCGCCAGAATGGAGAGCACGACGCGGGAGAGTTCGCCACCCGAGGCGATGTCCCGCAGGGGTTTTTCCGGCTCGCCGGTGTTGGGCGAGATGAAGAAGGCTGCTTTTTCGAGCCCTTGGCGTTCGATGCCGCGGTCTTTTGTGCGAAAGGGGCTGGCCGGGTCGGCAGGCGGCGGGCAGGGGATGAGCCGGACGGAAAAGGTGGCCTTTTCCATGCCCAAGGCGGATAGCTCGCCCTGAATGCTCCGGCCCAGGAGGGGGGCGGCCTGCTCCCTCTTTTCCGACAGGGCGCGGGCGGCGGCGATGAGGGACTGGCGGGCTTCTGCAAGCTCCTGCCGTGCTTTTTTCTCGGTTTCTTTGAAATCCGAAAGACAGGAGAGCTCGGCGCGCACCTGGTCCAGGCGGGCCAGTACATCGGAAAGCTCGGGCCCGTACTTCTTTTTCAGGCGGGAAAGGAGCGAGAGCCTTTCCTCCACGGCCACAAGCTCGGCTTCATCGAAGGTGACGCTTCGAGCGTAGGAGGAGAGCTCCCGGGCCGCGTCCTCCAGGGCGTAGCGTGCCTCGGAAACCACGCGGGCCCGGGCCGCCAGCTCGGGATCGTGGCGGCCCGCGTCGGAAAGGATTCTTTCGATGTCGGCCAGGCGGCCGCAAACCGGGTCATCTCCGGCATAGAGGCCTTCTTCGGCTCCCGCTGCCGCGGCAAAGAGGATCTGGCTGTTCTTGAGCCGTTCCTTTTTCTGGAACAAGGTTTCATCCTCGCCGGGCCCTATCTCCGCCTTCTCGATCTCGTCGCGGATGAAAAGGAGATAATCCCTCTTCTGGGCAGCGCTTGCGCCCTCCTCCTGCAGGGTTTCCAGGCGGTGGAGGGCTTCCTGGGTCCGGGCGTAGCGCTCCTCCACCTCTTTGCGGAGAAGGGCGGCATCGCTGAAGCGGTCCAGGACGGCCAGCTGGTGTTCGGGGCGCAGAAGGCTCTGGTGGGCGTGCTGCCCGGAAACGGAAGCCAGGCTTTCCGTTATTTTTTCCAGCATGGCCATGGTGGCGAGCCGGCCGTTCAGCAGAAGCCTGTGCCGGTCCGAAGCCGACACCTCCCTTTGGACGAGAAGCTCGCCGGCCGGGTCCAGGCCCGCCTGCTCCATGGCCTGCCGGACCTGGTCGTTGCCCGCCACGTCGAAGATGGCTTCCAGAAAGGCCTCCGAAGCGCCGGAGCGCACCATGCGAGAGCTGGCGCGGCCCCCCAGGAGCAGAAGCACGGCATTCACCAGAATGGACTTGCCCGCGCCGGTTTCTCCGGTGACGGCGGTGAGGCCGGGCCCGAAGCCGAGCTTCACGTCGTCCATGATGGCGAAGTTGCGGATGGAAAGATCGAGAAGCATAACAACCTGTAAATATCAAATATAGCCAATAGATCTGGCGCGTATGGAGTCTCTTCTGAAAGTGCTTATCTTTATTGTCACGGGATGCTTCCGGTGCATTCCGGGAACAGGCGTTATACAAACTTTGGGCGTATCCACAAAAGGGGCGAAAGCGACTATGCAATTGGAAGCATCTCGGCCGCGGCCGGAACGCGGGTATACGCGGCCTTTTGCTCCGGACCTTGCCTGCCGCCTGTTTGGCAGGCTCGGCGCCCCGATTTTGCCGGCCCGATCCTTTGTTGCGACGCCTTTTCTAGGAGATGGAACCCGGCATGTCAAGCCGCCGGGGAGGAGGACGGGGCGTTCTCCGCTTTCCTAGAAGTTTTTCGAGGCGCTTTTTATCGAACGATGGTTAATGATCCCGGATGGGGACGCCTTTACAGGAAAAAATAGGGCACTATTTACAATATATAGCGTTTTTATGGGTTGATGGCTACATTATTTTGATGATTCGTATTCTTTAGCCCCTTGCACCGACCAGGAGAAAGGGCAAATAATTCGAAAGGTTTCTGTTGACTCGCTCACGTATTTTGCATGCACAATTTCATAGAAAGATATTTTTGATCATGTTATAGCAGATATCCAGTGGGGTTTTCCTAGGGCATTCGCCCGGGTGAAAGGAGTTGTGCCATGAGAACCCGAATTTTTCACAGCGCTCTGACAGCCGCCATTGCAGCAGCCGCCGCCTACGGTCTGCAGCACTTACTCATGGGGGGAGAGGTGGACCCCCACCTGGTCTATGTTTCCGGAGGCGCAGGAGCCGTCATCGGGCTCATGTTCGGCCACAGCGTGAGCGATGCCTTGAGAGCGATGATGAGCATCCGGTAACGGAGAAGGAAAAGAGGATTTAAAGGGAATCTCTTGGAAGGAACCGCCCGGGGGGGTGTCCGAGCGGGAGCAGCAAGCCGCAGGAAGCGCCAAATCTCGCTTTGCCGGGGAGACGCCCCCGGCCCCGCACTTACTTTCTCCTGAAAAATCGCATCAAGCCTTTGCTGGCGCCCTGCTTCTCCAGGGTGGGGAGCAGTGCGTCGCAAGAAAGGCGCACCATGGACACGGGGACCACGAGGCCCATGAGGACCAGCACGTAGCCGTTGTGGGCGCGCCGGACGTAGATCCGCCGGTAGTCATAGACCATGGTCACTTCCTTGGCGTCGCCGAATGCAGCGAACAAGGAAGGCCAATCCACTGCTTCCAGCTCCTTGCCGGAATCGGACGTGGTCTGGGAGAACAGGACCTTGCCCTCGGCGGAGACATAGATTGCGCCGTAGACGTTTTCGATGGTCAGGATCTCTTGGAATAGCTCCTTCATTCCGGTCCTAGGGGCGTCGGCCCCGCGTCAGGTGGTAAGAACCTGAATGATCCTGTTCTTTGGGCATCGGGGCTTGAGCGATACTACGGTCGCCGGATTTCCCGGAACCACGATGCGGTCCGCCCCGGAGTCGTTGTCGAAATACCCCAGCTTGAAGTTCCCCGCGTCGAACAGGGCTCCCAACTTCTCGGCCAGAATGACGAAGCTCTGGACCGAAGCGTCCTCTCCTATGGTTTCCAGGCCGCACTTGCCGCCGATCTCGCGGTCCAGGCGATCCCGGATGGCATCGGCCGTATTTGCCTGGACCGGGGCCTCCTCCGCTTCCTGGGCCGGCTGCTCGCCCGCCACCAGGTCCTCGTCGGAAAGCTCCTCGTAGTCCCCCAGGCTGACCGCAGCCCCTTCGGTAAGGTCTCCCTCGGAAAGGTCGTCGTCGTGATCGGACAATGACTCCGCCGCTGCCGCCGCAGGCCTTTTTCCGGACTCGTCTTTACGCCGCATGGCCTCCAGCAGCACGGCCTGGGCGTTCATATGGATCCGTCCGTCCTTGGGAGGGCACCCGCTTTGAATGGAAAGGGCCACTTCATCCCAGGAAAAGATCTCGTAAGCGGCTTCCACCCCCTCCAGGTCCTTGACGCGGGCGTCCAGGAGCTCGCCGTTTCGGAAGAAGAGAATGCCCAGGAGGCTTTTCTTCTCGTTTTCCATGCGGATGACGCAGGAGCGCTCCTCCATCTCGATCATCTGGAGGAACATGCCCGGCGATACTCCCCGCAAGGAGCCGGCATCCGCCTCTTTCTTCAGCAGCGAGGTGATTTTCCGGGCCATCTGGTGGAGGTCCACCGGGCGCTCCATCAGCCCGGCCAAGCCTCTTTTTTGAACCTGCTTCTTGGCCTCTGCGTCGCTTGCGTCGGCCAAGAGCATCACCGGCATTTCCGGATAGCTCTCCGCCAAAAAATCGAGGAGCGGCGATCCCGGTCCGCCCGAAGGGCCGGTGAGCCCCACCACGGCAACGGATACCGGCCTCTTCGCGAGCTCCGCCTTGGCGTCGTCCTCTCCAGTAGAAACCAACACCAGGAAGGTGTCCGAGTATTCGTCCAGCTTTTCAATGGCCTGGGTGAGAAAGCTCTCGTCCAGGTCCATGATGAGAATGTCTCGAACCATTCTTGCTCCGAACTCGGAATGCGGTGAGGCCCGGATATATTTTCCAGTTTACGAGTCGAAAATAACCGTATTGCAGACGTTTGTCAAAGCCAAGCTTTTACACCCGTTAAAGAGCGCCTGCAAGAGCGGCGCGCAGTTTATCCTTGTCCTGCTGGGTCAAAACGATGAAGCGCACTCCCATGCCCGTGGGAAAGCCGCGCGAATCCTCGGTTTGCTCACGGGTCCAGACCACTTCGCAGGCCACCTTGGTGAGCTGGGATCCGTCGGGCAGACCCAGGTCCAACAGGAAAACCTCGCCCTGCTCTAGAGGTTTGTCCGTTGCGATGAAAAGCCCCCCCGAGCTGGCATTGTGCGTGTAAGCATCGGAAAAGCCCTCGCCGGAGGAAAAGGTGACGGACCAGGTCCGGGCCACCCTCGGCTCCTTGCGCAAAATGGTCATGCCGGCGGCCGTGTCCGTCATCTTGCGCAGGCGCGAAACCAGGCTCATGACCAGTTTCCGCATGTCTGGAGGCAAGGCCGTAACCGCAGCCGTGAGGCTTTCCCGGTCAATGACCCCTAGGGTGGTGTCGCCCAGGGCCCGGGCCGTAGCAGTCCTGGGGTAGTTGCCGATAAAGGCCATTTCCCCGAAGATTTCCCCCGTCCGCAGGACGTCTATGATGAGCTTTTTTCCGCCCACCTGCTTGCTGATGATGACCGCCCCGGCCTCCACCAGGTACACCGAGTCTCCCCGGCTCCCTTCCAGGAAAATGACGCTCCCGTCCGGGTAGTTTTTCTGGGCAATGATCTCCATCTCGATGACCTCGTGGAAGCTCGTTCTTGTCCTCCGGGCCGGGCGGGGTGGGCCCGGCCGTTTCCCCACCTTCTCTCCCGCTCAAAGGGCCGGGCAGAAAAAAAAGGGCCCGGGGTTCCCGGGCCCTTTTCGTACACGGTTTTCCGTTAGCGGTTCCGGCGGCGACGCAGACGCTCGATGGAGAGACGAATGGACTCCTGCATGCGGCCGATGGCGTCGGCAAGGTCCCCGATCTCGTCGTTGGACTTGACCGTGATCTGGGTGTCCATGTCGCCCATGCTGATGCTGTCCGCGGCGGAAGTGAGCTCCTTGAGCTTGCCGGAGATGCGCGCGCCGAAGAAGGCGACGATGACGCCGATCAGAATGAGCGTCACCAGGAGAATGATGGTGATGACCCACCGGGTGCGCGAGGCGACTTTTCCTGTCTTGGTTTGGAGGCGCTTCACGTCGCGGGTGAACTCCACTGCCGGCACCGAGGCCATGACCGCGAACTGGGTCCCCTCGATGGGGGTGCAGACGATGAAGCTGGCGTGGGTGACGCCTTCGGAGTCCTTCCAGGAGTAAACGCCGCGAGCGGACTTGCCGTTCTTGACCGCGGTGAGTATCCGCCAGTAGTCCTCGAACCCGGTCCCGTACTCCTTTTTCAGGTCGGCCAGATCAATGCCCACGATATCCGGATCCACATGGGCCCACATGCGCCAGACGCCTCCTGCGTCCGGAAGGGAATACACGGCGGTGAAGCCGGTCATTCCGATCTTCTGCACGGCCAAAAGCTTGAGCCCCTGGTCCCGGTTGAAGTCCTCTTTCTTCAGGAAGGGATTGTCTTCCAGGTAGCGCTTCACCTGGATGGCGGTCTGCCGGGATGCCTGGGCCAGCATCTCGCCGGAGAGGCGCGCCACCATCTCGGAGCTGGCCTGGGTGAACACGTCCACCATCTTGGAAAGCTGTGACATATAGAAGATACCGGCTACGGACATGAGCACGATGGGGACCACCAGGAACAGGATGGCCATCTTGCCCCGCAGACCCATGACCCGTGCCTTGCCCACCGTTTTCTTGGCTCCTTCATCGGCGGCGCGGCGGGCCGGACGGGCCTGCTCTCCGGCAGGCTCCTCGGCAGGGGAGGGAAGCGGCGTCGCGGCGTCCAGGGAAAGCTTCTCACCACATTCCGCACAGGGCGCATCGCCGGCGGCCAAGCTCGCGGTATCCACCTGGTTTTGCTTGCCGCACTTTTCACACGTGACCTGCACCTTGTTCATCTCAGCCATGTCTGAACCCCTCGTTCATGAAATGGTGATAGGTACGGAGTAACCCGCAACGCCGGGGCGGGCGGTACCCATTTCGTCCGTCCTTCGGGGCCTCGCCGGAGCTGCCCGGCCCGCCCCGTTTCCCGGGCTAGATGTATCCCTTACGACGCATCTCGGCGACCATGTTCTGGCGGAAGGCGTTGCGACGGTCCTCCCGCTGGATCTCCTGGGAGATGTAGTCAATGAGCTCGGCGGCCTGGTCGGAGGGAAAGCGGTCCAGGCTGTAGCCCAGGTCCGCCACCGCGTCCTCTATGACCACCTCGGCGATGGGACCGATGGCCAGCGCAAGCTCCTTGTCCAGCATGTCCAGGAAACCTTCGTCCAACACCGCCACTTCCTTGGTGACGGGCTCGATGATCTTCAGCTGGATGAGCTTGGCGACAACCCGCCGGAGGGCGTCCAGAGTCATGCCCGTCTTCTCGGCGATCATGCCCACGCTCTTCTGGCCGTCCAGCTCCACCAGAATGCCGATCATCTGGCCGTCCAAGGAGAACTCTCCCAAACCACTGGTGACCACCCTTTTGAAAACCATGCGAGAGAAATCACCAGACAAAGCATCCATACGTTACCTCCGATTCCGGCCTATTTCCAAGCACTGCCAAGCTTCCGGCCGTCCCCGTGCCCGGCGGCTCCCTGTTTCCGGGCACGCCGCCTGGGACCGCGGGCTCCCTGGCTCCTTACTCTTCGATGACCAGGGGCTCCAGGCTGACGGGGTTCTCATCCCGGGAGCGCATGACCCCGGGCCCCGGCTTCTCCGCCACGATCTCCAGCATGTCCCATTCGTTCTGTACCTTCTTGGGGGACTTGCCTTTGAGGATGAACACGGAGCTCATGCACTGGTGGTCCCATGCACGCCAGATCTCTTCGTCCTTGAGCAGCACGAACTTGTGACCTTCCAGACCCAGGATGATCTTGTCGTCGGCGTAGAAGTCCTTGGCTTTCTCCACGGCGTCGGCCCACTGGTTCACGGCCACCCAGCCCGTGGCCGCGGCCACTCCCGGCGGACGGTTGAACTTTTTCCGGAAGGCGTCCACGAAGGTCTTGGAGCCGGGGTACTTGCTCTCCAGGGAGTGGTGCCAAATGGTGGTGGCCAAAATCCCCTGCAGGATCTCCGGGCCCAGGGCCTTGGCCATCTGGACCTCCAGAAGCGGAACCACCACTTGCATCTTCTTGGTGACCTTCATTTCATAGGCCTGCTTCAGCGCATTCACCAGGTCGTCGCCGAAGAGGTTCAGCACCAAGATGTCCGGAGCGGCTTCCTTGGCTTGTTCCAGCTCCTTCTTGAAGTCCTTGGATCCCAGCGGCGTGAACAGGGAGCCCTTGGTGTCGGCTCCTTCCAGTTCCAGGAAGCGCCGCATGGAGTCCTCCAGGCTGTGCCCCCAGGAATAATCGGCGGAGATGTAGAAGTACTCCTTGTTCTTTCCGTAGGTTTCGGAAAGGTAGGGAGCCATGGCCGATGCGCTCATCCAAGCGTTCAGGAACCAGCGGAAGGTATGGCGGTGGGCGGTCTGGACCATGAAGCCGCCCGGTGTCTGCATGTGACCCGTGGTGGCGTTGTCATGGGTGAGCCCCGTCATGAAGATCACGCCCTGCTCCTGGCACTCGGCCGACACCGCGATGGCCACCGCGGAGGAGATGCCGCCGGAGATCATGGCCGCGTTCTCGTTCCAGATCATCTCCAGCGTGTTCTTGCGGGCCGTCTCGGGATTGGACTGGGAGTCCTTGATCACGGGCCGGATCTGATGGCCCAGGACGCCCCCCTTGGCATTGAGGGTTTCAATGGCCAGCATGAACCCCTCCTGCTGGTCCTTGCCCTGAGCCGCATAGGGGCCGGTGAGGGGTATATTCAACCCGATGACCACCTCCTGCGCCGACGCCGCGCCGCAAACGAGGAGCGAGATGAGCAGCAAAAAGGATAATGCCTTGGCGGCCAACCATTTCATGCGAACACCTCCCTGACAGGTAGAAAAAAATGTGCGGGCGGCCGGCGGCCGGCCTCCTTGCCGCGGAGATTTTTCCGAAGGCTCCATGCCTGGGGCCTTGCGGCCCCTCCCCTGCTTTCCATCCTCGGCGCCGTTTCGAACCTTTCCTTTAGCCAGGGGTGCAGAAGGGGCTTGATGACGGATTGCGGTTGTCGAATCTTGGGAATCGCCGGTAAGTGCGGCTACGAAACCGTCGGCTGCAATACAGCTCATCCGCATTACTGCTCATTAGTCCTTCGAGCCTGGGAGGGCTTCCCTCCCCGCCCTCCGGACCTTGGCGGGCTCTTCTTTACGGCGGGCGGAAGGTTGAATGCCTTATGTCCGCGCCATCCGGTGCGTCCCCTTCGCACCCTTGCATGAAAACAGGGTAGCATTGATCAATTCAATTGATCAATGCATTGGTATTCGCCGGAACCGAGAGACGTCCGCCCCCGGGCAAAAAAGCCGCGTTTCCATGCCGGACCGTGTCCTATCCGATCCGGGGCCTGCCCGATTTTATCAAAAAGAAGCGAGACTTATCGCTAACAGAAAAAGCGGAGCCTTGTCAAGCTTCTATTTTTACAAAATATTCACGCATTGTCCCGATAAATGGCGCGTCTATTGGCCGGATTTGGCGGCTTTTCTGCTTCCCAACGCCTCCGTTGCCCGGTCCACCCACTCCATGAGGCGATTCAGCTGCTCCCTGGTTCCGGAGTGTATGGCCATGATGGAAAACTCCGGCCCCTTGGCTTTGACCTCGGCCAAAAGCGGAACGTCCAGGGCTCCGCCCACGCGGCCCACTCCCCGTACAACTACCTGAAAAAGATGCAGAAGCCACTGGAACTGGTCGCGCCGTTCCGCCAGCCGGTAGATCTCCGATTCCGGGTTTCCATACTCCCACAAGGCCGAGCGCAGCACCGCCTGGGCGGTCCCGCCTCCGGTCAGCGCCAGGAACATGTAGGTTTCCCGTTCCAGTGTGAGAAGATAGCCGAGCGGCATGGCCTCGTGCCAGGTATAGGGGTTGAGCGCAGCCTTCACCTGGCGGTGTACGGTGCGCACCTTGACGAAGAACTCGTCCCTTTTTTCGTCCAGGATGCCCGCGGCAAAGGCCGCCGCCTCCCGGTCCAGCCCGTCCCGCACATGCAGGACCTCCTCCGGTGTCATGCGGATGTCCTTGGTCAGCTCCTTATTGTACTTGCGCAGAAGAACGTTGGCCAGCATCAGCGCGTTGCGGTCGGAAAAGGCCAGCGTCTCCGGATCGCGGACAAGCCCCGTGAGCAGCACGGCGATGGCCTCCCGGGGACGGCGCATGCGGTTGATGAGGAGCAGGAGCGCATTCAGAAGAGAGATGCGGTCCTCGGCGCCCATGTGCTCGCGTAGATAGTACCAGAGGAACTCGAACACCTTTTTTTCGTGGCGGCAGAAGGCCGGAACGCTTTTCTCGAAGGCCTTGCGCAGAAAATGGCCATTGGTATCGAAGCAGCGGGCCAGGAGCCCTACCAGCTCCACCGCGTCCTGCTCGGAAACGCCGAAGTCGCGGGCCACCGCCTGATAGTCGGCGGTGTCGAACTCGGCCCCGTGGCGAAGGAGCGACTTCATCTTCCGGTTGGTGGCCGAACGCTGGCGGAAAAAGGCTACCTGGGCCAGCAGCCTGCGGTCCACGTAGCGCTTCACCGGCTCCGCGTCGCTCACCCGCGCCTCCACCGTGTCCCCGGATACGTGGAGTTGGTCGTAGATCTCGTCCGGCGCCTTTTCCAGGTTTCTTTCCATGACGGAGAGCACTTCCTCCACGTTCTCCTCCGACACCAGGTCCGCCTGGCCCGACTGGGCCATGGAGGCGGAGGAGGCGATCTCCATGGTCTCCAAAAGCTCGGTGACGAGCCCCAGCCGCTCCGCCAGCTGCCAGGAGCAGAGGGAGCCGTAATCTTGACCATACAGGGCGGCCAGGATCCGCGCCGGCTTCTGGGACCAGTCGCCGAACTCCCGGGAAACGAGCCGGGCAACCAGGGCCTGTTTTTCCCCCACCGGGTCTTCGGGCCGGGAAGAGAGCAGCCACCGCAGGTTGTTCACCTCGAGGGGCGGCCGCTTGAGGATGCCCACCAGCTTCTTGAACGCGAAAACAGCGTCGTAGACGCCGCAGTAGATGAGCAGAGGGTCCCGGGCTCCGGCCCGGTGCATCATGGAGTCCACCTGGTTCACCAGCACCTGGACCGTACCCCGTCGCAGCCCGTTCACCGCGGCCAGCGTGGTGAAGTTGGGGCTGGGCTTTCTTTTCTCATCGTAGATGATGGGGGGAAGCCCGGTTTCGTCGGCCAGGGCCACCTCCGTTTCCGGAGGCGCCGCCGCCACGTTGAAGTAGGCGCCCAGGGAGGCCATGAACTGGCGCAGGCGATAGGGGTCGGAGGCGTTGGCGGCGGCCTCGGGGTTCAGGGTCACATAGAGGGTGTTGATCCCCAGAAGAGCCAAGGCCTTGAGGGATTCCACAAAGACGGGGTGGAGATGGGCGGCGGTGGGGCCGAGCCTGCGGGCGGTGGTTTTGAGTTGGGCAGGGTCCAGGCGGAGGGTTCCGAAGTGCACCTCGTAATCCACGAACTGGGACTCCTTGCCGTCCGCCGCATCCCCCCGGCCCCTGTGCCGAAGGAGTACGCGGGGCTCCTGAGGGTCCTCCGAGGCCAGCTTCCGCAGGACTGCGGTCAGCCTCTCGGCCGCCTTCTCCTTGTCCTTGGGGTCGGGGGACTGGGAGGCACGCACCATGCCGGCGGCCTCCTGGACGAAGTGCGCCAGGAGCACGCGCACCGGGTCCTGGCGGCCCTCCTGCTCGTGCAGGGTTTCGATGAGCCCCGGAACGGCGGCCGGCGCCGGCGCGGCGTCGCGTCCCTCCACCACGCCCAGATCCGCAAAGAGATCCTCTACGTCTTTTTCATACTCGTAAGGCTCGTCCGGCTCCATGAGGATCCTCTCGCATTCCCGGCAAGATGAGAGGGAACGGCGCGGCCGCCCCCTCGTGGTGCACCAAGCTGATGATTATGGGAGGTTTCGGCGAAAAGGGCGGGTTGGCACGGAAAACACCTGGGCCCGCCGGATATTTTCTACCACGCCGTGTCTCAAAAAACAACGAAAACAGGCCTAGTCGCATGCTAGGAAAACTTCTAGCCGGCGCCGCTCCGCCCTCGATGCGCCCCTTACAGGGTTTCCAAAAAGCGCGTGGACTTGAGCACCTGGAAACGGCCCGCCAGGTTGGCGAAAAAGTCGTGGCCCTTGTCGTCCACGATGATGAACGCGGGAAAGTTCTTCACCACGATCCGGGCAACGGCCTCCATGCCCAGCTCCGGGAACTCCAAAACGGAGAACTCCGTGATGCACTCCTTGCCCAGCCGCGCAGCCGGCCCTCCGATGGAACCCAGATAAAAGCCGCCATACTGCTGGCAGGCTCGGGTCACCATCTCCGAGCGGTTTCCCTTGCCCAGCATCACCAGGGAAGCCCCGTGGCGCATGAACAGAGGCACATAGGGGTCCATGCGTCCGGAGGTGGTGGGGCCGCAGGAGCCGCAGGCATGCCCCGGCGGGGTCTTGGCCGGCCCCGCATAGTAGACGATATGGTTGCGGAAGTAGTCCGGCAACCCCTGGCTTGCGTCCAGGCGCTCCTTGAGCTTGGCGTGGGCGATGTCGCGGGCCACCACGATGGGCCCGTTCAGCATGACCCGGCTTCCCACCGCAAGGGTGGAAAGCTTGGCCCGGATCTCGTCCATGGGCCGGTTCAGGTCAAGGCTGACCGCCGGAGCCAGGGAGGCCGACTCCCGGGGGAGGTACTTCTCCGGGTGGCGCTCCAGCTCCTCCAAAAAGATCCCCTCCGCCGTGATCTTCCCTTTCACGTTGCGGTGGGCCGAGCACGACACCCCCAGCCCCACGGGACAGGACGCCCCGTGGCGGGGAAGCCGGACCACCCGCACGTCCAGGCAGAAGTACTTGCCGCCGAACTGGGCGCCGATACCCAGCTCCTGGCTGGCCTTTAAGAGCTTGTACTCCAGATCGCGGTCCCGGAACGCCGTGCCTGCCTCGCTCCCCCGGTCGGGCAGGCCGTCCAGGTACCCCGCGCTGGCCAGCTTCACGGTCTTTAAGTTCATCTCCGCCGACGTACCGCCGATGGCGAAGGCCAGATGGTAGGGCGGACATGCCGCGGTTCCCAGGTCCACCATCTTCTCCACCAGGAAGGTGAGGAGGCTGGCCGGGTTCAGGAGCGCCTTGGTCATCTGGTAGAGGTAGGTCTTGTTGGCCGAGCCGCCGCCCTTTGCAATGAAAAGGAACTCGTAGGCGTTCCCCGGTACCGCGGATATCGTGATGTCCGCCGGCAGATTGCAGCCGGTGTTGCGCTCCGTGTAGGTGCTGAGCGGCGCATTCTGGCTGTAACGCAGGTGGTGGGTCGTGTAGGCCCGGCGCACGCCCTCGGAGAGCGCGGTCTCATCGGGGGCTCCCGTGTAGACGTGGTCCCCCTTCTTGGCGAAAATGATGGCCGTGCCCGTGTCCTGGCAGAGGGGAAACACGAACTCCGAGGAGATGCGGGCGTTCTCCAGCATCTCCAGGGCCACGTAGCGGTCGTTGTCCGAGGCCTTGGGGTCCGCGATGATGTCTGCAAGCTGCTGAAGGTGCGACGGCCGCAGGAGATGGGACGCGTCCGCAAAAGCATGGTAGGAAAGAAGCGCGAGCCCCTCGGGCTCGACGCGGAGAAACTCGTCGCCGGCAAGGGCCACCCTCTCCACGTGCTTGCCCGTGAGCTTGCGGTAACGGGTTTCGTCCTTTCCCAATGGAAACAGGGGTTGGTATTCGCAGGGATCTGTCATGGTCGGTCTTGCCTCGCGTTCTCTTTAACATGTTCCGTGCTGCGTCAGCGGGCAATGGTAGGCCTTCGCGGAACTAAATACAAGCGCATTTGCATCACCCGTGCTTCTCGACCCGTCTCAAAAATTGGGTTTCTGAGGCCAAGGGCTGCAAAAGCCCAAAGCTGCATCATCGCCCCGATACTCCCTCAAGTTGGAACCACCACGCTTCCAGGCCTATTTGGCCTGTTTCCTTGCCCTTGGCTTTTTCGCTCATTCTCGCGACGAAATCATTTTGCAGATGGGTTCTCGTAAAAACGTTTTCGATATGGAAAACCATTCTTGCTCCCATGATGTTTTTAGGCTATTATTTTTCTGGTAAGCGCTCCGTGAAGGCGATGGATTGCACCAAAGACCAAACGATGGACAAATAATCACAACATATAGTATTCCACGGGCGCAAAAGCACCACATTATGGTTCTACCCCGCATGGCGGGAGTTTTGCCGGCACGCTGCTGCATAAAATCCCGCAGCCGCTCCGGGCGGTGTGCGCTTGCGCCCGGGAACTCGAAGATCATCCAGACGGCAAAGGAGAACAGCCATGGCCAATACCCCCCAGCACTGCCCCGGCTTCGAGTCCTTCAAGAACCTGAAATCCTTCACCTGCAAGTGCCCGGCCTGCGGCACGGAGCTGGAAATCTTTTCCGACGAGTTCGAAAAGCCGCACTCCTGCAAGAAATGCGGCAAGGCGGTTGATTTTTCCCAATGCAAGGTGGACTTCTAAGCGAGGAAAGAAAAAGCAGCCCATAGCGGAACGGGCCCGGACCGTGGCGGGAGATGAGGAAAGGACCGAAAAACCCAAGTCCCCGGACTTGCCATCTCCTATTTGTGAATTAACGTTAATGATTATGGACTGACGGAAGAAAACTTTGATACCGCAACGCCCACTGCGGATGACCCGCCAGAGAAAGGTCATCCTGGAAGAGCTGTGCAAGGTGCGCTCGCACCCTACGGCGGACCAGATTTACGAAATGGTCCGCCGCAAGCTTCCGCACATCAGCCTGGCGACGGTGTACCGGAACCTCGATGTGCTTTCCGAGGCCGGCAGCATCCTCAAGCTGGAGATGGGCGGAAGCCAGCGGCGCTATGACGGGGACACCAGCGATCACTGCCACGCGAGATGTACGCAATGCGGAGCCATAGCCGATCTGCCGGCCCTGCCCGTTTCCGTGCCAAAGGTCCCGGAAATGCAGGCCAAAGGGTTCTCCATTCAGGGGCACCGTCTGGAGTTCTTCGGCCTCTGCCCTTCCTGCCAGGAGTCCCGTCCGCAAGCGCTGGCCCAAGCCTGATCCGCTTCTTCCACTGCCAGAAATCGAAACGGCAAGGCCGGTTCCCGGTCTTGCCGTTTGTTTCTCCCTGCCGCACTCCCGAATCCGGGCGCGAATACAAAGGAAAGCTGTTTCCGCAAAAGGCGGCCGGAAGTGTTTCCTCCCGCCCGCCCGCAACCCCCAATCATCCATGCAAGGAGAGAGCCCCATGCCGAACCTGAAGGGCAGCCGCACGGAAAAGAACCTCCTCACCGCCTTCGCGGGAGAAAGCCAGGCGCGCAACCGCTACACCTACTTCGCCGGCCAGGCCCGGAAGGACGGCTACGTCCAGATCGCCGACATCTTCGAGGAGACCGCCAACCAGGAAAAGGAGCATGCAAAACGCTTCTTCAAGTTCCTCCAGGGAGGCGAGGTGGAGGTCCTCCACGCCTTCCCCGCCGGAGTCATCGGCACCACCCTGGAAAACCTTCTGGCCGCCGCCGCAGGCGAGCATTACGAGCAGACCGAGATGTACCCGGGTTATGCCGCCATCGCGCGGGAGGAAGGCTTCCCCGAGATCGCCGAGGTCTTCCTCCGCATCTCCGTGGCCGAGCGCCAGCACGAAAAGCGCTACCGCGACCTGGCCGCCAACATCCAGGCCGGACAGGTCTTCAAAAGGAAAGAGCCCGTGGTGTGGCGCTGCCGCAACTGCGGCTATCTCCACGAGGGCAACGAAGCTCCGGGCCAGTGCCCGGCCTGCGCCCATCCTCAGGCCTACTTCGAGCTGCTGGGCGAAAACTGGTAGGCGCGCCCGGTCGCTTTCCGCACACCACCGGGCGGCCTCCGCCGCCCGAAAGAGGATACGTTTCTTCAACCAACCCCATAGGAGGCGACTCATGGCAAAACGTCAGGAAGTCTACAAATGCGAAGTCTGCGGCAACATCGTGGAAGTCCTTTTCGGCAGCGCCGGAGAGCTGGTCTGCTGCGGCCAGCCCATGAAGCTTTTGGTGGAAAACACCGTGGACGCGGCCAAGGAAAAGCACGTGCCCGTCATCGAGAAGACCGCCGACGGCTACAAGGTGAAGGTGGGGGCCGTGGCCCATCCCATGGAGGAAAAACATTACATCCAGTGGATCGAGCTTCTGGCCGACGGCAAGAGCTACCTGGCCTTCCTCGCTCCCGGCCAGGCCCCGGAAGCCACCTTCTGCATCAAGGCCGACAAGGTCTCGGCCCGGGAGTACTGCAACCTCCACGGTTTGTGGAAGGCCTAAGCCGGGGCCCGTTCTCCACGAAAGGATCTCTCCATGATCGGGAAGAAGATGGAAAAGGCCATCAACGGCCAGATCAACGCCGAGCTTTACTCGGCCTACCTCTATCTGTCCATGTCCGCTTGGTTCTCGGCCAGGAACCTGCCCGGCTTCGCCAACTGGATGCGGGTCCAGGCCCAGGAGGAGATGGTCCATGTCATGAAGTTTTACGACTACCTTCTCACCCGGGGCGGAACCGTGACCCTGGGCCCCGTGGACGGCCCCCCCGTATCCTGGAAGAGCCCTCTGGACGCCTTCGAGGCTGTCTACGCCCACGAGCAGAAGGTCACGGCTCTGATCCACGGCCTCATGGACGTGGCCATCGCCGAAAAGGACCACGCTGCCCGCATCCTCCTGGACTGGTTCGTCAACGAGCAGGTGGAGGAGGAGGAAAGCGCGGTGAACGTGGTGAACCAGCTCAAGCTCTTGGAGAAGGCCCCGGGAGGCCTCTACATGCTGGACAAGGAGCTGGGGCAACGCGTGTTCACCCCGCCCGCCCCGGCAAGCGGGAACTGACCAGGGCGAGCTAGAGGCAAAGGCGCAAAGGGTTTTTGCTGTCATATTGGACAGTAGGTCTCGTATGGCAGCCTCGGGATCTGGTTCAAGAAGTTTTACGGAAAGAGGGGAGGGGGTGCGGGGGAGGGGGGAAAAGGGGTCCCCGGGCGGCGCAGCCGCCTCGGGGGAAGGATAAGCCGCTCTTTTCAAAAGGGGTTTTTCCCCCTCCCCCGCGAGCTTCTTTTCATCACTATTTTTATCTTCGGCTGCGGCGGAGTTGACGGGGGGCCGCCTCCGCTCCGTTGCGCAAAAACCACATGGAGATCCGTCATGCCGTCGTTTAAATGCACCAACTGCGGATATACCCTGGAGGCCCAGGCTCCGCCCCAGGAGTGCCCCTCCTGCAAGGCCAAGTGCGAGTTCGTGGACGTCTCCTGCTACATTCCGGACTGCGAAAAGAAACCCAAGGACGACCGGCTGGGCTGATCGTCCATGGCGCCGGGAACCGCCCGAAAAAACCGCCTGGCGGCGGAAAAGAGCCCCTACCTCCTCCAGCACGCGGAAAACCCCGTGGACTGGTGGCCCTGGGGCCCCGAGGCTTTCGCCGAAGCCCGCCGCCGGGACGTGCCGCTCCTTGTCTCCGTGGGCTACGCCGCCTGCCACTGGTGCCACGTCATGGCCCACGAGTCCTTCGAGGACCCGGTGGTGGCCGCCGTCCTGAACGAGGCCTTCGTCTGCGTCAAGGTGGACCGGGAGGAGCGGCCCGACGTGGACCACCTGTGCATGGCCGCCTGCCAGGCGCTCACGGGAAGGGGCGGATGGCCGCTGAACGCCTTCCTCACTCCGGGCGGAAAACCCTTTTTCGCGGGGACCTACTTTCCCCGGCATTCCACCCAAGGCATGCCGGGATTCACGGACGTGGTCCGGACCATATCCCGCCTCTGGGCGGAGGACCGGGAGCGGCTTCTCTCCACCGCCGAGCAGCTCGTCCGCGCCCTCTCGCCCTCCCGCGGGCCGGAGTCGCAAAACACGCCCGGCACCCGGGAGGTCGCCCAGGCCCGGGCCCTCCTCTCACGCAGCTTCGACCCGGTCCACGGCGGGTTCGGCCTGGCCCCCAAGTTTCCCAGCCCCCACAACCTCATGTTCCTCCTGCGGCTGTGCACTGCGGGCCAGGACTCCAACGGCGAGCTTGCCGGAATGGTGGAGAAGACCCTCTTTGCCATGCGCCGCGGAGGCATCTACGACCAGCTGGGTGGGGGCATCCACCGCTACTCCGTGGACGAGCGCTGGATGGTGCCCCACTTTGAAAAAATGCTCTACGACCAGGCCCTGACGGCCCTGGCCTGCCTGGATGCCTACGCCTGGACCAAGGATTCCCGGCACCTGGAAATGGCGCAGGAGATCCTTCACTACGTTGTCCGGGACCTGGCCCAAAGCCACGGCGGCTTTGCAACGGCCGAGGACGCGGACACCGAAGGGGGCGAGGGGGAAACCTACGTCTGGACCCCCGCCCAGTTCCGGGAAGCCCTGCCCCCCGACCTGGCCGAGCTGGCCGTCCGCTTCTTCGGGGTGACCGACACCGGCACCTTTGAAAAGGGAAAAAGCGTTCTGTCCGTGCCGGTCCCGGTGGAGGCCCTGGCCCCGCGCCTGGGAGTGGCTACTGCAGAGCTTACTGAAAAAATTTCAAAAATCCGCGAGCTGCTCCTCGCCGCCCGGAGAAAGCGGCCCCAGCCCCTTCTGGACGACAAGATCATCACCGGCCAAAACGGACTCATGATGGCCGCCCTGGCCCGGGGCTACGCCGCCTGCGGCGATCCTGAGCTCCTCTCGGCCGCCCGGAAGGCCGCAGCCTTCATCCTGGACCGGCTCTCCGCTCCCGATGGAGGGCTCCTGCGGCGTTTCCGCGACGGCCAGGCGGCCATTCCCGGATTTCTGGACGACTACGCCTGGTTTGTTTGGGGCCTGCTGGAGCTTTTCCAGGCGGCGTTCGCGCCGGAAGACCTCGCCGCCGCCCTCCGGCTCACCGACCTGGCCCAGGAGCGCTTCGCGGACCCCGAAACCGGCGGACTACTCTCCTCGGGAAGCGACAACGAGAAGCTGGCGCTTTCCTTCAGCGAGATCCACGACGGAGCGACGCCCTCGCCCGTTTCGGTGTTCGCCCACAACCTCCTCACGCTCTTCGCCATCACCGGGGAAGCCCGGTACGAGGAAAAGGCCCGGGCCCTGATCCGAAGCGCGGCTTCCGAGGCCGGACGGAACCCCGTGGGCTGCACTCATCTCTTGTCCGCGTTGCTGGCCCTGGAAAACCCCGGCCCCGAGGTGGTGATAACGGGCGCCCCGGAAGACGAGAAGACAAAAGACCTGCTGCGGGCGATTTCCGGCGCCATCTATCCCGGCCTGATCCGTATCCGTTTGTCACCCGGCCCCGGGGAAGAAGCCCTGGTGTCCCTGGTTCCGCGCCTCTCAAGCTACGCAGGCCTGCACCACCCGCCGCGGGCCTTTGTCTGCCGCGGCCGCACCTGCCTCCCGCCGGTCTTCACCGGCAAGGACCTGGCCGCCGCCCTGGCGGAATAGGGCGGCATTAGCCTGCGGGTCTTGTGGGACAGGCCAAAGTAGGTTAAAAGGAATCTTTGCCAAAAATATCCCAGGCATTGCGGCGCAACACCGCGGGAGCATTCATGAAACGAAGCGTCATCCTGCTGATCGCCATCTGCGCGCTGGCCGGCCCGGCCCTCTGCGCCGAGCCGGACCGGGGCCGCCCGGAGATCACCCTTTCCGCCGGCCGGCAGGGAGATGTCCGCTTTCCCCACGCTCGGCATGAAGACACTTTGCCCGATTGCACGGCCTGCCACCGAACCTACCCCGAAGAGAAGGGCGCCATCGAGAAGCTCGCCCAGGACGGCAAGCTCAAGCCCCAGCAGGTGATGAAGGAGTGCATTGGCTGCCACCGGCAGAGAAAAAAGGATGGCTTGTCCTTCGGCCCGCTTTCATGCAAGGACTGCCACCACAAGAGCGGTGAATAATACCAACCCCCCATAGGAGGAGAATCGCATGGACAAGTATGTTTGCAGCGTTTGCGGCTACGTGTACGATCCGGCCCAGGGCGACCCCGACAACGGCATCGCTCCCGGAACCGCGTTCAAAGACCTGCCCGACGATTGGACCTGCCCGGTCTGCGGCGCTTCCAAGTCGGACTTCGAAAAACAATAGGATGGACGGCGGAGCCGCCGGCGCCCGTCGCCGGCGGCACTGCCTATCGGTGCGCCCGTGGAAAAAGCCGTCATCGTCTTCAGCGCCCCTACCTGCCCCATCTGCAAGATGCTCAAGGAGTTCCTTGCCGAACGCAGGGTGGATTACACCGACTACGACGTAACCTCCGACGCGGAGGCTTTCGCCCGCATGAAAAAGGTTTCCGGAGGATTGCGCAGCGTGCCGGTGATCAAGGTGGGGGAGACGGTAATCGCCGGCTTCGAGGAAAAAGAGCTTGCCAGGGCGCTGGCCGGCCTGCCCCGGGCAGGCTAAGGCGGCCGCATCCCCCCCCCGCGTCCCCGTGCAGGGCGCTTTGCCTGAATCGCCATGGAAGAACACCTGCCCCCGGCCTTCGACTGCATCATCCTGGGCGCGGGCCCGGCCGGGCTCTGCGCCTCCGTCTACGCCGCCCGCAAGATGATGGCCACGCTCCTTCTGGGCAAGGTCCTGGGAGGCCAGGTGGCCACTTACTACGATGTGGAGAACTACCTGGGCTTCTCCGTGATCGAGGCTTCCGACCTGATCGCCCGCTTCCGCGAGCACGTGGACCGCTTCGGGCTGTTCAGAAAAACGGGGATTTCCATAACGGCGGCGAACCTGGACGGGCCGGTCAAAAGCATCGTCACCGACGAAGGAGAAACCTTCCGGGCCCGGACCCTCATCATCGCCACGGGAAAGAGACCCCGCACCCTGGACATCCCCGGCGAAGCCCGGCTCACGGGCCGGGGCGTAGCCTTCTGCTCCACCTGCGACGCGCCGCTTTACCGCGATGCGGACGTGGCCGTGCTGGGGGGCGGCAACTCGGCCCTGGAGGCGGCGGCGGATCTCTGCAAGGTGGCCCGGTCCGTCAAGCTCTTCTCCATCGGCCCGCTCACGGCCGACCCTTTTTTGGCGGAATCCGTGGGTCGCAATGAAAAGCTCGTCGTGTTTCCCCGTCACCGGGCCCTCGAGATCCTGGGCGAGCAGTCGGTCACCGGCCTCGTGGTCAAGAGCCTGGACACGGGAATCGAGGCGTCGGTAGCCGTGGAGGGCGTGTTCGTGGAGATCGGGCTCACCCCCAACTCGGAGCTCTTTGCCGGCAAGCTGGCCCTGAACCCGAAGAAAGAAATTATCGTGGACCTGGCCTGCCGGACCTCGGCGCCGGGCGTGTTCGCCTGCGGGGACGTGACCTCCGTCCCCTACAAGCAGATCGTCACCGCCGTGGGCGACGGGGCCAAGGCCGCCCTGTCCGCCTACCACCATATTCTGGGAGTGCCTCCCGACCATTGAGCCGGGAGGGCTTCGCCTCCCCTTGCGAGGATCCAAACCACACGCAACGCGTAACGCACAAAGGATCGAACATGCATACCATCGAAGTTGCACCGGGAATCTTCTGGGTGGGCGCGGTGGACTGGAACATCCGGGACTTCCACGGATACTCCACCGAAGCCGGGACCACCTACAACGCCTTTTTGATCATGGACGAGAAGATCACCCTGGTGGACACCGTGAAGGCCCCCTTTGCCGACGAGCTTCTCCAGAACATCTCCCGCATCGTGGACCCCTCCCGCATTGACCAGGTCATCAGCAACCACACGGAGATGGACCACTCCGGCGGGCTTCCCCGCGTCATGCACCGCATCGGAGAGAAAAAGCCCGTGTACTGCTCGCCCATGGGGAAAAAGGCGCTCACCGCCCACTTCGGGGACCGCTTCAACCTAAACCCCGTGGCCGACGGTGCGACGCTCTCCCTGGGTAAGCGCACCCTCACCTTCCTGGAAACCCGCATGCTCCACTGGCCGGACAGCATGTTCACATACAGCCCCCAGGAGAAGATCCTCTTTTCCTCCGACGCCTTCGGCCAGCACTACGCGGGCTTCGAACGCTTCGACGACGAGATGGGCGAGGCCATCATGCCTCACGCCCTCAAGTACTTTGCCAACATCCTGCTCCCCTACAGCGGGCTCATCGAGAAGTTGGTGGAAAAGGTGACCAAGCTGGGTCTCTCCTTCGACATGATCCTTCCCGACCACGGCCTTCTCTGGCGCAAGGACCCGGGCAAGATCGTCTCCGCCTATGCCCGGTGGAGCGCCCAGAAGCCCTGCCGCAAAGCCGTGGTCATCTACGACACCATGTGGAAGAGCACCCAGATGATGGCCGAGGAGATGGCGGCCGGCATCGCCGAGCAGGGCGTGGAAGCAAGGCCCTTGCACCTCCGTGCCTGCCACCGGAGCGACGTGATGACCGAGGTCATGGAGGCTGGCATCGTGGCCGTGGGCTCGCCCACTTTGAACAACGGCATCTTTCCCACCGTGGCCGACTTCCTCACCTACATGAAGGGCCTGCGACCCAAGAACAAAATCGGCGCGGCCTTCGGCTCCTATGGCTGGAGCGGCGAGGCCGCCAACCAGATCCACGAAATCCTGGAGGCTGCAGGCTTCTCCATGCTGGACGCGCCCCTGCGGCACCAGTACGTGCCCGCCGAAGACACCCTGACCCGCTGCGCCGACCTGGGCCGGAAACTGGGCTCGGCCCTGGTGCAAAAGCTGGCGGAATGAAGAACAAAAGATAGTTGCGGAAGGAGGGGGGAAAACCCCTGCTGCAAAGAAAGGCTGCCCCCCTCCCCCGCACCCCCTCCCCTCTTTCCGCACAACTTTTTGTTGCATGGGCCATGCGCCTCCTTCTCCCGCAAGGCCTGGGAGATTGTTCCATGCGCTTGCACAGGCATGATTGAGCCCTTTTCATTCCTCCCGGGTCGGCTTCTTTGATATTGACCGGACAGGTGCCCTGTGAGAAATTAGTAAGGTTTTTCTACGGTTTTCCTTCGAGCCGGGCGCGGCCCGACCCGCGGCTTCGCCGATCCCGAGGGAAACCTTGTTTGTTTGCGATTATCTTCTCCGATTGAAGACGGTTTTTGCTTTCCCTGTGGACAGTAGCTACACCGCAGCTGGCCTTGGACCTGCATCAAAGGGTTTTGCGGAAAAAGGGGAGGGGTTGCGAGAGAGAGGGAAAAAGCCTTTTTTTTCAAAAGGAGTTTTCCACCGCACCGTCCCTTTCTTTCTTATTTTTACGATGGCCTCTTACCAACCAAGGAGATCTTGCCATGCAGTTCATTGACCTCGCCGCTCAGCAGAAGCTCATCCGCAACGACTTGGAAACGCGCTTGAAGAAAGTTCTGGACCAGGGCGCCTACATCCAGGGCCCCGAGGTCGCGGAGCTGGAAAAGGCCCTGGCCGCCTTCACGGGCGTGGAGCACGCCATCTCCTGCTCGTCGGGCACAGACGCTTTGCTCATGGCCCTCATGGCCCTTTCCATCGGCCCTGGCGACGCGGTCCTCACCACGCCCTTCACCTTCATCGCCACTGCCGAGGTCATCAGCCTGCTGAACGCGGTCCCCGTGTTTGTAGACGTCGAGGCCGAGACCATGAACATAAGCCCCGACGGCATCTCCGCCGCCATCCACGCGCTTGCTTCGGGAAAGGCCGGGGACCACCCCCTGCCGGCCCAGTGCGGCGCAGGGAGCAAGGTCGCCCGGATCACCGACTCCTGCCCGGTGCGGCCCAAGGCCATCATCCCCGTGGACCTCTTCGGCCTGGCCGCCGATTACGACGCCATCAACGCCATCGCCGCCAAGCACGGGCTCGCCGTCATCGAGGATGCGGCCCAGTCCTTCGGCGCCCTCTACAAGGGAAAACGCGCCTGCTCCCTCACCGAAATCGGCTGCACCTCCTTCTTCCCGGCCAAGCCCCTGGGATGCTACGGCGACGGCGGCATGTGCTTCACCAACAGCCTGGACCTGGCCCAGAAGATGCGCTCCGTCCGGGTGCACGGCCAGGGCTCGCACAAGTATGAGAACGTGCGCATCGGCATCAACGGCCGGCTGGACACCATGCAGGCGGCGGTGCTTCTTTCCAAGTTCCTTCTCTTTCCCGACGAGATCGAGCGCCGCCAGAAGGTGGCCAAGCGCTACAACGACCTCATCTCCAAGAGCGACCTCTTCCTCGTGCCCAAGATCTTCGACCACGCGCCCAGCGTATGGGCCCAGTACACTCTGGTGGCGCGGGAAAACGGCATGCGGGAGGCAGTCCTCAAGCACCTGTCCGAAAAGAAGATCCCCACGGCCATCTACTACCCCACGCCCTTGCATCTGCAGAAGGCCTTCGACTTCCTGGAGTACCGCAAGGGAGACTTCCCGGTCTCCGAGGACCTGGCCGGACGGGTGTTCTCGCTGCCCATGCACCCCTATCTCTCGGAAGCCGACCAGGACCAGATCGTGGAGGCGTTGCTGGCGTTCAAAGGATAGGAACCATTTTCCAGGCTATGGCGAAGGGGAGAACACCTCTTTCCGCAAAGCGGGCAACTCCCCTCGCCGGCCCTCTCTTCAGACAAAACCGTCGGATGCGCCGGAGCGCGACGCTTCACGAGGCTTTGCACCGGGAAAGGATCAAACCGTGGCGGAAACCCCCTTGCCGGACGTCCTCACCGCCATTCACACCCGGCGGAGCGTGCGCATCTTCAGCATCCAGTCCATACCGGACGAGCTTCTGCAAAAGGGGCTGGCCGCGGCCATGGCCGCCCCTTCCGCCGGAAACCAGCAGCCCTGGCACTTCGTCCTCTTGCGCGACAAGGATCTCCTGCAGAAGGTGACCCTGATCCTGCCCAACGCGCCCATGTCCCGCCAGGCCCAGGCAGGGGTGCTGATCTGCGCGGACCTGGCCCTGGAAAAATATCCGGGCTACTGGGTGCTGGACTGCGCCGCGGCGGTGGAAAACCTGCTGCTGGCCGCCCACGGCCTCGGCTTGGGAGCGGTCTGGACCGGGGTTTACCCCAACGCCGACCGGATGGAGGGCTTCCGCAAGCTCTTGAACCTGCCGGATTCCGTCATGCCCCACAGCTTCGTTCCCATGGGCTGGCCCGGGAGCCGGCCCAAGGCAGAGGACCGCTTCAAGCCTGAACGCATCCATGTAAACGGCTGGTGATTCAGGGAAGGCTTCCGCAAATCGGCGCTGCCGGGTCCTGAGGAAGAAAAGGAGGGCGCTTGGCTTTCGGGCAACAGCTGAAGACCGCTGCCCGCGCCGTCCGCGTTACCGGGTGGGTGCACTTCCTGGGGCTCTTCCTGCTGGGCTGGGCCTGGGCCGGGGCCGGGCACCCGGGCGCGGCCGCGCTCGGTCTGGCCGCCAGCGCCCTGTATCTCTCCTTCACCTTCGGCGTAAACAACCTCTACGACCGCGGCCTGGATCCGGCGTCCAAGAACCCCTTTGCCGCAGGGGGCCTTTCCCCCAGGGCCGGCGCCGTGGCCATGGCTTTCCTGGCCGGAGCCGGCCTGGTTTTCGCCTTTGCGGCGTCTCCGGGCATGGGGGCGGTCTTCGTTTTCATGACCGCGGCATCCTTCGCCTACTCCGGCCCGTGGCGCATGAAGCGCTTCCCCTTCTGGGGGAGCTTCCACAATGCACTCATCTTCGGCCCCCTGTTCCTGGCAGGGTGCCTGGCGGTCCGGCCCCTGGCCTTGGCAGACCTCGCCTGGACCGTGTTGTTTTCCTTTACCGTGCTCATCGTCCAGGTGGCCCAGGAGCTGTCCGACCGCGCCGGGGACGCCGCCGCGGGCCTGTCCGGCACGGCCATCGTCCTGGGGACGGAAGGGTCGCTTCTCCTGATCATGGCCTTGTCCGTCTCACGCTACCTCTTCAGTGCCGCCTTGCTGCACTGGGGGATGGCGGGGTGGGGAGGGGTCTTGATCTGCTTCGCCGTCTCGCTTGCCGAAACCGGCTGGACCAGCCTGTTCTATTACGAAGTGCAGAAGGGCTTCTCGAAGATGCGCCTGGGCTTGCGCTTCATCAACATGGGTTTCGGCATAGCCATGCTGGGCCTGTTCCTACAAAGGCTGTAGCGCAGGTCTCCGGCCGAAAGGTCTTTCAAAAATGCTGAGCGCCAGGAAGGCGGTCCTATACGCGCTGCTGTTCTTCCTCGTGATCGCCACGGGGACGGCCGGGTATATGGTCATAGAGAACTGGAACTTTCTGGACTCCCTCTACATGACCGTCATCACCGTGGCCACCGTGGGATTCCTGGAAGTTTCGCCCCTTTCGGCAGCGGGCCGCATCTTCACCATGGCCCTAATCATCATGGGGGTGGGGCTCTTTTTCTACATCGGCGGGGCCATCATCCAGCTTTTGGTGGAAGGGAAGATCCGCCAGGTCCTGGGGAGGCGCAGGTTGGAAAAGAAAATTGCCAGGCTCAAAGATCATTACATCATCTGCGGTTACGGGCGGATCGGGTCGGTCCTGTGCCGGCTGCTGTCGGAAGGCGGCCTGCCCATCGTGGTGGTGGAAAAGAACGAGCGCCACGTCGCCCAGCTGGACGCGGCCGGGATCCTCTATGTTCTGGGCGACTCCACCGACGAGGACAACCTGGCCCGTGCTGGCATTGAAAAGGCCAAGGGGCTGGTGGCTACCCTGGGGGACGACGCCGCGGACGTCTTTCTCGTGCTCTCGGCGCGCCAGATGGCTCCGCGCCTCTTCATCCTGGCCCGTGCCCAACAGGCATCCTCGGCCAAGAAGCTCTTCGCCGCGGGAGCGGACAAGGTGATCTCCCCCCACGAGCTGGGCGCGAGACGCATGGCCGAGGGCATCCTGCGGCCCAACGTGACCAGCTTCATCGAGCTCACCTCCGCAGACCCGAAGAACGAGATCCAGATGGAGGAGCTGCCGGTTTCGCCCTTGTCGCGGTTGGCCGGCGTGACCCTTGCCGAGTCCGACATCCGCAAGAACCTGAACCTCATCATCATCGCCATCAAGAAATCGGACGGCACCATGCTGTTCAACCCCTCCTTCGACTCCCGGGTCTTTCCCGGCGACACCATGATCGCCGTGGGCCGCAAGGAGAACCTGGCCAGCCTGGAGGAAATATTGAACCCGGCCTGAAGTGCGGGTTCGGGCTTCCCCTTTCCGCAAGGCGCCTGCCGAGGAAAAACTGCTTTGGCGGGCCGTTACGGTTGCGGCGGAGACGTTTCCTTTCTCTTCAGATCCGCCTTGTCGTCTCCAGCGCATAGACACCGCCGCTTTCCCGCACCGAGAGCCCGAACGGGGCGATGGTTTCGGGAAAGGGCCGCCCCAGCAGGAAGAGGAGCCATTCCTCCCTTGCCGCGCCGCGTTCCACCAGAAATTTACGGATGGCCGCGTCCAATGCGGCCATGCCCAGGAGCGCGGAAACGGCTTCGGAGTCCTGGGTGCGGGCCTTCCGGCACAGGGCCGGAACTTCCCTTTGCGGGCAGCGCTCCTCGTGCATGCGGACGGCGTCCGCCAGGGCGGGCGCTCCGGAGAGGAGATCCATGCGGGTGATCCGGCCTTTTTCATACATCGCCGCAAGGGCCTCGGGCTCTTCGCAGAAAAGCACCCGGCACTCCTGGGGCCTGTCCTGGTAGGCCTGGCAGCCTTCGGTGGAGGAGAACAGGACGCACTCGGCGCTTCCCGGAAGGGAGCGCAGCTTCACGATCTCGGCTTCCAGCGCCTTGAGGCGGCCTTCCACGTTGTCGAAGGCCATCTCCCCGAGCCGCAGGGTGCACAGGTGCTCCCAGGCCAAGGACCTGCCGATTCGTATGATATCCTCTTCATGCAGGGCGGGGGTGGACTTCCGGCAGCAGGTTCCGCACCGGCGGCAAACGGGCTCTTTCGTCTCATTCTTTTTTGTTCCCATAAAAAATCTGCCTGTTCTCCGGCGGTTAGGCATGACCGGACGGGCCTGCGAAGTGCGGCCGGACACGGCGAACCTGTGATTCCGGCCACAATAGCCGGGGGGCAACTCTAAAAAAAGAAAAAAATATCGGGGCTCTGCAACGCGGGCTTCGAAATTTTTCATTCCAATCACGCATTGACACTCTTTTGCTTTTTAGGTATGGAATCAGTGTAATGGCCGGGTATGCCGGTCTGCGCCGCTTGTATTCCACATCCTAAGATTGCTGAACCAGTATGGCAATCCCCGGCCTGGCGCGGGGGGGCTTGTAGTCTTCTTCCGGGCACAAGACCCGCCGCCCGTGCTCTTGCTTTTCATTGCGCTTCATCCGAGGGGCTCCCGTGCTTCGCCCGGCAGGGGAGCGCTCAGTGGCCCTATGCGAGGTCGCCGTCAAAAAGATGCCCAATATCGTCCCCATCGTCACGGAAAAAGAAATCTCCAACAAGGTCGCGGACCTCGCCCGGCGCATCAGCGAAGATTATTCAGGCAGGCAGGTGGTTCTGGTGGGCGTTTTGAAGGGAGCCTTCGTCTTCATGGCGGACCTCATGCGCCGGCTGTCGATTCCCTGCAAGGTGGACTTCATCCGGGTGGCCAGCTACGGCTCCTCCACGGTTTCCTCGGGGAACGTGCGCCTGCTCATGGATGTGAGCCTGGACGTGGCCGACCGGGACGTGATCCTGGTGGAAGACATCGTGGACTCCGGGCTCACTCTGAAGTTCTTGAAGGAGCACATGCTCGCCAAAAAACCCCGCTCCGTTTCCTTGTGCGCCATGATTGACAAGCCGGAACGGAGGCGGGTGGATCTCGCCATAGATTATGTCTGCGTCCAGGTGCCGGAAGGCTTCCTGGTGGGATACGGGCTGGATTGCAACGAAGAGCACCGCGAGCTGCCGGGTATATGCGAAATCAAACCATAGCAAATGGGGATTTGACATGATCATAAACTGTCCCAGCTGTTCCACCAAGCTTAGCCTGGAAGACAGCCTGATCCGGGGAAAGCAGGTCAAGGTCCGGTGCGCCAGCTGCCAGCATATTTTCACGGCAGGGCCCCTTCCCGCAGCGGGGAAAAAACCGGAAGACCTGGATCTGTCCCTGGACCTGCCCGGGCTGCCCGACCTGGAGGAAGGCCTGGGCGAGGCCATGTCCAAACCCCCGTCCGACGACCTTTCCCTGGATCTTCCGGACCTCTCCGACCTTGCGTCCGGCCTGATGGACGAGGGCCCCGAGGCGCCGCCTCCGCCACCCAGGCCGGCGGCCCCGAAACCGGCTGCGCCCAAGCCTCCCCCGCCCAAGGCCAGCGCTCCGCCGCCGCCCAAAAAGGCCGCGCCGCCTCCGCCCAAACCGTCCTCCCTGGACGACGACCTGTCCCTGGGAGACCTGGGAGAGCTGGACTCCGGTGACATCGCCACCGGCGAAGAAACCCTGGGGGACGACCTGGGAGAGCTTTCGGACCTGGATCTGGAGATTGACGGCGCCTTGGGAGAGGAAGAAAGCGCTCCCGCGCCCCTGGAAGAAGATACCGCGGCCCTGGACCTTTCCCTGGACCTCCCCGGCCTCTCCGAGGAGCCCCAGGCGGCCGGTGGCGGGGATGAGCTGGACCTCGACCTGGACCTTGGCGGCCTGGATGAGGAAGCGCCCAAGCCCAAAACCGCCGACGAGCCCGAGAACGAGCAGGCCGTTAAAGACGCCCTGGCCCAGCTTGCCCCCGAAGGCCAGGAGATCTCCCTGGACCTTCCCGACACCGAGGGCCGCGCCGAAACCATGGAGCTGGAAGCGCCCGACCTAGGAGAGCCCACCGACGAGCTGGAGCTTCCCACCTCCGACCTGGGCGACCTCTCCGACCTCGACCTGGAAGCGCCTGCGGCCAAGGGCGCCGCCATGGAGGAGGGCGAGCTTTCCCTGGACGACCTCAGCCTGGAGGACACCGCGGACCTGGCCCCCAAGCCCGCCGAAGGCCAGGAGCCCACCCTGGACCTGGACATCGGTCCTCCCCCTGCTCCGGCAGGAGAAGACCTGGGAGACCTGGACCTGGAGCTTGCGCCCGAAGACCTGGCCGCTCCGGCCGCCCCGTCCGCCCCGGCGCCTGCGGGCGAAGAGCTTGCCATTGACCTGGAAGATCTCACCCCCGAGCCCGAGCCGTCCCGGGCCAAGCCCGAACGGCCGTCCATGGACCTCGACTTCGACATGGAAGAGACCATGGACATGAGCTCGGCCAAGGCCGCAGCGGCCCTGGAAGCGGCCAAGGCGGCCGCAGCCAAGCCCGCGCCCGACATGCAGTCCACCGTGGCCATGGAGAAGCCCTACGAAGAAACCATGGTGCAGCCTCCCCCGAAGCCGCCCGTCCCCGAGATCACTCCCGAGGAGGTGCCCGAGGAAGAGGCCGAGCTCGAACCTGCGCCCGCGCCCGCAAAACCCAAGGCGCCGCCCAAGAAGCTCTCCATCGGAAAGCTCATCCTCATCCTGGTGGTGCTAGCCGTCATCGCCGCGGCCGCGCTGTTCGCCCTGGACTTCTTCGGGGTCGTGGACATCCTGCCCTCGGCGCCTCCGCCTGCAACCACCACCGTCCCCGACACCGAAGGAAAGCTCCACATCATCATCACCGATGCGGAAGGACGCATGGAGAAGAACGCCCTCTCCGGGCCCATCATCTCCATCCGCGGCCACGTGAAGAACTCCTACCCGGCCCCCCGCGACCACATGCAGGTCTTCGCCGAGCTCTACGACAAGGACGGCAACGTGGTGGGCGAGGAATGGGCCTTTGCCGGCAACCCCATCTCCGTCACCGAGCTCCGGACGCTCTCCGAAGACTCCCTGGCCGCCCGCTTCGGCAACAAGGCCGGTGCTAACGACACCAACAAGGCCGTGCCGCCGGGCCAGAGCCGGCCCTTCTCCATCATCTTCTTCAACGTGCCCGACAACGTGGCCGAGTTCTCCGTGGCGCCCTTCCACTCCGACGCGCCCGGAGCCAAGCAGGAAATACAGCAGTAAAAGAAATGGGGGAGGGAGGGGAAACCCTTTGTGAACAAAGGGCTTTCCCCTCCCT
>JBFMHL010000320.1:0-7583 GCA_040753055.1 Thermodesulfobacteriota bacterium | reverse complement strand
CAAAACTTTTTGATGCGATTGTTGAGAGGGCTGCCTTAAGGGCTCTGCATGATAAAAGGGAATACCGATGACAACCGCGTGGCAATCTTATGAAGAAGTGGCAACCTATTTACTGAATCAGTTCTCCGAAGAATTCGGATTCGCAAAAGTCGAATGAAAACAGGTAATTATAGGCAACCGCTCAAATGCGAAGAAGAAAAGCACATTTGCTCTGAATGCAACAAGGAGATCATGGAAGGCTGAACGCCCTTTAATCAATATCATTTGTCATAGGTAATAAAGGAACTATGCCCCATCCCCCCAGTAACTCCATTCGCCTGTGGCGGCCGGCGGGCGTCGCCGGCGTGGAGCTGGTTCGCGCCCGCTACCGGCGCCAGAGCTTCGCCCGCCACGTGCACGAGGACTACGGCCTGGGCGTGGTGGAGCAAGGGGCCCTGGGCTTCCGCTACCGGGGAGAGAACCTGGTGGCCGATCCCGGGGCCATCTCTTTAGTTATCCCCGGCGAGGCCCACGACGGCCACCCGGCCGACTCCTCGGGCTGGGCCTACCGCATGTTCTACGTGGATGCTGCGGTCATGGGCCGCATGGCCGAGGAGCTTGCCGGAAAACGGTCCGGGCTTCCCTACCTCTCCGAAGGGGTGCTCCACGACCCGGCCCTGGCCCGGACGATCCTGTGCACCCACCAGGCCCTGGAATCCCCGGAAACCGGCCGCCTGGAGGCGGAGTCGCGGCTCATGGCCATGATGAGCGGGCTCTTGCTGCGCCACGCAAAGCCCCTCCCGCGCCCAAGGCGCATGGGCCGGGAGCACGGGGCCGTCCGCAGGGCGAAGGAGTTCATCCGGGAGCGCTTTGCCTCCGATATCGCCCTGGAGGACCTGGCAGGAGCCGCGGGCCTTTCCAAGTTCCACCTCATCCGGGTCTTTGCAAAGGAAACCGGGCTCTCCCCCCACTCCTTTCTCATGCAGGTCCGGGCCGCACGGGCCAAGGAGAGCATCGCCGCGGGCCTCTCCCCGGCAGACGCGGCCATTGCCTGCGGCTTCTTCGACCAGAGCCACCTCACCCGGCACTTCCGCCGCTTCTACGGCATCACCCCCGGCTTTTACCGCAATTCCGTCCTATAACTGCGCCCGAAAGGCGGCTATCCTGCTCCCGAACCTTTTCGCAGGAGGCGGGCATGACCGGATACGTGCACGGCTATGGCAAGCGCGAAAGCAAGCGGCTCAAGGACCAGGCGGACACGTTGGCGAGGCTCCTCCACCGGGGCACGCGCTACCCGGCCGGGAGCCGGGTGCTGGAGCTGGGCTGCGGCACCGGGGCCCAGACCGTGCACCTGGCCTCCGGAAGCCCGGAGGCCGAAATCGTCTCCGCGGACCTGTCCCCGGACTCGCTCGAGATCGCAAGGGAAAAGGCCGCGCGCCGCGGGCTCGCCAACGTCTCGTTTCAGCAGGCGGACGTCTTCGCCCTGCCCTTCGCGCCGGCAAGCTTCGACCACGCCTTTGTCTGCTTCGTGCTGGAGCACCTGGCGGAGCAGGAAAGGGCGCTTCGCTGCATCCGGGAAGTTCTCAAGCCCGGCGGAACTCTCACCGTCATCGAGGGGGATCATCGCTCCTGGTACGCCCACCCCTACTCGCCTTTCGCGCAGAAGGCGGTGGACTGCCTGGTGGCCGCCCAGGCCCGGCTGGGGGGTGACGCCAACATCGGCCGGAGGCTCTACCCCCTGCTTGGCTCGGCGGGATTTTGCCAGGTGAAGGTCCGGCCCAAAACGGTATACGTGGACGCCAGCCGTCCGGGCCTGGTGGAGGGCTTTTCCAAGAACACCTTCATCGCCATGGTGGAGGCGGCCGAAAAGCAGGCCATAGACATGGGGCTCTCGACCAAGGAGGAGTGGGACCAGGGCATCCGTGACCTGTACCGGGCCACGGAAGAGGACGGGACCTTCCTGTATACCTTCTTCAAGGCACGCGCCGTCGCCCCGGCGGGGTAGTGGTCCGGGCCCCGGAAACCAATAGGCTGCCGGAGCCCGAACTCCGGATCAGGCATCGGCCCAGGACTCGTGGGAGTGGACGATCTTCCAGCCGCCCGCCTCGCGCTTCCAGATCATGGTGAACAGATGCGTGCCCTTGAACGCCCCGCCGTCCATGAGCGTGAACTCGGTCTTCTCTTCGCTGGTCAAAAGAGCGACGCCGGGGGAAAGCTCGGTGATCCGCACCTCGCCGGGCGTAACGAGCTGGCGTTTCCTCGAGGCGAAGAAGCCCTGGACCGCCTCCACCCAGGCCTTGCGTGCCGAAAAGCGGTCCGTGCCCGCGGCTGCGGACACAAACCCGCCCTTGCTGTAGAAATCCGCCCACGCGGCGGCGTCCTTGGCATTGATGGCAGCCATCAGCCCGTCGAATGACGCCCGCACTTCCTTTTCCACGGTTTTCGCGTCCATGCCCGTTATTCCTTCCTCGTCAGGTTCTGTCGTTCATTGAAAATGCCGTTCTTTCGAGCACGCTTCTTGGCCCGGAGGCCTCCTTTTTCCTTCCCCTGCGCCTCCCCCTGCTTTTTCCGCATCACGCCATATAGTACGGGAAGCAACAATCATTTCCATTCGCGCTAATCCTACAATGGGGCCCAAAACTTGCCAAGCCTACTGCCGGCATGAAAGCCCATAGAAACAGTTTCTGCTCCCGTTCATAGCACGGAAATGGTTCCGCGGCTCGAAACCTGCAAGCTTTTCGGCCGACGTTGCTTGCTTTCCGATCGGGGGAAAAGCGGCAAGAGCGGCCCGCGGGAGGGCCGTTTTTCGCACCTGGGCACCCCCCCGGCCTTTCACATGGTTGCCCGTAAGGCATCGAGTTTGGTAAGAAGAGTTCTGGCCCCCATGAAAACGACCGGATCTCAGGCCCCCGGAAAGGCTTGCCGCAAGGAAAACCCCATGAGACGATTTTTCGCCGTTGCCTGCCTTTTGGCGCTTTTCTGCATCCCTCTTGCCCCGGCCTTCGCCGATTCCCCCCGAAAGCCCACCTTCCTCCTCAAGGCGGCCACCCTCGCGCCCAAGCGCGTGGGCTGGTCCATCGAGGTGGAGCGGGTCTTCCAGCCGGCGGTTCTGGAGTGCTCCGGCGGGGACGTGTTCGTGAAGCCTTACTACGGCGGGATACTGGGCACCGAGGAGGAGGTCATCGCCAAGATGCGCAAAGGCCAGGTGGAGGTGGGGGGCTTCTCCGGCCGGGGCTCCGTCCTGGCCTGCCCCGAGTTCTCCGTGGTGGAGCTGCCCTTCCTGTTCGGCGGCTACGACGAGGTGGACTTCATCCGGCAGGACATGTTCCCCGATTTTTCCGCGCTGTTTTCAAAAAACGGCTTTACCCTCATCATGTGGGTGGACCAGGACTTCGACCAGATCTACTCAGTCTCCCGGCCCCTGGGCACCCTGGAGGCATTCCGCGGCGCCGCCTTCCTCTCCTGGTACGGGCCCCTGGAGGAGAAGCTGCTCAAGGACCTGGGGGCCCGGGTCAAGACCGGCGACGTCCCCGAGGTCATGCGGGACCTCCGGGAAGGCGCCGGGGACGCCCTTATCGCTCCGGCGGCCTACATGCTGGGCGGGCAGAACTACTCCGTGGTCCGCTACATCAACCCGGCCGCCATCCGCTACTCCCCGGTCAGCATCGTGGTGCGTCCCGACGTCTGGAACGCCATCCCCCAGGCCTACAAGGACTGCTTCTGGGAAAAGCGCACGGAGATGCAGAAGATCTTCAACGTCCACGTGCGTAGCGACAACGAGCGGTCGCTCAAGGCCATGGCCGAGTACGGCTTGAAGATCACCGAGATGGACCCGCTCACCTTGCAGGAGCTGCGCCTGCGCTGCCTGCCCGTGTACAAGGAGATGACCTCGGTGCTCTACCCACAGTCCCTGCTGGACGAGGTGCAGAAACGGCTGGCGGACTTCCGCGCCCGGAAGGGGAGGAAATAGGAGCAGAGGTTTTGGGATACTGAAAAACTACTCAACAATTTATGTCCATATCTTGACATAATATACCAAAAGAATTAGAGTTAGATTTAAGAATAGCTCTTTGACATATGAATTGGGGATTGGACCAATGCACAGAGCAGGAGGTGCATTCGTGTCCTATTTTTTTGATCATTTTCTGAAAATCTTGGTTGAGGTTCCAACGGCGATGATCGTTTCCGGACTTATTATGTTTATATATAATAAGTTAAGATCGAATTATTACGCCAGAAGGAAAAACCGAACAGAGAAGGATCATGAGTAGGAGCTGCACCTGCGCCTTCAACGCAGTTTTTTGGGCTGTAAGGCTATCAGCCTGCACGTTGGCACAGCCTGCATGCGAAGCGTTGGCTTCGTAACCGATGATAGCCAAAATTTCTAACGAATTAAGCTGTACATTCCATGTTGCGCCATTGAGCTATTGATTATTAATCGCAACGGTCCAATCCACCACTTTTTCTCGTTTAGGCCTACAAATGGACAAAAAAAATATCAAGGCCATAGTTCTAAGTGTAGCGCTATACGTTACCGTTAATAATGTTATACATCCATCTGGAGATGAACCTCACATACATACAGAGAGATATCCATATTCTTCATTTAAACAATATGATGCTGTAGTATCTGGCACATCT
Source organism: Thermodesulfobacteriota bacterium (assembly GCA_040753055.1). GTDB lineage: Bacteria > Desulfobacterota > Desulfobacteria > Desulfobacterales > Desulfatibacillaceae > JBFMHL01. The sequence goes on along the minus strand of JBFMHL010000320.1, from coordinate 2,963 downwards.
ACAGGCATAGCTTTACCTGATAACATTACTGATCTTGGAGAAGATCCCCAAAGACTAAGCCAAAGACTTTTTGGAATCAAGTCATCTGCAATATAACAGCAATGTACTTATTGTTGTAGAAGATAAAACAGTAAAATTAATACCGCAATTAAGCGTTCAATGTCCGATTACTTCTGCCTAACTTACTAACTGTCCATTTCATCAATTAAGATAGTATTTAACATTCTGCATGCATACATGATAATTGGGAGAAGCTGAATAATCTTAAAGAGAATATTCATCTATAACTCGGTAGAATCCTCTTATTCTTGTTATTTATCTCATTATAATCGATAAGCGCGAACTTAAAGTTCTTCATGAACGTCGCAAGCTTCTCCTCCGTGTACGCGGCTCCGTGGAACTCCTTCAATGCCTTCTCCACCTCCAGGCGCTCCGCCTCCGCTCCCGCCCCGTCGCCTAGCTCCTCCAGCAGCAAGAATAGCGCGTAATGCAGGGAGGCCAGGTCCATGACCGCCATCCGGCCCTCGGGACGCGTAAACTTGCAGTGATGGGTCCCGGCAATGGCCCCCCGGAACATTTCCGCTGCCTTTTGCCTGTCCCCCTTGGCGTAGTAGGCCTCCCCCAGGTACATCAGGACCGCCCTGTCGTCGGCGTAGCCGTTTTTCCGCATGGCCTCGGCCTTCACAATCAGCGCGTCCGCGTCCTTTTTCTCGGAGAGCGAAAAAAGCTGGTAGAAATCCAAGGCGCACTCGCCGTAGAGATCCGTCATCGCCTTCTTCATGAAGGCGCTTTTCAGGACCGCCTCCACTTCATCGCCCTCTCCCTCCCCGTCCGCGAACCGGACAGGCTCCTGCTCGGCCGGTTTCACGAACTGCGGGACTAGCAGCAAGACAAGGTTCGACACCACTACAAAGGCGAGGACGGGAAGGTAGAGGCCCTTCCCCGGCTTGTGGTAGAAAGCGGAGAGCTTCTTGTTGAGAAGAACGGCAAACGAAAAAATCCCCACGGCCCATGTGGCGGCGATCGTGTAGGGGTCGGGCTGCTGGAAGCCATAGTCCCCGCTGGGAACGAGCACCAGCAGCATCTCCCACGCGACCAGGCCCAGCCACAGGCGCCTGCCCCACCCGTACTTCCTCGCCAGGGCGATCCCGGCCACCACGCCGGCCAGCCCCAGCACGATGTTCTGCGCTCCGCCCAGGTAAAAGTGCAGCCGCCAATCGGGGAGGCCGAGGATCTCCGCCATTATGAACACATCTAACCCGCCGGGATCGAGAGCGGCCAGTGAAATGACTATGTAAAGCCCGAACGCCAGCAGAAAGCCGGAGCCCAAGAGAACGATGACGGCCAGCAGAAGGTTCATGCAGCACTCCCCTTGCCCCCGGGCACGGTCGGGTCCGCCTGCGGGGCGCGTGGTTTCTTTTCAAGAGCCGGTGATGCGCCGGCCGCCGAAGCAATGGATGGTCCTGGTGCCCGCCGTGCACCTGCCCCACTGCTCGGCGCCTTTGGGAATGAAGAGCTCGTCGCCCGGATGCAATACGTGCTCCACGCCGTTCACGTAGGCCGTGTAGCAGCCCTCCACGCAGACCAGGTACTCGTCGAAATCATGGGTGTGCGTCCGGCTCGTCCGGTCGGCCCGGCAGGTCCAGAACGCCATCTGGCTTCCGTCCGCGCCTTCGTACCAGTAGCCCTCGATATCGGGGGTGTTCTGCTGGGAGCCGGGGATCCGGTTTTTCCCGCTCTTCATGAACTCGGGGAAATCCTTCATGGTTCCTCCCCTTCCGCAAGCAGCCCCTACTCCCCGTCCGGCACGTCCCGGTACAGGGGCGAGGCCTTGAAAAGCTCGCTCACCGCTTTCTCGGCCTTTTTCTCCAGCTCCCGGAAGTCCCGCACCAGCGCCTTTCCCGCCTCGGTCAGCTCGGACCCGCCGCCGTGGGAGCCGCCCGCGCTCCGCACCAGGAGCTTCTCCCCCATCCGCTTCTCCGTGGACTCCATCCGCGCCCAGAGGGCCCGAAAGCTCATGGACATGGCCTTGGCCGCCGCGTTTAAGGACCCGTGCTCCTCGATGGCCGCCAGCATCCGCATCCTCCCCGGCCCCAAGACCACCCCGCCCCGGTCGTTCTCCAGCCATATTTTGGACCGTATGGCAAACTTGCCCCTCGGCTCTCCCATCACCGTCCCCTTTGATAGAAAATCTCTATATTCCGCCCGGTTTCGATTCAAAGCATCGAATTGACTTGATCCGGGCCCGAAATTACCTTTGTGCGGCCAACAAAGGAGGATCGCCCCATGCAAACCCTGGACTGCCGCGGGCTGGCCTGCCCCGCCCCCGTGATGGAAACCAAAAGGCTCATTGACCGCGGAGGCGTGCTGGACATCACCGTGACCGTGGACAACAAGGCCGCAGTGGAAAACGTCTCCCGCTTCCTCACCTTCTCCGGCTTCGCCGTCACCGTCTCCGAGCAGGGCAAGGACTTCACCGTGCAGGGACGGCGCGCCCAGGACGTGCCCGCCGCCCGGGACGTCCCCATCACCTGCGAGGTCCCCGCCGCCAAGATCCTGGTCTTCTGCCCCACCGACCGCATCGGCGTGGGCGACGACGAGCTGGGCAAAAAGCTCATGGCCTCGTTCCTCAAAACCCTGCCCGAAATGGGCCGGGACCTGTGGCGGCTCGTGCTGGTGAACAACGGAGTGAAGCTGGCGGTGGAAGGCTCCCCCGCCCTGGCCGACCTGGCCGCCCTCGAGAAGAACGGGACCACCATCCTGGTGTGCGGCACCTGCCTGAACCACTTCGCACTGCTGGAGAAAAAAGCCCTGGGCGAAACCACCAACATGATGGACATCGTAACGTCCATGCAGCTCGCCGACAAGGTGATCTCGGTGTAAGGCACGGAGTGAAAAACTGATTAAAGGATGGGAAAAACTTTTTGCGGGGGAGGGGGGAAAAGCCGCTTTTTCAAAAGCGG